>JAFXGC010000055.1 GCA_017513325.1 Clostridia bacterium
AAGTGCTGCTTCGTTGAGCAGGTTTGCAAGGTCAGCGCCTGTGAAGCCTGAAGTTCCTTTAGCAACGGTTGCAAGGTCAACTTCATTTTCAAGGGGCTTATTTCTTGCGTGAACCTTGAGAATTTCTTCTCTGCCCTTGATATCGGGCTGGCTCACTGTGATCTGTCTGTCAAATCGACCGGGACGCAGAAGCGCGGGGTCAAGAACGTCGGGGCGGTTGGTTGCTGCGATAACGATGATTCCTTCGGAAGATCCGAAACCGTCCATTTCAACAAGCAACTGGTTGAGGGTCTGTTCTCTTTCGTCGTGTCCGCCGCCAAGGCCTGTACCTCTCTGGCGGCCAACAGCGTCTATCTCGTCGATAAACACGATTGAAGCGGGGTTCTTTCTTGCTGTATCAAAAAGGTCGCGCACGCGGGAGGCGCCCACACCTACATACATTTCAACAAAATCTGAACCGGAAATGGAGTAGAAAGGAACTCCTGCTTCGCCTGCAACGGCTTTTGCAAGGAGAGTTTTACCTGTACCGGGAGGGCCCATAAGCAGAACGCCATGGGGGATCTTGGCTCCAAGCTTTGTAAACTTGGAGGGGTCACGGAGAAATTCAACGATTTCTTCAAGCTCTGCTTTTTCTTCGTCAGCGCCCGCAACATCGCGGAAGTAAACTTTGTTTTTGTCATCATGGGAGAGCTTTGTTTTTGCTCTGCCGAAGCTGCCTATCTTGCTGTTCTTTCCGCCCATAGCCTGATTCATCATAAAGATTGAAACGCCTATAACAGCAGCAATCATAAGCAGAGTGGGAATAAATGAAACCCACCAGGGCATTCCCAAATATGGGATATAGTCGTATTTTTCAATAATTCCTTTGGAATATTGTTCACGAACGAGCTCATCCGTTTCGCGGCGGAATGCATCCATATCAGCAAGAACGTATTCGATTGTGGATTCAGATGTTGTTCCGTCTTCTTTAGTTGTTTCTATTTTAATGGTGAGTTTGTTTTTCTGATAGTCACCTTTAAATTCACGAACCTGCTCGTTTTCGAAATATTCGATAATTTCGCCGTAGGTATATGTTTTGGGTTCAAGCTTTGAATTCATTGCTGCAATTGCAACAACCACAACAGCAATCACCAGAAGATACCATATGGCAACTTTAAAGCCGCTTTTCTTCACAGCGTTCCTCCTTGGGGTATGGAATAATTATTTAGTGTAGATCTCAGGTTTGAGGATGCCAACGTAGGGCAGTGTGCGATATTTTTCAGCATAGTCAAGTCCGTAACCCACAACGAATTCGTCGGGGATGATCATTCCTCTGTAATCGGGAGTGTAATCAACCTCGCGGCGAGAGGGTTTATCAAGGAGAGAAACTGTTTTAACGCTCCTTGCTCCGTTAATTCTAAGATATTCAGCGAGATAGGAGAGAGTTCTTCCGCTGTCGATAATATCCTCAACAATAAGGATATCCTTTTCGCTGAGGTCATTTCTGTGCAGGTCGAGAAGGATATTGATCTTCTTTGAGGAAGTTGTTCCCGCGCCGTATGAAGAAACCTTCATGCAGTCAATTTCGCAGGGGATTGAGAGACGCTTCATGAGGTCTCCGAAGAAAACAACGCTTCCTTTGAGGATGCAAAGGAGCAGAAGATTCTTGTCTTTATAGTCTTTATCGATTTCGGTTGCGATTCTTGTAACAGTTTCGTCAAGCTCTTCCTCAGTTATGAGTATTGCCTCCACGTCGTCGTCCCAAATTTCATAATGCTTTTTCATAATCAGATATTATCCTTTCAGCTTAAAAACATACATTGTGATATCATTGCCGTTGGCGTTATCGCGCAGGGCAACCGTAGGGACCCACAGTATTCCGTTGTCATCACAGAAAACAGGCAGGTCATTTCTGTATCTTATTGGTATCTTTTTATCGCACATAAGCTTTTTCAGCTTTTTATGCATTTTTTTAGAGAGGATCTTATCGCCGTCAAGGCGTTCTCTTACAAAAATGCTACCATATATTGTATCAAAGGAAGTACTTTGTTTTATAAATAAATTGTAAATATTTGCATCATAAATCGGTTCTTTTCCCGCTTCGCATAAGGCAACTGCGAATTGCTTTCCAAAAGGATGGGTAATCCCGTCAACTCTCAGCTCAACAGCCGTTTTTTCATTTGAGGGATCATGGGTTTCTCTGCTCATATATATAACGTCTTTGTCAAAGAACAAAGTGGTTGCGCAAGGCAGAGAAAGTTCTCCCGTTTCTTGTGGCGGAAAATCCAAAGCTGCGTCAAGATGGACTGATGAAAGCCCGTTTGATGAACCGTTCAGATATTTATATAGAGTGAGAATAGCTCTTGATTTCAGCGCGGGGTGGGCGGAGTTAAAATCTGTTCTTTTTATAGCTCCGTTATATATAAGTTTTTCCGCCTCGTTTTGGATATATTGCGATTCGCTTCTTGCTATTTTTGAAAGGCGCAGAGCAGCTTCCTCGGCAGAAGAATTGATTTCTTTTAACAGGGGAACGATATTTTTGCGTATATGATTTCTTGTATAGGCAGTGTCAGCATTTGTGCTGTCGACCACGTATTTTATATTATTCTCTTTCAGGTATTCTCTGATATCCTCGCCGGAAACGCAAAGCAGAGGACGAATAATATTCCGGCGAACAGGAGCAATACCTCCTATGCCTGCTATACCTGTTCCGCGGGAAAGATTGAAAATCAGTGTTTCCAGATTGTCGGTGGAGTTGTGAGCAGTTGCTATAAGAGTATTTTCTCCAAGTGTTTGCGCTATATCCGAAAGAAAAGCATATCTTTCATCTCTTGCAGCTTCTTCTAAAGTTTTTTTGCTTTCTGCTGCGATTTTGGGAATATCAATATTTTTGGTATAGAAGGGAATGCTGAGAGCTTTTGCTGTTTTTTCACAAAAGCTTTGATCGTATTCTGCTTCTGCTCCTCGTATCATATGATTAAGGTGAGCAGCAGCCAACATAACGTTTGAGTTCTTCAGGTAGTCGCAGAGAAAATGCAGAAGTGCGCTTGAGTCTGCTCCGCCTGAGTATGCAACGAGAACGGCATCGGAATTATTTATAAGCTGTGCTATTCCGTTTTCTTCTATAAATCGTCGGGCTTTTTCAAAAATATCCATATCCGTTCTCCTTTCTTAATTATTTTGTTTTGTTGACTATTTTATCAACAATTATACCTGCCGGCAGGCTTAGTGCCGCTGTGAGCGCGGCATATTGGGTCATTTCGGGTATGTATGCTTTCATTTCAGGTGTGAACAATGCTTTTGCATCCGTTGGTGGTATCAAAACAAAGCATATGAGCATTAATTGTATAATCGAAGCACTGAACAGCATTTTTGTGACTGTTTGTGAAATATTATGTTTTTTTGCCATATTCTATAACCTCAATGTACAAACTGTACATTAATTATAACACATATGTGTATATAATCAATGTTAAAAACAGCCATTTTAGTTATGCAATTGTATAAAATAACGTGTTTTTAGAATAAATTAGGCAAATGAGTAATAATTACTGTTCAGTTGTTTTTCTTCTTTTTCTTTTCTTTTTTGCAGCTTCTGCTGCCATCTTTCGCTCATAATACTTAGAATAAAGGTCGGGGCGTCGTGCCTCCGTCAGCTTTTCAGATTCTTCAAGGCGCCATTTTTCAATATTGGCGTGATGTCCGCTGAGAAGCACGTCGGGTACCTTTTGTCCCATAAATTCAATGGGACGGGTATATTGGGGATATTCAAGCAGGTCGTCCTCAAAGGATTCTTTTTCGTGACAAACCGCTTCCGGGAGCACTCCGGGGATAAGGCGGCCCACAGCATCAGAAATGATGCAGGCGGCAAGCTCACCTCCTGTAAGCACATAGTCACCAATGGAAATTTCTTCTGCTTCAAGAATATCTATCGCTCTCTGGTCAACGCCTTCGTAGTGTCCGCAAAGGATAACAAGTCTTTGTTCAAGCGCAAATCTTTTTGCATCCTCCTGAGTGAAAGTTTTACCTCTGGGGGACATATATAACACTTTGGGTTTGGCATCGCCTTCGGAAATATCAGCAGTAACGGCATTATAACAGTTAATAATCGGAGGCGCTGCCATAAGCATACCTCTGCCTCCTCCGCAAGGGGTGTCGTCAACTCTGCGGTGCTTATCTTCAGAGTAGTCACGGATATTGTAAGCTCTGATGTCAAGCAGACCGGCCTGTCTTGCGCGTCCTATAATGCTTTCTCCCAGCACAGATTCTATCTGGGCAGGAAAAAGTGTCATAATATCAATTCTCATCTTGAGTTTTCTCTCATTCCTTCAATAAGATGAATATAAATACCGGCGTCATCATCAAAAGAAATACGGCGGACAAATTCGGGAACATTGGGGAGCATAAAGCTTCCGTCACCGTCTTCGATAACGTAAACCTGATGCGCTCCCGGTGAAAGCACGTTAAGCAGTTTACCTATCTCCTCGCCTGTGTCATCATCAAAAACAGGAAGACCGATAATGTCGGCAATAAAATAATCTCCGCGGCGCAGGCGGAAATCTTCTCTTGCGGCATAGAAAACCGTTCCTCTGAGCGCTATGGCATCTTCAAGAGTTTCAATGCCTTCAAAGGTGGAAATAACCATAGTTTTCTGAACGGATGAAGAAACAACCTTCATCTCAACGTATTCACCGTTCTTTTTTATAAACATTCTTTTAAGAGATGCCAGCACTTTGGGAGTGTCGCATCTGTTTTCAAGTTTAATTGCGCCCTTAACACCGTGAGTATTCACTGCCATAGCGCATTCAAGATATGGAGAAAGTTCTTTCATAAATATGACCTTTCATATATTAAAATTGTTGGTTGGAGTACAGTCAAATTCTGTAACAATAAACTGATTTATGAGTTCAATTCCGTGTGCACCGAGAGCAGTACGTATCTGTCCTGCAAGATAGAGGTCTTCGGGTGAAGGCTCGGTGCAATTATCCCGATGGCTGTGATTTATGATAACGAATTTCGCATCAAGAGCAAGTGATTTTTCGAGAATAACGTCAGGATAGCATTCGGGGCGAAACAGTCTTCCTGCGGATATCGTCGCGGTTTCTATAAGCATTAGTTTTTCATCGAGAAACATTGCCATAACGGTTCCGGCTTTCTTTCCTTTGAACCAGTTATAAATATATCTTGTTCTTTTGAAATTGGTGTCAAGAGGAGTTTTTGCCGCATGTTCAAGGGTACATTGCCTGATAGTATCGCGGCAAAGATTTAACAATAATGCGCTTTTGGCTCCAATTCCATCAGTTTCAATAAGAGCATTTGCCTTAGCGGAAAATGCAGTGGAAATGGAGTTGAATTTGTTCATAACGTTGTGAGCGATCTCATTTGTGTTTTTTTGAGGAATACTGAAGAAAAGCAGCATTTCAAGCAATTCATGAGCTTCAAAGGCATCAGCCCCCAGCTTTTCGTATTTTTTTAGTAAGCGCTGTCTGTGTCCCGCGTGGATGGACTTTTCGATGATATTTTTCTTATTATTCATTATTTGAAGTCCTTTTATAGATCTTGGCAAAACCATCTTCACAAACAAGGGTATAATCATCTTCCATTGCGGAGATCATCTTGGCTGTGTGTGAATCATCAGCATATCTGGTATCGATAACGTAATAATCGGTTTTTTCATAGGGGCCGTAGTAATCAGGGCAGGTATGAAGGTCATCGATATAGCTGAGATAAGGGATAAAGAATCCATAGGCAGTAACTGAAGCATCGTGAGGGATAGTGTCAAGAGCATTTTCGGTGGCAATATATTTAAGAGGATCTTTGTTATATCGAGCGATATATCTTCCTGCTTTTGAGTATATTGCAGAGGTGGTAAAAGCCATACTTATGGCAAGCATACATATCACAAGCTTGCGTCTTGATTCGGGAGTCTTTTCTGACAGAGCAAGAAATGCGGCAACCAAAAGCAGAGCAACAGTGCCATAGGTATATTGATAGTCAATATTGTGCTGATACATCCATTCAGGCATAAGATTAATAACTAAAAGCGGTATCATAAGCACGAGATGCGTTGTGTGTCTGGAAGCGAAGGGCATAAAGAGAAGGGGAATACAGGTCCAGAATATAAATTCTATCTTTTGACCGCCATAGGTCAGCTCAGAGAAGCGCTCTGTGTTTGCCCCGAGAAACACTTCTTTTATGAGAAAACCAATGTCAAAGAAACAGGTTTTTATAACTTTTATAAATCCGCCGTCTTTTTCTATATAGTAGTTTTCAAGTCGGCTCATCATAATTTCTCCGCCTGAAAGCTCAATCATTTTGCACGCAAAAATGAAATAAATAACGGATAAGGCAAAAACGATAAGCGCTGTAATTCTCTTTCTTTTTGTAAGCAACATCCATATAGTGATCGCCATAACGTAGATTGCGGCATCCTCTTTGACAGAAAGGGTGGCAAGAGCGAATATGATGATGCCAACGTTCTTTTCGCAAAGCACGAAATATATCATATAGAGAATGAAAACAGAAAGGAACTTGTTTTCGTGGAAATCGTAGAAACAGCCGTTTGCCATAGTTGGAAAAACAGCGTAGAGTATAGCTGCGGCAGCAGAGATTGCAGGTGACATCCCTAATTTCATACATATACGTCGGAGAGGGAACATACCAAATCCAACGATGAAAGCCTGCGCCACCAGGAGAAAGACAGGGCTGCGGAAAATCATATAGAAGGGAAGAAGTAAATAATAAACGGGAGAAAAATGAACTGCGAAATGACTCAGATATTCACTTCTTTCAACTGTTGTAAAAGGGAGTCCGGTTTCCGCCATTTGTTCAAACATCTGGCAGAAAATACCGAAGTCAAAGGCTGAATGAGAAAACGTTTTATATTTCATAACTGTGCATATGGAAACAAGTATCACAAACACAGCGAAAACAGCAGCGGTTACAGCAAAGGACATTCTGTTGCTCATAGTAAGCATATCGATGCCGAGCCTGTTTTCTTCAGTTAGATATTTGATTATGAAAAACAAAACAAATGCAACACCGATGTTAAAATAGATTTGTCCGTTGAGCTGGGAACAAAGCAGCATAGCGAAAGCAACGGAGCTGCACAGCAGAGCCCAGTTGACAATAACAGCGCTTTTGAGAGCTATTAAAGTTGACGCCATAATAAGTTCAACGCAAACGAAAACAATAAAAAAAGCAATTATATTAATATCTCTCACGTAAGAGAGATCCGTAAAGCTGCCTGCTGCAGCAGTATAGTAATTGGCGCAGATAAATCCTGTGAGAAAAAGCGCGAAAATATCCGATATACTAAACGTGCCGTTGTCAAACAGCCATCTGATTTTATTTAAAAGCTTCATAAGTCAGCTCCGGAAAATAGTTATTCATATTATTTTACCACATTTGGGAATAAAGGTCAATGTTATAGTATCAATTAATGAAATGATTGGATAGTTTGGTTGGTTATATACATCGGAACAAACTGAACATTTTGAACAAAAAACAATATTTCTATTGACAAATTATGTTTAAAGTGTTAGAATACATACCAATAAGCCAAATAAATGCGTTTGAGCAGAAAGAGTAGGGCGGAGAAAAGCCTTCAGAGAGTTGTCGTTTGGTGCGAGGCAACGGTGGTATCCGTTTGAAGTTCATTCTGCGAGCAGTGTGTTGAAAATTGCAGTAGATACAACGGGTGCGACCGTTACATCGCTAAGACTTTTAAGCCTATTAAGGTTTCAGCCGAAAGGTTGATACGAAAGCAGAGTGGTACCGCGATATTATCGCCCCTGTTTTGTGCAGGGGCGTTTTTATTTTATAAAGAACATTTTATCCGAAAACGGATATTATATATTTTGGAGGAAAACACAAATGAAAAAAGTATTATCAATCGTTCTCGCGCTGGTAATGTGCGCATCCGCTTGTCTGGGCCTGGCATCATGTAATAAGGCTGCAGATTACACAGTTGGTATCTGCCAGCTTATGGAGCACGATTCTCTTGATCAGGCAACAGAGGGCTTTATAGCTGCTCTCACAACTGAGCTTTCAAAAGCAGGCAAAACAGTTGATTTTGATACGCAGGTTGCAGGCGGTGCAGATCTTTGCACAACTGTTATAAACGCATTCACAGCAAAGAACGTTGATCTTATTATGGCAAATGCAACCCCCGCTCTTCTTGCTGCAGCAAATGCAACACAGACAATTCCCGTTCTCGGCACATCTGTAACAGATTATAACGATACATTCAAAAACAATATCCCTGCAAATGTAACAGGAACAAGTGATGCTGTTCCCTTTGATGAACAGGCAGAAATGATGATCGACACCCTTGAACTTGTTGAAGGCGATCAGGTAGGTGTTCTTTATTGCACGAACGAGTCCAACTCTCTCATTCAGTATGAAGCAGTTAAGGCTCTCTTTGAAGAAAAGAAGATCGTAGTTAAGGCATATACATTCTCCGAAACAACAGAGCTTCAGGCTCTTGTAACAAGCGCTGCAAACGAGTGCAAGGCGATCTATGTTCCTTCTGACAACACAGTTGCTCAGAACGATTCTATCGTAGGCACGATCTGCACAGAAAAGAACGTACCCGTTTTCACAAGCTACGGCGGAGAAGTTTGCTATGCAAGTCTTGCTATCGACTACTATAAGCTTGGCGAAGAAACAGGCAAAATGGCAGCACAGATCCTTCTCGGTGAAAAGACAACTGAAGATATTAAGATAGCAACTCTCACTCCCGAAGTTGTATATAACGAAGTGCTTTGCAACAAGCTCGGTATTCACATCGAGGCTAAATAATCCAAATAAACACAGAGGTAGCAAATGTTCTTTTTAAATGCATTGCCCGGCGCTGTCGCAGAAGGGCTGATATGGGGATTGATGGCAATCGGTGTCTACATATCCTATAAGATTCTCGATATTGCCGATCTGACAGTTGACGGCTCCATATGCACAGGCGCTTGCGTTTGCGCTGTGCTTATCTCAAACGGTGCTCCCGTGTGGCTAAGTATGATAGTGGCTTTTATTGCAGGCGCTGCTGCAGGATTAGTTTCGGGCGTGTTCAACACAGCCTTTGGAATTCCTTCTATTCTTGCAGGCATTCTCACTCAGCTGATCCTTTATTCAGTTAACCTTGCTATTCTTGGCGGAAAATCTCTGGTTTCTCTTGTGGGCGGTCAGCATAAGCTGCTTCTCAGTATGAGTAACAATCCCATGGCAATAGTTTCTGCAGGACTTCTGATCACAGCAACAATCATTTGCCTTTGGCTGTTCTTCTATACAGAGGTTGGACTTACACTTAAGTCAACAGGTGATAACGCAGATATGAGCCGTGCGCAAGGCGTCAATGTAAAGTTCAACAAGGTGCTTGGCCTTGCCATCGCAAACGGAATAGTTGCTCTTGCAGGATCATTGCTTGCTCAGTATAAGGGCTCTGCAAATATCAACGACGGACGTGGCGCAATCGTTATCGCTCTTGCGGCTATCTTTATAGGTCTTTCTGTTTCACTTAAGATAAAACCCAATTTCGTTGTCAGCCTTATAGGCGTTGTGGGCGGCGGAATCGTGTACTACATAATCTATAATTTCGTAGTTCTTCTTGGTCTTAAGACCGACTATTTGAAAATGCTTTCCGCTATTATAGTTGTGGTGTTCCTGGCTGTTCCTTATATAAAGGGTGAGTATTTCAAAAAGCAGAAATCCGTTGTTCGTGCATCTGCGGTAAATAATGCAGGGGGTGGAGAAAATGCTTAAGATAACAAATCTCGAAAAGACCTTCAATGCAGGCACGGTCAATGCAAAAACTGCTCTTTACGGACTTAATCTTGAACTTAAAGATGGAGATTTTGTAACGGTTATCGGCGGCAACGGCGCAGGAAAATCAACTCTCCTTAACGCAATTGCAGGCGTGTGGAAACCGGACTACGGAACGATAGAGATTGACGGTGTTGACGTAACGGCAATGCCCGAGCACAAAAGAGCGAAATTCCTCGGCAGAGTTTTTCAGGATCCAATGAAGGGAACAGCTCCCGATATGGAAATTGATGAAAACCTTTCAATTGCGGCTCGCCGCGGCACAAAGCGTAAGCTTTTGTGGGGTATAAGAAAAGGTGAAAGGGAGCGTTATGCAGCTTTGCTGAAGGATCTTGATCTTGGACTTGAAACAAGACTCTCAACAAAGGTTGGTCTTCTTTCGGGAGGTCAGCGTCAGGCGGTAACTTTGCTTATGGCAACGCTTAATCGTCCGAAGCTGCTTCTGCTTGATGAGCACACAGCTGCCCTTGACCCGAAAACAGCTGAAAAGGTTCTTCAGATAACAGATAAGATAGTAACGGAGAATAAGCTGACAACACTTATGATAACTCATAATATGCGCGATGCCATTGAGCATGGAAACCGTCTTATTATGATGTACGAAGGTAATATTATCATAGACGTTGAAGGCGAAGAAAAGAAAAAGCTCACAGTTGAAGATCTTCTTGCGCTGTTCAATAAAGCAAGCGGCAAGGAGTTTGCAAACGATAGAGCTATCCTCTCTTAAAAAAGATAAAACCTGCACTTTCAGAGTGCAGGTTTTTGTTATTAGCCTTCCCCGGCGGGGAAGGGGGACCGTTTACGATGGATGAGGAGATCGGAATTGGAATAAACAAATAATTAATCCCGTGGAAAAAGCTCTCCTCATCCCTTTGCTTTGAAGACACCTTCTCCGTTGGAGAAGGATTAAAGATACTTTCTTATATCAATTGCCAATCTTTCTTCAAGATTGATAAGGCGCTTGGTGATGTCCTTGGAAAACTCATCGGCGGCTTTGTATTCATTAAGATATTTGTTAAGGCTTTTAACACCCATATTGCAGCCGTCAGTCATCAGATCGGCAATAGTCTCGTCGGATTCGTTAATTCCAAGCTTGAAATTGGTTTTAAGTTCAGACATACTTTTGGCAATAGGATTTGGTTCTTTGCCATCGTCTTCAAATCTGTCAAGGTGTTCTTTGATCTCGTCTTCAAGCTTGTCGTGTTCTTTTTTGCAACTTGACAGATATTTTCTCAGTTTTTCGCTT
Source organism: Clostridia bacterium (assembly GCA_017513325.1). Lineage (GTDB taxonomy): Bacteria > Bacillota > Clostridia > Oscillospirales > CAG-272 > Avispirillum. Next base: position 11,042 of record JAFXGC010000055.1, read on the forward strand.
TTAACGTGGGGAATCACGTCTTCAAGAGAAGAAATACCCATTTTAACTCCGGCATCGCATTCGCGCAGCAGCTTTATTGTGTCCTGTTCTATCATAATAATCTCCTTTAGGTTATTTGTGAATAGTATTTCCCAAAAAAGAAATAATATGAATGATCATGGCATATTTTAATTATCATGCCACAGCCAAAAGGCTTATTGGGGAAGGGAAGCTGAGAGGCTATATTGTGGTAGAAAAATATAAGAAAATTTCTCCCGCCCTGTTGTTATTCTTTGACGATGCACGTTATCCTGTGATGCCCATAAGAGAGCATCGCTGGGAGGAGTATAAGGATTTCATAGCGCGGTTAGATAAATGATAATTTGTCTCCTTATCCGTAGGGACCGACGTCCTCGGCGGTCCGAATACCATAGGACAGGAATAT
>JAFXGC010000056.1 GCA_017513325.1 Clostridia bacterium
CTTTTTCGGCAGGCTTAAAGTTGAAATGTTTTATGGCGAAAAATTTGAATCCCCTAGGGGATTCATTGAAAAGTTAGAAGAATATATTCACTATTACAATAACGAAAGAATTTCCTTGAAACTAAAAGGAATGAGCCCGGTTCAATACCGAGCCCATTCGCTTACTATTTAATATTTAATTTTGTCTAAACTTTGGGGGTCACTTCAGTTTTACGGGGGGATATTTATTATTTTTTTTGTGAGAAGGAAGTTATTTTTCCATATAGTATGTTGCTTCCATATCTGCGGTTGAGAGGGCAAAAGCCAAGGGGAACATCTGAAATGCAGCCCCTACGTCGCGCACTTCGCTGTTTCCTGCAAATCCCATATGATAGCGGATGGCGAAAGCTTCTTCTCGGGTCAGTCGCATAAAACCTCCGATAACGTAAACGGATTTTTCTCCGTGTCCGTAGGGAAGTGTGTCCTCTATTTCATAATATGGCACCTTCTGCCAAACACCGTTTTCGTCTTTGACGTTTCGCGTGGATTCTTTATAAAAATTCACTTTGCATATATCGTGAAGCAAGGCCACTATTGCTATGGTTTCTTCAGAGGGATTGCAGCCGTAATCGTTTTTCACTTTTTCGCGTTCAAGATAATCAACAAGGCAATCGTAAACGTTGAGACTGTGATTTACAAGGCCTCCGGGACGACTGTTGTGATATCTTGTGCTGGCAGGTGCTGTAAAAAAGTCGCACTTGTCGGTGAGATAATCAAGAAGTGCAGAAGCGCCTTCGCGATGTATTTTTTCTTTGTATATTGATATAAATCTTTCTCTGTCTGTCATATCAGGTCCTCCGCTTTTTACGGTGATTATATACTTTATTATACAGTTTTTCTTCACAAAAAACAACACCTGGGCTGATGAAAAACACAAAGTTGAATTTTGTTGTTAAAAAAACAGAATAAACCCTTAAAAAATAAGGGAATTTAGTTATTTTTTAAGAAGAAAAAGGTTGATAAAACAAGGGAAATGTGATAAAATTAAAGTTGGATTAGAGTGGGGAAATATAAAAACCCGCCGATCCCTAAATAGTTTAATAAAAAACTCTAATATAAAAGGAGATTTTGGTATGAAAAGAAAGATCACCATCATCGGCGCAGGTAGTGTAGGTTCAACAATTGCTTACACACTCTCTCAGCAGGACATCGCTAACGAAATCGTTATCATCGACATCAATAAGAAAAAAGCTGATGGCGAAGCAATGGACATTATGCAGGGAACAAGCTTCCGTGATCCTATCACAGTTGTTTCCGGTGACTATGCGGATGCGGCTAATTCCAACATCGTAATTCTCACATCCGGTGTTGCCCGCAAGCCCGGTCAGACAAGACTTGAACTTACACAGACAAATGTTGATATCATCAAGGACATCACACCCAAGATCGTAGCAGCAGCTCCCGATGCTCTCTACATCATCGTAAGCAATCCTGTTGATATTATCACATATGTATTCACAAAAATCTCCGGTCTTCCCGAAAATCAGATCATTGGTTCCGGTACAATCCTTGACACAGCAAGACTTCGTCACGGTCTTTCCGAGCACTTCAACCTTGCAATGAAGAACATTCACGGTTACGTATTCGGCGAGCATGGTGACACATCCTTTATTCCCTGGTCTCGTTGTGCTATTTCCGGTGCTAAGATCCATGACTACATCGATCTTATGAAGGACGTTCGTCCCGGTATTGAAAAGCTTGACCGTGAGGCTATGCTTTCATTCGTACAGAAGTCCGGCGGTGAGATCATCGCAAATAAGGGTGCAACATTCTATGCAGTTTCAGTTGCAGTTTGCCGTCTTTGCGCAATGCTTCTTTCTGCATATGACTCTATGGCTACAGTTTCCACAATGATGCACGGCGAGTACGGTCTTGAAGACGTATGTCTCAGTATCCTGACTCATATCGGACCTAACGGTGTTCAGGGTAGACTTCCCTGTAAGATCACAGAAGCTGAACGCGCTAAGCTCCACGCAAGTGCCGCTAAGCTTAAGGAAACAATTGCTCAGATCAAACTCTAATTGAAAGGAAAAGGATAGCTATGAAATACAGCTATTTTCCCGGATGTACGCTGAAGACAACAGGCGCGTCTCTTGACCGCTCTGCCCGCCTTGCAGCGCTTGCTCTGGGATTTGAATTGGAAGAAATCGAAAATTGGCAGTGCTGCGGCGGTGTATATCCCCTTGGCAGCGATGAAATTGCTACAAAGCTTTCTTCTGTTCGTGCTCTCGCTGAGGCAAAGGCAAAGGATCAGGATCTTGTAACTCTCTGCTCCGCTTGCCACCATGTTATCAAGAGAGTCAATGACGATATGAAGAACGTGGACGATATCAGAACAAGAGCTAACAACTACATGAAGCTGGACGAAGCTTATGCAGGTGAAACAAACGTGCTGCATTTCCTTGAAGTTCTTCGCGACAGAGTTGGCTTTGACAATCTGAAGGCAAAAGTCACCAATCCTCTTAAGGGAAGAAAGATCGGCGCTTATTATGGCTGTCTGCTTCTTCGTCCCGGCAAGATCATGGCTTTTGATGATCCCGAAAACCCCACAATCATTGAGGACTTTATCCGTGCAATCGGTGCAACTCCCGTTGTGTATCCCTATCGTAACGAGTGCTGCGGCGGCTACATATCCCTCAATGAAAAGGATATGGCAAAGAGTATGTGCAAGAGAATCAAGGACTCCGCTGAAGGCTTCGGCGCAGAAATGCTTATCACAGCTTGTCCTCTCTGTATGTACAACCTTAATAAAACAGAGGGCGGAATTTCCGTTCGCTATTTCACCGAGCTTCTTTGCGAAGCACTCGGAATAACAGAGGAGGGTAAGGCACTGTGAGTCACGATAAAACAAAAAAGCAGGCTGAGCTCATCCGTGAGATCAGCGGCGTTAACCCTTATAAATGTATGAAGTGCGGCAAGTGCTCCGCATCCTGCCCCTCATTCAATGAAATGGATATCAAGCCTCATCAGTTCGTTTCTTATGTTCTTAACGACGATCTTGAAGCGCTTGTAAATTCCAAGTCTCTTTGGAAGTGCCTCTCCTGCTTTGCTTGCATTGAGAGATGCCCCAGAGACGTTAAACCCGGAAAGCTTGTTGATGCTGCCCGTCAGCTCGTTGTTCGCGAGCGCGGCGGAGATTTCCTCTCAGCAGATGAGATCCCCGAAAAGCTTGATCCCGAGCTTCCCCAGCAGCTTCTCGTAAGCGCATTCAGAAGATACAGGAGGTAAGCTAAGGTGCAGAGAATTGGCGTATTCGTTTGCCATTGCGGCAGTAACATTGCAGCAACGGTAGACGTTAAAAAAGTTGTAGAAATCGTTAGAAACGAACCCGGCGTAGTTCACGCTGAGGATTATCAGTATATGTGCTCCGAGGCAGGTCAGGCTCTTATAGCTAAGGCTATTGCAGAAAAGAACCTTTCCGGTATCGTTGTTTGCTCCTGCTCTCCCCGTATGCACGAGGCAACCTTCAGAAAGGCTGCTGAAAGAGCCGGTCTTAACCCCTATATGGTTGAGATCGCAAACATCCGCGAGCATTGCTCATGGATCCATAAGAATGTTGAAGAGGCAACAGAAAAGGCTGTTATTCTTGCAAGAGCAGCTATTGCTAAGGTTAACCTCAACGCGCCTCTTAAGGCAGGCGAAAGCAGAGTAACAAAGAGAGCTCTCGTTATCGGCGGCGGTATCGCAGGTATCCAGACAGCTCTTGACATTGCAGACGCAGGTTATGAGGTTGATATTGTTGAAAAAACTCCTTCTATCGGCGGCAGAATGAGCCAGCTGGATAAAACATTCCCCACACTTGACTGTTCTGCTTGTATCCTCACACCTAAAATGGTTGAGGCTGCAGCTCACGAAAAGATCACAATTTATACATATAGCGAAGTTGAAAAGGTTAGCGGCTTCGTTGGCGACTTCACAGTTGATATCCGTAAGAAAGCAAGAAGCGTTGATATGGATAAGTGTACAGGCTGTGGCGTTTGCCAGGAAAAGTGCCCCTCCAAGAAAACTCCCAGCGAGTTCAACCGTGGACTTGGCAACAGAAGCGCTATTTACACACCTTTCGCACAGGCTATCCCCAACGTTCCCGTAATCGACCGCGAAGCTTGTATCAAGTTCAAAACAGGTAAGTGCGGTATCTGCTCCAAGGTTTGCCAGGCAGGCGCTATCGACTATGAGCAGAAGGACGAGATCGTAACAGAAAAATACGGTGCAATCGTTGTTGCAACAGGCTTTGATACAATCAAGCTTGATAAATACGACGAGTATGCTTATAACCAGAGCAAAGACGTTATCACAAGCCTTGAGCTTGAAAGAGTAATGAACGCTGCAGGTCCCACAAAGGGTCACCTTGAACGCCTTTCTGACGGAAAGCATCCTAAGAACATCGTGTTCATCCAGTGCGTAGGCAGCCGTTGCTCCGATGACAGAGGTAAGCCCTATTGCTCAAAGATCTGCTGTATGTACACAGCAAAGCACGCTATGCTTATCCGCGATAAGTATCCCGATGTTAACGTAACTGTATTCTATATCGACGTGCGTACTCCCGGTAAGAACTTCGACGAGTTCTATCGCCGCGCAGTTGAAGACTATGGTGTAAACTATATCAAGGGTCAGGTTGGTAAGGTTGCTCCTCAGCCCGACGGAAGCCTTCTTGTTCAGGGTGTGGACCTTCTTGATAACAAGCAGATCCTTATGGAAGCAGATATGGTAGTTCTTGCAACAGCAATCGAACCCGATCCTTCCGTTCGTAAGATCGCTACTATGCTCACAGCAAGTATCGACACAAACAACTTCCTCACAGAGTCCCACGCTAAGCTCCGTCCCGTTGAGTCACCCACAGCAGGTGTGTTCCTCTCCGGCGTGTGCCAGGGCCCCAAGGATATTCCCGAAACAGTTGCTCAGGCAGGTGCTGCAGCAGTTAAGGCTATCGGCCTTCTTGCAAAAGATAAGCTGCTCACTAACCCCTGCACAGCGAAGCCCGATGAGCTTCTCTGTAACGGCTGTTCCGCTTGTGCTAACGTTTGTCCTTACGGCGCTATCACATACGAAACAAAGCTTATCAATGACCACGGTATCCGTGAGGAACGTAGAGTTGCTCAGGTTAATAACGCACTTTGTCAGGGATGCGGCGCTTGTACCGTAACTTGTCCTTCCGGTGCTATGGACCTTCAGGGCTTCTCCAACAGACAGATCATTGCGGAGGTAGATGCTATATGCCGATGAATGAAGAATTCAAGCCTAAAATAGTGGCTTTCTGCTGCAACTGGTGCAGCTATGCAGGCGCAGACCTTGCCGGCAGCAGCCGTCTTGCTTATCCTGCAGATGTAAAGATCATCAGAGTTCCCTGTTCCTGCCGCGTAAATCCTATGTTCATTCTCAGAGCATTTGAAAAAGGCGCTGACGGCGTTATCATCTGTGGATGCCATCCCGGTGACTGCCACTACAGCACAGGTCACTACTATGCAAGAAGAAGAATGGCAATGCTGTTCTCCATGCTTGAATATATTGGTATTGAAAACGGACGTACAAGAGTTGAATGGGTTTCTGCTGCTGAGGGCGTTAAGTTCTCAACAACAATGAACGAGTTTGTTTCAAAGATCCAGTCTCTTGGTAAGAACGTCAGATTGGGGGATATAAGATGCAAGAACTGATAAACCGCGCAAAAGAATTGCTTGCTGACGGCACAGTTGCCCGTGTTCTCGGTTGGAGAGAAGGCGATATGTCCTATAACCCCGAGGTAGCATATTTCAATAGCGCAGAGGAGCTCGATAAATTCGTTTATAACGGATTTTGCGCAGCAAACCTCTCAAAGTATATGATCGAAGCTTCCAAGCTTGAAGGCAAAACTCTCGTTTTCCTCAAGCCCTGCGATACATATAGCTTCAATCAGCTCCTGAAGGAGCACAGAGTTGATCGCGAAAAGGCTTACATCATCGGCGTTGGCTGCTGCGGTAAGCTGAACGTTGAGGCAATCAAGGCTATGGGTATCAAGGGTATCCAGTCAATTGAAATCGACGACGCATGCGAAACACTCACAGTTAAAACGATCTACGGTGATAAGACTGTAGCATATAAGGATGCTATGCTTGAGCGTTGCCACGTTTGCAAGGGCAAGGAGCATATGGTTTATGATGAGCTTATGGGTGAATCCCGCGACACAGTAGACGCTGAGCGTTTTGCTGAGGTTGAGAGGATCGAAGCTATGAGCCCCGCTGAAAAGTTTGCATTCTTCCAGGCTGAGCTTTCCAAGTGTATCAGATGTAATGCTTGCCGTAACGTATGTCCCGCTTGTTCCTGCCGCAAGTGCGTGTTCGATTCCAATAAGTTCGATTCCGCACAGAAGGCAAATGTGGACTCCTTTGAAGAAAAGATGTTCCATATCATCAGAGCATTCCATGTTGCAGGCAGATGCACAGACTGCGGCGAGTGCAGCAGAGTTTGTCCTCAGGGCATTCCGCTCCATCTCTTTAACCGTAAATTCATCAAGGATATCAATAAGTTCTATGGCGAATTCAAAGCCGGTGAAGATGCAGAGACCAAGGGTCCTCTCACAAACTTCACTTTTGACGACGTTGAACCTTGCGATGCAGTAGAAAGGGGCTAATGGATATGTTTAAGATAGCAAAAGCTGACCTTTCAAAGCTCTTGGCTGCTATTGCAGCTGAGCAGGACCTGTTTGTTCCCGCTAAGGTTGCAGGACAGACAAACTTCACTCTCTGGAATGAAGAAACAGCAGTGGACCTTGACACTCTCAAAACTGTTAAGAGCCCTAAGGATGTTTTCTTCCCCCAGAGCGAAAACCTTTACACAGTTAAAAAAGAAGATAAAAAATATAAGATCACTCCCGAAGAGCTTTGCAGCCGCGATTTCGTAGTTTTCGGTATGAAAGCTTGCGATATCCAGGGCGTTAAGGTTCTTGACAGAGTTTTCCTTGCAGATCCCGTTGACACATTCTACGCTGCAAGACGCGCTCACGGCACAATCGTTGCTCTTGCTTGCGGCGAGCCTGAAGAGTCCTGCTTCTGTAGCGTGTTTGGCGTTGATCCTGCTAATCCCGATGCTGACGTTGCTCTCTGGGTAGTTGGCGACGACGTTTGCTGGAAGGCACTCACAGAAAAGGGCGAAGCTCTCACAGCTAAGGTTGAGGCTCTCCTTTCTGCAGGTGACGAAGCAGCAGTTGAAGCTAAAAAAGCTGAAATCAACGCAATTGTTGAAAAGCTCCCCTATGCTGACCTTGATCTTGAAGGCTGGCACGGAGATGCAACAAAAGAAAAATTTGATTCTCCCGTTTGGGACGATCTTTATAAGCCCTGCCTTGCTTGCGGCACATGTACATTTGTGTGCCCCACATGTCAGTGCTATGATATCAAGGACTATGACACAGGCCACGGCATTCAGCGTTATCGTTGCTGGGACTCCTGCATGTATTCCGACTTCACAATGATGGCGCACGGAAACAACAGAACAAGCCAGCTTCAGCGCTTCCGCCAGAGATTTATGCATAAGCTTGTGTATTTCCCTGCTAATAATGACGGCATGTATTCCTGCGTTGGATGCGGTCGCTGCGTGGATAAATGTCCCGCTTCCCTTAATATCGTAAAGGTTATTAAGGCATTCAAGAAAGAGGAGGCTGCAAAGTAATGTGTGATTGCAATTGCCACGAGCATTATTATGAAGACACACTGATCCCCAAGGTTGGTATCATCACAGGTATCACTCAGGAAACACCTGACGTTAAAACCTTCAAGGTAAACGCTCCCGAAGGCGATAAGCTCTTCGAGCATATGCCCGGTCAGTGCGCAATGGTTTGCATCCCCGGCGTAAGCGAGGCGATGTTCTCCATCACATCTTCCCCCACAAATAAGGAGTTTCAGGAGTTCAGTATCAAGAAATGCGGAACTCTCACAGATCAGCTCCATTCACTTGAGGTTGGCGACGAGATCACAGTTCGCGGACCTTACGGTAACAACTTCCCCGTAGATACAGAGCTTAAGGGCAAGAACCTTCTCTTTATCGCCGGCGGTATCGGTCTTGCACCTCTTCGTTCCGTTATCAACTACGTTCTTGATAACAGAGATGACTACGGAACTGTTGATATTCTTTACGGTTCACGCTCTATGGACGACCTTGTAAAGCTTGAGGAGATCCAGAACGTGTGGATGAACACTCCCGGTGTAAACGTTCACCTGACGATCGACCGTGAGCAGGAGGGCTGGGACGGCCACGTTGGCTTCGTTCCTGCATACCTCAAGGAACTTGAGTTTGACACAAACAAAACAGTTCTCCTTTGCGGACCTCCGATCATGATCAAGTTCGTTCTCCAGGGTCTTCTTGAGCTTGGATTCTCCAAGGAACAGGTTTACACAACATTCGAGCTTCGTATGAAGTGCGGTATCGGTAAGTGCGGCCGTTGCAATATCGGCTCCAAGTACGTTTGTAAAGACGGCCCCGTATTCCGCTTTGACGAAGTTGATGAACTGCCTAATGAATATTAATGAAAGGAAGTTTGCCTAAAATGGAAAATATGGTTAATATATATCTCTACGGTAAGAAGTATTCAGTTCCTGCAGAGCTGACAATTATGACAGCTATGGAATATGCAGGCTACACTCTCAAGAGAGGCTGCGGCTGCCGTCACGGTTTCTGCGGCGCTTGCGCAACTATCTACCGTATCAAGGGCTCCAATGAGCTGAAAACTTGTCTTGCTTGTCAGACACAGGTTCAGGAGGGTATGTACATTGCAAGCATCCCCTTCTTCCCCACAGATAAGAGAACATATGATATCGAAGAGATCAAGCCCGGTCCTCAGATCATGATGGAGCTCTATCCCGAAATCTACAGCTGTATCGGCTGTAACGCTTGTACAAACGCTTGTACACAGAGCCTCAACGTTATGCAGTACATTGCATACGCTCAGAGAGGCGAGTTTGAGAAGTGCGCAGAAGAATCCTTTGACTGCGTAGCTTGCGGCTGCTGCTCTGTAAGATGCCCCGCAGGTATTTCTCATCCTATGGTTGGTCTTCTCGCAAGAAGACTCACAGGTAAGTATATCGCTCCCGAAACAAAGCATCTTAAGGACAGAGTTGACGAGATCAACCACGGTCAGTACGATGAGCTTATCGAGCAGATCATGCAGAAGCCCATCACAGAGATGCAGGAGCTCTACAACCACCGCGAGATCGAGAAGTAAGGGAGGAAGCGCTGATGTATACCAACAAGGAAATGCTGGAATCCATCCGTAAGGTGGAAGCAAACCGCGCAAAGA
>JAFXGC010000057.1 GCA_017513325.1 Clostridia bacterium
GGATGCCGAAAAAGCACCTCAAAAGCGGGCTGATTGTTCAGTTTAAAGAACAGCTTTTTGGGCTGAACCAAATTTGAACAGACAGTCCGTTTCAGTATAATAATAAAATCGTACTCTGTAACTAAACATACTGTTCAATCTCCTCAATAAAATATACTATATGATACTATATTTTTTGCATTTTGTCAATGTTTTTGTTCACTGTTCCTCAGCCACTTCTTTATAATAAGGATCTATCATGATCTCTTTTATTTTGGGATATGAGCCATATACACACATATAGCCAAGCAGCCCGAAAGTGATGAGTACGGGAAGCATGACCGCAACGGGCATCACAACGCCAAGAAGCAAGAGGTGAATAATAACAACTGCGATTGCTCCCAAAAGAACCATTATATTACGCTTGATACCAAGAATTGCAAAAAGCATACCATTTTTAATAAGCTTCAGCATTGACATATCAAAAGTAACCATCATAGGATAAATATACATTCTGACAAAGAAATAGTATATACTCATGCCAAAACAAAGAACAAACATAAACATACCGATATTTGTGTCGATATTATAACGATAAGTTATGATATCATAAACAAACATAACTATCATAAGAATATCGATAATACCAAAAGCTATAGCCTGCTTCCAGTTTCTTTTTACTGCGTACCAAAAATCAGACCAAACAAAAACGGGCTCACCGCGGACTGCATTTCTGAGAACATATGTAGTTCCGGCATTCACAGGACCAAATGTTACAAACAAAAGCGCTGTCAAGGCAAAAAGAATAACAGTCATAGTAGTAGGGACTGCCACTGAATCCTGTCCGCCAAACGCTCCGAGAAAGGTTGATACTAAAGGTGAATTATCAAACCTTGCAACCGCTTCAAGAGCAGAATAAATCTGACGTGAAGGAGCAGTTGCATCAAGAGTTGTATATGCCAATGCAATCAAAGAGAAAAACGCGGGAAAATTTCCGAAAACGAGCAATAGATTAACTCCGAATATCTGATTAAAACGACGCCAGAAAAGCTTGAAGAAATTCGCAATTCCGGGTTTTTCAAGAACTGAAACCTCGTCTTTGCCAACTCCTTTGCCATCTCTGTTATAGATAAACTCAAAGGGATTGAATGACTTCTTTTTAAGCTGTGGCTCCAGCGATTGATTATCGCTCATATTTTCATATTTTTTAGCCATTTTAACATCCTTTCCAAAACAGCATCACACCAGAAGCATTGGGAGAGCTCTGAGTGCTACAGCAGTTCCTGTTACCAACAAATATAATACCAGACGCACCTTTGCGCCTATATTCATTCTGTTTATTAATACTGTATATAAAAGCAAAATGATGCTGACCATAGCATACGAAATGATCATAGCTACGGAAGCTGAATCAACTGCGTTTTCCGCACAAAAAGTTGCTCCTGCGCCAAGAATTACACCCCTGAAACCCAGAACCAGAGATGATAATGCTATAGATACTAATGGTTTAGCTGAGATTGTTACAAGCAAAAACATCACTATATCTACAGCGCAGTCAAAAGAGATTGACAAAATCATATCCTTTATGCTTTTAAAACTTATTGCATCAAATAATACTGTATATCCGCTTTCTCCGGGAATCTTTATTCCAAGACTTACAAAAAATACACTGATAACCACAAGCCACACAAAGCTGAAAACAGATATTTGATTTTGATTCTTAACAGTTTCCGTCATATGCACACTCCTTTTTTGTACATAGTATGCATACGATGGAACAAATATTATTTTGCGCCGGAAAGCTCGTTTGCACGATTTGTGCAAGCTGTCATTGCAGCGCTGATAGTTTCATCAAGGCCTAATTTATCAAATGTTTTCAGTGCTTCCTCAGTTGTTCCCCTCGGAGATGCTACTGCACGTACCAATTCATCGGGCGTCATATTCTTTTTTGATATTATTTCAGCTGTCCCGATAGCAGCAAGGCCAATCATATCAATAAGCTCTTTATCGTCAATTCCATCAAATCCGTTTTCTTTAGCCCACTTAAACATATCTCCCATAATACGGGCAAAATATGCTATTGAACTCGAAGTTACAGCCGGAACGGCATTCATAAGTGATTCTTCTATAACGAAGCACATACCTGCTGAAGAAAAGATCTTTTCGGAAAAGACCTTATCGTCATCACTTACACCATTTCCATAGCAAATAGCACTTACTCCGCGGCCGACCATAAGAGGAGTATTTGGCATCACTCTAACTATATATGCTCCATGCAAAGCACTCTGCATTGTTTCAACAGTTATGCCTGCGGCAATGGAAATAACAAGTTTGCCCTCAACATAAGGGGCGATCATAGGCATAATTTCACCGAACATCTGCGGTTTAACACAAAGCATTATTGCATCACACGCCTTACAGGCATCTATCACATCACTAGTGATTTCGCATCCGTTATCTTTGAAATCAGCAAGTTTATCAATATTGCGCCTTACCATCACAAGTTGCGAGGGCTCCAGCATTTTTGAAAGCAATATTCCGTTTGCAATAGCGCAGCCCATATTGCCTGCACCAATAAACGCCAATCTATTTCTCATATTATCACCTGAAAACAAATACTTTTATAATTTTATCATATTTTTATGAACACATCAACAAATTATTGAAAGTTTTTCGCGATTATAGTAGAATATACAGAGCTATATACACAAGTGGAGTTATTATGAAAAACTTTATAACAGAAATATTTAAAAGTCCACCCGTACTATTCACAGAAAGATTAATGCTCAGAAAATTGGAGCGTTTTGATAGTGAGGATATGTTTGAATATGCTCATCTTCCCGAAACAACTGAATATCTATTATGGGAGCCACATCCAGACCTGAATTATACAAGAAAATATCTTGCGTTTGTTGGAGGGCAATATAAAAACTGTCAGTTTTACGATTGGGCGGTCTGTCTGCGCGACGGTGGGAAAATGATAGGCACCTGCGGATTTACTAAGCTTGATGCAAGGAATATGTGCGGAGAGATCGGTTACGTGATAAATCCTGCTTACAGAGGTAACGGCTATGCTGCAGAAGCTGCAAAAAAAGTTATTGAATTTGGGTTTGACGACCTTGCACTACAAAGAATTGAAGCGCGTTACATGGTTGATAACACAGCAAGTAAGCGCGTTATGGATAAACTGAAAATGCAGTTTGAGGGTATTCATCGCAACGCTGTTCAAGTGCGCGGAAAGTTTGTTTCCGTAGGTATTTATTCTTTGCTCAGAGATGAAATCAAATGATAACTTCTATATAAGATAAAAAACAGAAGGCATACACAACCTTCTGTTTTTTATATGTTATTTTTTCTTGTTCTTCGCTGATGCGGCAACTATGCCTGAAAGCGCTACAATTGCGATCACGTTAGGAATTACCATAAGATTATTGAACATATCCGTAAGCTCCCAAACCAAGTTGCTGGAAAGAATTGATCCTGTGAATACAAACAGTACTGCAATTACAGAATAAACAACTGATAATTTCTTTCCAAACAGATATTCGAAATTAATCTTACCGAAATAGTTCCAGGAAATAATTGTTGAGAAAGCAAAGAACAGAAGGCAGATCGCTACAAATATACCACCAACTTTATCACCAAGAAGTCCTTGGAATGCAATCTGAGCCATATTATTCTTCGTTACGCCAAGAGCCTCTGCTGCTGCTGCAAAATCATTTGTGCCGCTATGAGTGATACCTGCGAGCACGCCATCGCCTGTATAAAGAGAAGAGATAACGATAAGTGCTGTCATTGTGAGAACTACAAATGTGTCTATAAACACACCTATCATTGCTGCAACGCCCTGATCATGAGGCTTTTCAACATTAGCAAGAGCGTGAGCATGTGGAGTTGAACCCATACCCGCTTCGTTAGAGAAAAGGCCTCTCTTGGCGCCCTGTGTGATTGCTGCTGTTATGGCGGCTCCAAAGCTACCGCCTATTATTGCCTGCGGCTGGAAAGCGAATTTGAATATCATTCCAAATGTTTCAGGAATATATTTTGCTCTCCAAATCAGAATTACTATGCCACCAATAAGATAAAGACCTGCCATCAGGGGAACCAGCTTTTCTGTTACAGAAGCAATACGCTGAACTCCACCAAGGAAAATAAATCCGGCTACTACAGATACAACGATACCTATGATCCAATTGGGAACCCCCAAAGCTGTATTACAAGCTTCAGCAATTGAATTGGACTGAACCATTGCACCCATAAATCCAAGAGCTAATGTTGCCGCTACAGAAAAGAAGCACGCAAGAAGTTTACCGAATTTATTATTGAAAGCTTTTTTGATATAGTATACAGGTCCACCTGCTACTGTGCCATCAGTATCGATCTCCCTTGTTTCCAGAGCAAGAACCGCTTCTCCATATATGGTTGCCATTCCAAAGAATGCGATCACCCACATCCAGAAAATTGCGCCGGGGCCGCCCACAAGAATAGCTCCGCAGGCGCCAACTATATTACCTGTACCTACCTGTGCTGCAATTGCAGTTGCCAGAGCCTGGAATGAACTGAGACCACCGATCTGTTTTCCTCCGAATATCTTGACATTTCCAAATACTCTTTTAAAACCTTCACCAAAGCAGCGAATCTGAACAAACTTTGTTCTTAATGAAAAAAGCAGGCCGCATCCGATGAGCATAATCAGCAACACATAATTTGAAAGATAAGTGTTAATGCTTGATACAATACTGAGAAGCACCTCATTTATTCTATCCATAATATATTTCCTTCCTGAAAATAAAAAACTGCTGAAAAATCAAACAGCAGCTCCGGAAAAATCCAAGAAAATATTCTAAACTTCTTGTTTTATACTCTATCCTTTTGCCTGAGAGATTCAGCTTTCGCCTTACACCTTCGGCACTCATTTAAGAGATTCTCCAGAGTCCCCTCCACTCTCAGTCCGTCAAGTTCTTAGAGCTTCTAAGGGGGTATTCAATTTTTACTTTGGTAGTATATCATACTGAAACTCTGTATGCAATAGTTACACATAAAAAAGTGGCAGATTTTTATCTGCCACTTTAATCATAGTTTACTGGTCACCGTTTTCTTCATCTTTATCATTATCCTCGGCGCCATCGTCCTTTCTGCGGGAAACAACAACAAACGCTATGAGCGCTGCAGCTGCCACAACAGCAACAATGCACACAATGATAATAATAGTATTAGCAGGATCATCCTCGCCTTCGTCTACAACAACGATCTCTGTTACAGGCTCTCCGTCAGGCTCAGTTACTTTATCACCCTCAACATCAGTTACATAAACAATTTCTGTTTCAGGAGATTTTTCTTCTTCCTTTGTTTCCGATTCTGTACTTATGGGAGTTTTTTCAGGAACAGCAATGGGAACCTCTGTTACAAGGGGATCACCCTCTTTATCTGTTACAACTTCGCCTTCGGCATCTGTTATAAACTCAGTTACCATTTCTGTTACATATGTATTACTGCCACCGGATGATGTCTGTTTATCGGTTTCCTTATCAACCTTTTCGTCAGTTTCTTTATCTACCTTTTCGTCGGTTTCTTTATCTACCTTTTCGTCGGTTTCTTTGTCAACCTTCTCGTCGGTTTCTTTGTCAACCTTCTCGTCGGTTTCTTTGTCAACCTTCTCGTCGGTTTCTTTATCTACCTTCTCGTCGGTTTCCTTGTCTACCTTTTCGTCGGTCTCCTTGTCAACCTTTTCGTCGGTCTCCTTGTCAACCTTTTCATCGGTTTCCTTGTCAACCTTCTCGTCGGTTTCCTTATCTATCTTTCCATCAGTTTCCGCATCTGTTTCATCGGACTCATCTGTTTCAGGATCGGGAACCATATTAGAACCTGTTACTTTTATGCTTCCTTTTTCAACAAGTTCAACTGAACGATCTTCATATTCTGCTTTATTAAGATCAAGGATTCCAAAGAACCAACCAATTCCATCGTCGGGGAAAAACAAATCGATAGGATACTCTCCGTTAGGAGCTGACTTGAGTATTTTGAACTCCAAGGTCAAAAGCTTACCTGTTTCAAAAACATCTTCAAGCTCATTATTGCTCGCATAATACTTATATGATCCGCTATCATCTATTTTACCGGGCTCATTTTCTCCATCAAGAAAAATCTTTCCGTTTGTTACAGATACAAGATCAAAGTATTTATTGTTGTACTTAACATCGAAATTCATACACCATGTTCCGATATTCTTATCTACAAAAACATCGATTGTCACAGTGTCACCAGGTTTTCCTTCTGCTTTTGATATAGAAAATTCGATATCTGCAGCAGCGGATGCATTAAAAGCAAGCATTGACAC
>JAFXGC010000058.1 GCA_017513325.1 Clostridia bacterium
TTAGATTTGATTGGAACAGCGTTTATACTTGTATGGCTTGGGATTGTATTTAGAGGTGCTGCAATTTTTGCAAGCATGGCAGGTCAGATTATGATTATTGATTCTGAAGGAGTCAGCGTTAAAACCAAGCTTTCTCTTTTAAAGCCTATATATCTCACATGGGAAGAAATTGCAGATTATGGCTATGTATTACACGGTAAGATTAATAACGAAAACGATTCAGATTCCTATATGTTATATTTTGCCAGAAATGTTTTACCAATCAGAAAACACAAGAAAACAAAAAAAGTTGAAAGAAGCGAGATAAGGTTTTCTTTTGGAAATGATGGCATAAGAGTAGTTACAGACTATGTTCTCCCTTTTTGCAGTAATTATGCAAACTGCAAGGCATATGGCGTAAATTTAGATATTGAAACGGAATAAGAAAAGAGCCACAATCGTGGCTCTTTTTATTTCTCTATAAGTCCATATTCTATGAGGGCGGATTTTGCTCGATATGCGGGGATGTTGAACTCAAATATACTGTTCTCAAATTCCTGTAAATATGAAGCTGTTTCCGTAAGATTATCCTTAAGTATTTTGTACGTTTCTTCAGGGATAGCTTCTCCCATTTCTTTTCTTTGTTCAAGAGTTTTTGTAAGACGCACAAGTGCAGGAACGGATGCATCTTCAAGCTGGTTGAATGCATCGATGTCTACAATGTCAAGTGTTCCATCCAGATAGCGGTCAACATTGTATTCAGCAATGATACCGTTCACATTTGAAAGTGACAGAGCTGTAAAGAATACAAGACAAACCAGAAGGGATGCCCAGATGGTTTTTATTTTGGTTACATACTTGCCAATTGCAATAACAACAAAAACAGCAGCGATAAGTGCCATAAACCACATCGCATAAACTCTTTTCTGAGTGAGTCCGTAGGTGTCAATATACATAACAAGTTTTGCAACGGCTGTGCTGATAAGCACCAGTGTGAAAACGCAGAAAACAGTTGTGAGTATTTTTAAGAGCACGCTTGTTTTTTCATTTTTTCTTTTTGTGAACAATACGATAGCAATGATAACAACAAGATTTATAAAGGATACGGCGCAAAGCTGAAAGAAACCTTCTCTTGCGTATATTGCGTAGCTGAAGTTTTCGGGAAGAACGCCTGTGAATCCTGAAACGTAATACTGCCACTGTGATATGAAGTAAACGATATATACAAGGAGGATGGGCAGTGCGGCGGTCAGCGCTGTAAGCTGAGGCATTATTCTGATTGAAATGAAAGTTCTGTTGCAGTCATTTGCTGTGAATTTATCAGAAAGTATTTTATCATTAGAAGAAGCAAACAGGCTGAAAATATACATTCCCAAAGGCACTGCGAAAATAAGACTTCCAATATGTGAGAAAACTGTTTCAGTGTCAAAGTCAAATATTTTCTCGAATATAGAAATAAAACCGTCATCATAGGAAAGCAGAACAAAAATAACGATCGTTGGAATTGCCGCAAGTGCAAGTCCGGAAACAACTTTCAGAAACTGTTTCATAGTATTTTTTGCTTTTCCGTAGGAGATAGCCTCAAATATTCTTACTATGGAATAAATGGGCATAATGAAGATTGCTTTTATATAGTCCATGAAAATGAAATCGGAAACTCCGTTTTCAAGGGTATTGCCAAAGGAAGAGTATATAAAATAGCAATAACTTGCAATGATATAGCAGTATGCAAGATAAATGAGAAAATCATTGTTTGTAATGATTATTGCGGGGGAAATTGCCAACGCAGATCCGCCAATGATCAATGCCATAGGCGGGATTGAGATTTTTTTTGCTTTTAGAATAGCGAATGTTACAGCGAAAATAAGCAGCACAAAAGCAAAACCGCCCAAAGTGTTTTCGTAAATAGGAATCACCCTGCAGAAAAGATATCCGAAAAAGAAGCTGAGCCAGGCAAACGCAACATCGGGAGCACTGAAAGTCCTTTGGGATTTGTCGCAGTCAGGCTTTTCGGAATCGGGCAGCATGTCGGGAGTTTTAATATTATCTTTCATAAATACCTCGTATTTTATAAAGAGCCGTTAATCTTTCTTGTCGGGGACAAATTCAATAATGTCTTCAACTTTGCAGT
Source organism: Clostridia bacterium (assembly GCA_017513325.1). GTDB lineage: Bacteria > Bacillota > Clostridia > Oscillospirales > CAG-272 > Avispirillum. Next base: position 2,111 of record JAFXGC010000058.1, read on the forward strand.
CGAGGGCACGGCAAATTGCATCCAGCGTTGAAAAGCGGATGGCCTTTGCCTTATTATTTTTGAGGATGGAGAGATTTGCAAGAGTTATACCGACGCGCTCTGAAAGCTCTCCCAGTGACATTTTTCTTTTTGCCATCATAACATCTAAGTTTATAATTATCACAGTTCAAACCGTTCCTTTTTATAAAATTATACAGTGAGTTCGTTTTCCTGCTTGATTTCGGTTGCTTCTTCAATAACGTTTTTCACAACTCGCAGGCACATTCCGAGGAAAAATGCAAGGAACGCTACAAGGAATGAAAGCTGGAAATATAGTCCGAGAGCACCGAAGAAAACGCAGAGAAGAAAACAGCACCAGGAAACCCCGCGAATGAGGGCAACGGTTATATCGGTGAAAACCTTGCCGATCTTAACTCTGATAAGTATTGAGAAAAGGAGGATATCTGCTGATATAAAAGTAAGCACGATACAGTATGAACCAAACAGAACCAACATTCTTCCGATTTCGGATATACTGTCGCGGTTTCCGATATTATCGGGAATGTTAATGAGCATTTCTGTTAATGCCGGCAGAATGAACATACCTGCAATGCAAACTATAAAGAAAAGCACGGATATTGCAAGGGAAATTGAAATGGAAACGCTTTTTGGAATCTTAAACATAAGTTTTTCTCCTCTTTGATGGCAAATTCTGCAATATTGCACCTTTATAATAGTATATTATATTCCGTTTGTCAATAGTTTTTTATCGAAAAACAATAAAAATATATTAAAATTCATAAATTTTCTAAGATTAGCTTGCACGAATGTACGTAAAAGCTTAGTAAAAAGAAAAGAGTCGCTAAAGCGGCTCTTTTCTTCATTAATTATATAATACTATTCTTCGGTCAATTGTCTGACAGCTTCTCCGGCAATGATAAGTCCTGCGGCAGAGGGCACAAAGGCACAGCTTGCAGGGGTAGCACGGCGGCTGCCTGCAGGGGTTTCACCTTCGGGTAACTTTTCAAGGGGGATGGAAGGGCGGGGTATTTCATCTGACCATACAACAGTAAGCTTTTTCACGCCCCTCTTTTTCAGCTCGTTTCTCATAACTCTTGCAAGGGGACAAACCGAGGTTTTGTATATATCTGATATCTTAAGTGCTGTAGGATCAACTTTATTCCCCGTGCCCATAGAGGATATAATTTTCACTCCACGTTCCTGTGCTCTCACAGCAAGATTGATTTTTGAGGAAACGGTGTCGATTGCGTCTATAATAATATCATATTTAGAGATATCAATTTCTTCTGAATTTTCAGGAAGATAGAACATATTGATAGCCTTAACCTGAATGTCGGGATCGATATCGTGTATTCTTTCAGCCATAACTTCGGTTTTAGGCCTGCCAACCGTGCTGTGCAGGGCTATGAGATGACGGTTTATATTTGATTCGCTTACAACGTCAGAATCAATGAGATCGATTTTCCCAACTCCGCTTCTGGCAAGCGCTTCTGCAACGTAGGCTCCGACTCCGCCAATGCCGAAAATTGCGGCGTGGGATTTCTGAAGCTTAGCAATAGCGTCTTCTCCAAAAAGCATTGCTGTTCTGTTGTGTTGAACTTTCATTTGTATCTCCCGATAAGTTAGCCCTCTGAACAACCTCAGAGGGCTAGCGTTATTTTATTTTAAAAAACTTTTTCAGAATGGGAATGAAAAATTTGGGTGGGCGAACGATAGTTATTTTCATAAGAAAACCTCCCTGTATAATTACAATATATTATATGAAAGATTTCTTAAACGCGTTCCTCCTGTTTTCTTTTCCATTCAGGTTTCTTTTTTATTTCCTCAAGAATGAGCAAATAATTTTCATGGCGGATTTTAGCTATTTTTCCGGCTTTGATCGCGGCAAGAACAGCGCATCCTTCTTCTTTGATATGAGTGCATTTTGTATATTTACACTCGCCAAGATATTCTTTAAATTCTCTGAAAGTATAGGGTAATTCCGATGCATCAAAGAAATAAAATCGAGTGTAGTCAAGCATTGAAAAACCGGGAGTGTCTGCTATGAGGCAAACACCCTCTTTTGTTTTGAAGGGATAAAGCTCCGCGTGTCGTGTCGTGTGTTTTCCGCGTTGAGTTTTTCTGCTGACCTCACCTGTCTTCAGCTTTAAATCGGGGAAAATACGGCTCATAAGTGTTGATTTCCCCGCGCCCGATGCGCCTGCAAAAGCGGCGATCATTCCTTCGGAATTAGCGGAGATATACTCAGAGAGGGCTTCAGTTCCTTCTCCTGTAACTGCGCTGAGGCAGAAAACCGTAAAGCCGCCCGTTTCGTAGATGCTTTTGAGCCTTTCAGATTCATCGGCATCTATATCTGCTTTTGTGATGATGACAACGGGTTCTATATCCTTGCCCTCTGCAGCTGATATGAGCTTATCTGCAGTCAGCAAATCAGGCTTGGGTTTGGCAGCAGGGATGACTATAAAAAGATGAGTGAGATTAGCCATAGCCGGTCTTACAAGGCTGCTGCGGCGCTCCTCAATTGTGTCAATAATATAGTCTGTTTCCTGGCTGTCTTTCAAAAGCTTTACTTTATCACCCGGCATAGGTGTTATGCTTTCGTGACGGAAAACACCTCTTGCGCGGCAGTCGATAAGTCTTTCGTTAAAATCATCACTTGCGCCGTCGCACAGAACTGTATAAAGTCCGCCTACGCCTTTGATTATTGTGCCTTCTATAATGTTTTTATCTGTCACTTTTTCACCCATATATTAGTTTGCAGGGGTATTTTCAGGGGACTGTGGCTCCTGAGAATCATCAGGCACCGCTACGGTCTCTTCGGTCTTTGTCGTTTCTTCGTCGGGAGTTGTTGTGTCAGCGGGCTTGGTTGTTTCCTCTGGTTTAGTAGTTCCGTCGGGTTTAGTTGTTTCCTCTGGTTTAGTAGTTTCTCCCGGCTTAGTTGTTTCTCCCGGCTTAGTTGTTTCTTCGGGTTTAGTAGTTTCATCCGGCGTGGTTGTTTCTTTATCCGTTGTTTCAGGAACTCCTTCGAAAGGATTTTCAGCCTGAGGATCGTATTTAGGGCCGCCACTTATTTCAAGATCAATTTCAGTTTTTGCTATAACCAGGCTTTCGACTTCAAGTGTTTGACTGAGGATAGTACCTGCTTCAGATTTATCTTTTTTATAGATGATCGTGCCGGGACGAAGGTCAAGTTCTATAATTTTAAGGAAAGCTTCTTTTTCTGTCATTCCTACAAAATCAGGAACTTCGATAGTACCTTCGGGCATTCCTGAGCAAATATAAACAGTAACAGTGTCTCCGACCTTAACAGATGTTCCTTTTTCGGGATTGGTGGAGATTACCTGACCAACTGTAACCACTTCGCTGGTGGCATCTTCAATAACCATTTTTAGATCAAGGTTTTTGAGTCTCAGTCTGGCTTCTCTTGCGTCTACACCTTTCAGATCGGGCACTGTAACGTTGTCTGCGCCGCGGCTGACAGTCAGTACCATTTCACAATAGTTTTGTCCAGCCAAAACCTTTCTCTTGGAATCTGCCTGAGGATCTTGTTCGAGGATAATGCCTGCTTCAGTCTTATCGTCGTAAACGTATTCCACAGAAACTTTATATATATCAGAAGCATCAAACCAGGACTGGAGATCGTCTGAATACATACCGCCTGTAAAATTGGGGACAGTGATAGTTTCAGCAGTCGTTTTTGAAGCATTCATCATCTGATTGAACACATAAATTCCACATACGGAGAAAAGGATCAAAAATGCAAGTGTAACTCCTGCGATAATGGGGAACATAGGTCCGTTACCCATAAGCAAAGATAAGAAACTTCCGCTTTCATCCTGTTCGGAGGGTTTCTTTTTAGGCATTTTAAACACGATATTGGGGTTCTCTTTGAGGGCATTTAACTGTGCCAGCATGGCCTGAGCATTCTGATATCTGTCTTCGGAATGCTTTTCCATAGCAATGCCAATGATCTGTTCAAGTCCGCGCGGGATCGTGGGATTAATTTCGGTTGGTGCTTTGGGCGAGTCGTTTATCTGCATCATAGCAACCGAAACGGGGCTGTCTGCTGTGAAGGGCAGAGTTCCTGTTGCCATTTCATACATCATAACGCCGAGGGAGTAAAGGTCACTTCTTGTGTCTATTCCCACACCGCTGGCCTGTTCGGGGCTGATGTAATACACTGTTCCGATAGCTTTATCTGTCATAGTAACAGTCTCTGCATTTGGCAATTTAGCTATACCAAAGTCTGTAACTTTAACGAGACCGCTTTTAAGAAGCATAATATTCTGAGGTTTTATATCTCGGTGAATAACGCCCTTGCTGTGCGCATGCGCGAGAGCTTTGAGGATCTGCTCTGTATAGCTGATGATCTCGCGGAGCGTGAGTGAACCGCGGCGGTTCATATAGTTTTTGAGAGTGATACCCTCAACGTATTCCATTGCTATATATTTAATGTCTTCTCTCACGTTAACATCATAAATGCTTACGATGTTGGGGTGGCTCATCATGGCAACGGCTTTGGATTCGTTTATGAATCGCTTGACTGATTGTTCATCGTTAGCAATTTCGTTTTTAAGCATTTTAATTGCAACAACGCGGTTCATGAGCATATCGTAAGCCCTGAAAACAACAGCCATACCGCCAACACCGATGATACAGTCTATTTTATATCTGCCGTCGAGAACGGCACCAACAAATTTTTCGTACTGTTCCATAAATATTCCTTTCCGGTATCCGGCTTACAGCGCCATAAGAACAACGGTGATGTTATCGCTTCCGCCTGCTGTGTTGGCAGCCAGTATCAAAGTGTCAAGACACTCGTCAATAGCTTCTTCGGTAACGGTATTACCAATGTCGTTGACGGTGTTGTACATTTCCTCAGCAGGAACGAAGTTAACAAGTCCGTCAGAGCAGAGAAGTACGTATCCGTTTTTAACAGCGCGGTTAATATATACGTCAGCTTCAACAGTCTGATCTGTACCAACTGCACGGGTAATGATATTTCTGTTATTGCTGGTGCGTGCATCTTCAGGTGAGATTCTTCCTGTATCTATGAGGAACTGAACGTAAGAGTGGTCATGAGAAATCTGTCTGATGGAGCCTTCTGTAATGAGATACATTCTGCTGTCGCCAACGTTAACTGTGAAAAGTGTTCCGCAACAAAGCAAAGTTGCAACGAGGGTTGTTCCCATTCCTTTCAAGGCAATATCATCCTCTGTGCGGTCATAAACAGCTTTGTTTGCTTTTGCAACAGCATTTTTCAGAATGCTTTTTATTTTATTCTCATCTGTGCGTGAAAGAGTCTTTTTCTTTATCAGCTCTTTTTATATGTTGAAACAAAATCTGTGAAGGTCTGTGCTGCAAGATTTCCTGCGATCTCTCCTCCTGCTGCGCCTCCCATTCCGTCGCAAACGACGGCGAGCACGGTTGTGCTGTTAAACTCAGTACACTTAAAGCAGTCCTGATTTACATTTCTTTTCATTCCTATATCGGTCTTTCCGAGACAGAGCATTCCGTGCCTCCTTTCTACGAACAAATCGTTGTCAAATTCAAATTATTTATAAAAACTGTGTAATTGTTTATTGTGTCAGGTAACAATCTGTGAGGATATACGTATATCAGAGATTCTTGATGATTTTTATAAGAGCCAGTATATCAAGAACGTTTATTTTGCCATCATCATTTATATCAAGTCTGAATATTTCTACGCTGTCACCGTATTTGATTTCTTTCTGAAGAGCCACAAGGTCGTGAGCGTTTACGGTTCCGTTTCCGTCAACGTCACCCACTATAATGGAATTTTTTTCGCGCCATCTTGCGTCAAGAACTACAGATTCTGTAAAATTTGAGACTGTGTTCGATGTCACAAGAGTTCCTGCGCTTGTATACCAACCTTCAAAAACGTAACCTGTTCTTCTGGGAATAGGTAAGTTTCCAAGCTTTTGATCATAGGTTGCAGTTATTGATTGTGAAAGAGAAATATCTTCTGAGTAAACTGAGACATTGTATGTGGAGTAATCAAATTTTACGCTGTAACCAACCTTTATGTTTTTTTGGAGCCAGTTATCCATAGTGCCATGTCCTGAAAGAACGAATCCGCCTTGCGGAATAGCATGGTTTCCTGTTCCTGTTCCACTTGCAGGCCAGATGTTAGTAACGATGCCTGCTGAGTTCACAGCAACTTCGGTGCCCCATTTGTTTGTATTGGTGCTTGCACCGCGATTGTTATCGTAAACGATCAGCATATTGTCATTTCTATAAACGTTCACTCCGCTTGCTTTAGTTGTGGCAGAAGGGGTGGAAAGCTGTCCCTGCCCGGCGTTGAACATGACGGTTGCTTTTATTGGTTCCCAATGAGCGTAAAGTGTGAATTCATAAGGTATGGTAACGACGGTGTTTTCATCGAAGTGGACGCCGCTTCCCGTGAACCAACCTTTGAAATTGTAGCCTTTTTTTGTAATTTTGGGGAGTATACCTGTAGCTGCATTGCAGATTGCAAGTTTATTTGAGGCGATATAAGACTGATAGTCTGAATAAACCTCTATTGTTTTATTATATGCGTTATAAACTACGTAGTCGCCTTTAGCAATGTTTTTGCTGATGCTTGCAAACTTATCAGAGCCATGCGCGGAGATAACAAATCCGCCTGTGGGAATAGAACTGTTTCCTATTCCGTATGCAGCATCGTTCTGAGCATACCCTGCAGCGCTGACAACAACTTCAGTTCCGAAAGCATTAGTATTTGTAGTGCTTCCGTACTCAGGAGTATAGACTGCGATTGAGAGAGCCGGGCGTGCGCTATTGATATAGTCTATGGGGATAATAATTTTTGCAGATGTATTCAATTCTCCGCCTTGTGCGTTGAAACTAAGTTTGAATGCTCCTGCTGAGCGTGCGACGCTGCGCACGAACGTACAGTATTCAAGGCTTATCCAACCAACTGAGGTTCTGCCCCATTTTGCTGAACCAACATATGTTTGTTCATAAACAATTATTGTGGTATTTGCTGTATATTGAGAAATACGAGGGTATGAGGTTCCTGCGCCTGTTCTTATATTAAGGTTTGCATTAACTGTCCAGATTTCGTAGGGGGTAGCACTTATAACATCGTCCCATCCCAAAAGCGCTGCATAGTTATAAACTTTGTTTCTTCTGGATGAGTATTTTCCTGCCGCACTGTCGGCCAAAGCTGCCTGGTGGAGAATAGCAAGGGTTATTTCTCCACCGTTAGCTAGTGTTGAAGCTGCTGTGGCAACTCTTTTAGCTCCGCCTGCACCGCACTGGTTCTCAACGTCAGCAAAGTAAACCAAAGCTGCAGGATTGGTTATGCCAAGATTTTGTCCATGGGTTATGTAAGAAAGAACATTGTCGGCAACAAGCTTGTCCTGCTCTGCGCGACCTGCTGTGGTATCAATAAGAGCGGAGATTTTGCTTGCTTCATCTGATGTGAGAATTCTTGTTTCCCAGCTGGTATATGTGGTTATCTCATCATAAAGAGCCTGGCCGAGGATATTATACGCATTGGTTTTATCTGCGTTGACAATATCCTTAAGAAGATTAAGAGCTCTTGTTGCGTGCCACTGGATGCATCCGATACTGAGTGCTCCGTTATCGTTGGCGTTGACAGATTTATATGATCCTTCGCTTGCTATTATGATTTCTGTTGCTTTTTTTACAATTTCAGCTGTAGTGGGTGATGCTGCATAAGAGGGGACTACAGTTGATAACAGCATAAATATAAGCAAAGCAAGTGAAACTATCCTTTTTTTCATACTTAAATGATCCTTTCATCAGGGGTAAACTATATGAATAAAGTCGTAAAATGCTATAATAATCCAATTATAAATAATTATAGCATATTTTAATCAACAAGTCAATAAAATCGGTGGTGTATAATAATGGTAGAAAAAATATTTTTTTGAA
>JAFXGC010000004.1 GCA_017513325.1 Clostridia bacterium
CTAACCCCGCGGTTCTTAACGGAATCATGGTTGAATACTACGGCACACCCACAGCTATCAACCAGATGGCTGAAGTTAAAGTTGCTGACGCACGCACAGTTACTATCACTCCCTGGGATATGACAACTGTTAAGACAATCGAAAAGGAAATCCTCGCATCTGACATCGGTATCACACCTATGTCTGACGGTAAGGTCATCCGCCTCACATTCCCCCAGCCTACAGAAGAGCGCCGCCGCGAGCTCACAAAGCAGACAGCTAAGATGGGCGAAGAAACAAAGGTTGGTATCCGTAACATCCGTCGTGATGCAGTTGATGTAGCTAAGAATATGAAGAAGAACAGCGAAATGACAGAAGACGAGCTCAAGGCTTCCGAAAAGCTTATTCAGGACCTCACAGATAAGTACATCAAGGAAATCGACGCTGTTACAGCAAAGAAGAACGCAGAAATTATGGAAGTATAATTTCACCAAGCAAAGATACTCTCAGCATTTGCCTTGACTATGCGCGCCATAGTCAAGGCAAACTGTTGTTTATTATTTGCTATCTATCATAAAATGGCATATATGGCAAATAATAGATAATAGACAACAGATACATATTTAACACACGAAAGGAACCGGGCAAATGCTTTTCAAAAAGAAAAACACTGAAATTGACCTCTCCTCTCTTGATATGAAAAAGGTTGTGAGCGATGCGAAATTGCAGCACATTGCTTTTATAATGGACGGCAACGGACGCTGGGCGCAAAACAGAGGACTTCCCCGCGAAGCCGGACACAAGGTTGGTGTGGAAGCTTTTCGCCGCATTGCAAACAAATGCAAAGAATACGGGATCGGTACCATAACTATCTACGCTTTTTCAACAGAAAACTGGGCAAGACCAAAAAATGAAGTTAATGAAATAATGCGTCTGCTTGATAAATATATTTCCGAAGCTGAAAAAGAAGATGCGGAAAACCGATCTCAATATCACGTTTTGGGCGACAAAGAGCGCCTTGGCGCTGATCTTAAAGCAAAATGCGAATATCTGGAGGATTTCACAAAGGATAATCCTTATGTGGTAAACATAGCTCTTAACTACGGCGGGCGTGACGAAATCGTTCGCGCAGCAAACCGTCTTATAGCTGAGGGGAAAACTGAGATCACAGAGGAAGATATCTCCTCAAACCTCTTCACTTCTCACAGCCCCGATCCTGATCTTATTGTTCGCAGCGGCGGAGAATATCGCCTTTCCAACTTTCTTATGTGGCAGTCGGCTTACTCTGAGCTTTATTTTTGCGACACCCTTTGGCCCGATATGGACGATATGGACCTGAGAAAAGCTATCGTAGAATTTTCCAAGCGCAAAAGACGCTTTGGCGGAATCTGATATCACCGTAAATAGTTTTTAATTACAATAATCAATTCAATACGAGGTAAAACTTATGTTAAAGAGAATTATTACCGGCGCGGCACTTGGATGCCTTGTTGCTCTTCTGTTTATCTTTTCTGATACAGTAATGTTCCCCATTGTTCTTGGACTTTGTTCAATTGTTGGAATCAATGAAATGCTTGGATGTATCCGCGCCAGAAAAAATATTATTATTTCATCCTGCATGTATGCTCTTGCTTTAGCTGCAACCGTACTGGCCTGTACAATCGAATCCCACGCTATTTTTATCACAGTTTACGCAGCAACTCTTTTCATGCTGTTGCTCGTTGTTCTCGGCTGCGCAGTTTTCTCTCACGGAGCAATTCCTTTTGAAAAATCCTGCATCGCATTCACAACTTGTGCTTTCGTTGTAACAGGCTTTATGAGTCTTGTTCTCCTTCGCGACCTTGAAATCGGCAAGTATATTTTCCTTCTCTCTTTCGTAGGCCCCTGGTTTACTGATACATTCGCTTACTTTACAGGTTATTTCTTTGGAAAACACAAGCTCATCCCCGACGTAAGCCCCAAAAAGACAATTGAAGGCAGTGTTGGAGGAACACTTTTCTGCATTATCGGATGCGCAGTTTACGGTTACGTTATCAAAGCAAACTTTTTAAGCGACGTTCCCCCTGTTTGGGCATTTGCTTTCCTTGGCCTTATGCTGGCAATCGTTTCTCAGGTCGGCGACCTTATCTTCTCTCTTATCAAGCGTAAATACGGTATCAAGGACTATGGTTTTGTATTCCCCGGTCACGGCGGAGTTCTTGACCGTTTTGACTCAATTATCGCAACAGCTCCCTTGCTCCTTATTTTCTTCGAAGCTTACAACAGACTGTTTTAATTTTTGATTATGGACTATACTAATATTAAATGCGCTATACTGGGGTCCACAGGCTCCGTAGGAACACAGGCAATTGACGCCCTCACAGAGTTGGGCGCAAATATCACTATGCTTGCCGCAGGTAAAAGCTTTGAAAAATTGCTTGAGCAAACCAAACTCTGCTCCCCTGAAATAGTTGCAACATCTGACGAAGCCTGCGGAGAAAAGCTCCGCGCAGCTCTCGCTCATACAGATATTAAGATCTACAGCGGGAAAGACGCTATCTGCCGCGCAATTTATGATTGCGATGCCAAGCTGATCGTTCACTCCATTTCCGGAATGGCAGGTCTCCCTGCCGCTCTCGCAGCAGCAGAAACAGGTGCGAGAATCGCTATGGCCAATAAAGAGGCTCTTATCGCTGCAGGCCATCTTATTTATGCCCGCCTTGAAAAATCCGGCGGCGAGCTTATCCCTGTTGACAGCGAACACAGCGCAATTTTTCAGTGTCTTTGCGCGCAAGGTGCAGCTCACCCCTCCAGACAGGCTGATTCCAGCCGCGTCAGAAGAATACTTCTGACAGCATCGGGCGGACCGTTCTTTGGTTGGAGTTCTGAACAGCTTGACACTGTTACTCCCGAGATGGCTCTTGCTCATCCCACATGGAAAATGGGACCAAAAATCACAATCGACTGCGCAACTCTTATGAACAAAGGGTTTGAGCTTATTGAGGCTTGCCGCCTTTTCGGAGTTGACAGCGACAAGGTTGAAGTTCTTGTTCACCGCCAGAGCATAATTCACTCTATGGTTGAATACATTGATACATCAGTTATTGCTCAGCTTTCATATCCCGATATGAGAGACTGCGTTCGCTTCGCTCTCACATATCCCGACAGAGCGCCCGCAGGAAGCCCTCCCCTTGATTTCGCAAAAGTGGGAACGCTTACATTCCACGAACCTGATAACGAAGCTTTCCCTCTGCTGAATCTTGCCAGAGAAACCTGGCGCCGCGGAGGCACCGCTCCTGCATCACTTATTGCTGCAGACGAAGAAGCCGTTGACGCATTCCTTAAAGCAAAAATCGGTTTTGGCGACATAGCAAGAGTGGTTATCGCAGCTATGGAAAAGTGCCCTGTTTATGAAGCTGACAGCGAAGATCCCATATATAAGGCAGAAAACGAAGCAAGAATTATCACTAACGAAATTATAAATAAATATGCAAAATAAATTGGATGGGGAGAAAAATCCCCATCCATAACTATATAATATCCAAAGCGAAAGGCAAATACAATGACCAAGATCCTTTATGTGCTCATCGCCATTCTCATTTTCGGATTTCTGATTTTCATCCATGAGGGTGGTCACTTCCTTTTTGCCAGACTTTTTAAAGTTTCTGTCAAAGAGTTTGCAATAGGTATGGGCCCTAAAATTCTTTCAAAGAAATCCCAAAAAAGCGGCATTGCTTATTCCCTGCGACTCTTCCCCATAGGTGGATTTGTCAGCATGGAAGGAGAAGACGAAGAATCGGACGATCCCAATGCTTTTAATAAAAAGCCCGTTTGGCAGCGAATCATCATAGTTGTTGCAGGCGCACTGACCAACATAATCGTTGGTATACTCGTTATGTCTATTCTCGTTTTCAGCGCTGACTATCTTCTTTCCACTCAGATCGGTGAGGTTACAGAGGATAGCGTTTCTTACGAGGCCGGCCTTCAGGTTGATGATATCATCGTTGCTGTTGACGGGGTTAAAGTTCATATAGGAGACGAGCTTTCTTATCAGATCATGCGACGTGGAATAAATCCTATTGACCTGACTGTTTTGAGAAACGGAGAAAAAATTGTTCTCGAAGATGTTCAATATTCTGTTGAACATATAGAAGGCGCAGACTTCGCTATGATGGATTTTAAAGTTTACGGTATATTCCCCGAAGACTATAATCTTCCCACTCTCGTAAAACACGCATTCTACCGTTCAACTTATACTGTTACAATGATCTGGGAATCCCTTATTGATCTTGTTTCAGGCAGATATAGTATGGAAGCGGTTTCAGGTCCCGTTGGCGTGACCGAAGCTCTCACAGATGCTCTAGATACAGACGTTAAAACAGGCTCCAACAGCTTTATCTACCTTGCAGTTGTTATCAGTATGAATCTTGGCGTTATGAACCTTCTTCCTCTTCCGGCACTTGACGGAGGCAGACTCGTGTTCCTTATTATCGAAGGTATACGCCGCAAACCGCTGAAGCCCGAAGTTGAAGGATACGTTCACTTTGCGGGAATCGTTGTTCTTATGCTCTTTATGGTATTCATATGTGTTAAAGACGTTATAGGACTCTTTGCGTAATATATAGAAAGGATATTCTGATGGAAAGAAAATTAACTAAAAAAATTCAGGTTGGTAATATCTTCATTGGCGGCAACGCTCCTATTTCAGTTCAGTCTATGACCAATACTCCTGCGGAAAATTTCAAGGCAACTGTTAATCAGATGCTTTCTCTCCAGCAGGCAGGATGTGATATCATCCGAGCAGCTGCTCCCAGTGAAGCTGCAACAGAAGTTTTCACGCTCGCTAAAAAATCCGGCGTTACCATCCCTATGGTTGCCGATATCCACTTTGACTATAAAATAGCCCTCGCTGCTCTCAAGGCGGGTGCTGATAAAATACGAATCAATCCCGGCAATATCGGAGAATCCTGGAAAGTTGAAGAAGTAGCTAAGGCTTGTAAAGCCGCAGGCGTACCGATCAGAATCGGCGTTAACGGTGGCTCTCTTGAAAAAGGTCTGCTTCAAAAATACGGCGGACCTACCGCTGAAGCACTTGCAGAAAGTGCACTCACTCAGGCTGATATGCTTGAAGGATTCGGATTCTCTGACATCGTTATTTCCATCAAATCCTCTCACATTGACAGAATGATAAATGCTTGCAAACTTGTGAGCGAAAAATCTGATTACCCCATACATCTCGGTGTAACAGAGGCAGGCGACGAGTATTCCGGCCTTATTAAAAATTCTATTGGAATCGGCGCTGCGCTCACTCAGGGTATCGGCGATACTCTCAGAGTTTCTCTTACTGCAGACCCCAAACGCGAAGTTGTTGCAGGAAAAGAAATCCTTGCATCTCTTGGCCTTCGTGATGGCGGAATTGATATCATCTCATGCCCCACCTGCGGCCGAACAAAAATTGACCTTATTTCCCTCTC
>JAFXGC010000059.1 GCA_017513325.1 Clostridia bacterium
ATATTGCCTGCACCAACAACGATAGCTATCTGTGCGCCTTCTTCAACTGCGCCGCGAACTATCTTTCCGATCTCGCGGATGTAGTCGTAATTGATGATTCCGTTTTCTCCTGCAAGCGCTTCACCGGAGAGCTTGAGAAGAACTCTTTTGTAAGAAATGCTCATATCGTAATAACCGCCTTATAAAGTTAGTACGGTATATAACTCTTAAAGCAGAGTATACCTAATATATTTTACTCTAAAATAACCGATTTGTAAAGAGTTTTTATCAATATGATCAATTTTTTGGAAAAGTCAAAAAAATATTGCAATTAAAGAATTGCTGTGGTATAATGCTGTGGTAACAAGCCTCGGGGTAAGGTCATACAAGCCGGGAGAGTAGCGGGCTCCTGAACCCGAAATCCGCTGTATGCGGGGGTTATGTCCTGATTTGAGGTGTAGCGGAGAGAAGGTCTGTATCGATTTTCCTGTGTTGAAAGGCGGGTTTCAGCGCAATTGGCGGCTGTGAACCATGTCAGGTGGGGAACCAAGCAGCATTAAGCAGTTTAGCTGATGTGCCGCTGAGGTGCCTGTCTGAGCAGGAAATTTCGGTGTCGCTCTCGAAGGTGCATCGATTTTCAGGCGTATGGCCTTTCCCGGAGGCTTGTTTTTCTTCTTTGAAGAAAAACAATGAATGGTGAAAAATGAATAATGAATAGTTAATGAGAAAATCCGCCACTGCGGATTTTTACCGAAATTATTCATCAGCGCAAGCGGCTTCATTATTCATTATTAATTGCGAACGACCGAAGGGAGTGAGTCACTTGCATCAAGCATTGTATCGAAAATACAGGCCTCAGGTCTTTGAGGACGTTTGCGGGCAGGCGCATATAACGGATGTGTTGCGTTTCCAGGCTGCAAACGAACGTGTTTCCCATGCTTATTTGTTTTGCGGATCCAGAGGAACCGGAAAAACCACCTGCGCAAAAATTCTGGCAAAGGCAGTTAACTGTGAGAATCCCCAAAACGGAAGTCCCTGCTGTCAGTGTTCATCCTGCAGGGATATAGATTCCGGCATTGCAACTGACGTTATTGAAATGGATGCGGCGTCAAACAATGGCGTAGGTGATATCCGTCGCCTTTGCGAAGAGGTTGTGTATACTCCTTCTATGCTCAAAAAGAAGGTTTATATAATTGACGAGATTCATATGCTTTCAACAGAAGCATTCAATGCTCTTCTGAAAACAATAGAAGAACCTCCGTCACATATAGTTTTTGTTCTGGCAACAACAGAGCTTCATAAGATCCCCGCAACTATCGTTTCAAGATGTCAGAGATTTGATTTCAGACGTATTGATATGAACGTTATTGCGCATCGTCTCGTGTATATTGCCGAAAAAGAGGAAATGACGCTCACGCTTGAAGCTGCCCAGCTTATTGCCCGTCAGGCGCAGGGAGGCATGCGTGATGCTATAGGTCTGCTTGAACTTTGCGGAGCAGGTGGAGCTGACGTAACAGCGGAGCGAGTGAAGAGTGTTTTGGGGCTCAGTGGATACGAGGCTGTTGCTTCTGTTATGAGCGCTGTGCGCGAAGGCAGAATGGGAGAGCTTTTTGAAACCGTCGCCACCATAACTGCATCATCAAAAGACATTGCTGTTTTCTGGCAGGAGCTCATATCATTCGTGCGAGATATGCTTGTTTGTAAGTATTCGGATGATTCTGCTTCATATCTTGATCTGACAGCGGTGGAGAACCAGATGCTTTCGGAGATTGCATCAAAATTCAAGTTAGCTGAGCTCATTTATTGTTGTAAGGTTCTCGATGAAGGAAGCGCTTCAATGGTAAGAACTCCTCAAAATAAAAGACTTACGGCAGAAATGTGCCTGCTTCGTATGTGCAGGCCTGAGCTTGATCAGTCAAACGAAGCGCTTTCTGCAAGAATAGCAAAACTTGAAGATAAAATAGCGTTGCTTTCCATTGGCAAAATGCCTGAAGTGCAAGCTGCTCAGATGACGGATGAAAAGCCGGTAGCTTTTGAGAAAAAGGAAGAGGCAAAGCCTGCGCTGCAGTCTCAGATAGAAGCGGCGGAAAAAGAAAAGGCAAAATGGGAGATGGTTCGCGACGCAAGCGAAGCGATCAACCGAATTGAATCGGTCAATCCTGGCATAACACAATTTCTTCGTGAAGCAGCTGTTTATGTCAGCTCTGATGGAAAAAAGATCTGTATATATTCAAGTGGATTTGGTCCGGTTATTCTTGGATCTCCCGATGCAAAAAAGCAGATCGCAGAGGCTTTTGCCATTGCTAAGATAACCGATGGAATGGCTGAAGTTATAGTTGAGAAAAAAGAAAAGGCGCAGTCATCGGCTTCTATATCTGATGAACTGAGCGATATGTTAGGATAAATTAAGGTAAATAAAAAGGAGTAGTTATTATGAAAGCAAGACTTCCTCAGGGACGCGGTGGCGGACCCACAAATATGCAGGGTATTATGAAGCAGGCTCAGAAGATGCAGGAGGATATGGCAGCACTTCAGGAAGAGCTTGATGCAAAGGTATATGACATCAGCGCAGGCGGCGGTGCCGTTAAGGTTCAGATCAACGGAAAACTTGAGGTTCAGAATATCGAGATCGATCCCGATGTTGTTGATCCCGACGACGTTGAAACTCTTCAGGATATCCTTGTTGCCGGCGTAAATGAAGCTATCAAAACAGTAAATGAAACAAATAGTACAGAAATGGGCAAAGTAACAGGCTCTCTCAATATGGGCGGCTTTGGTATGCCCGGAATGTTCTGATATGGCAGAGTATCCCGAGGTGCTCGAAAGACTTTGTGATAAATTCAGGAGTCTTGAGGGCATCGGCAAAAAAACAGCAATGAGATTGGCACTTTCCGTTGTTGATATGGATCGCGCTGCAGTTGAAGAATTTGCAGATGCTCTTATATCTGTAAAGAATGAGCTTCGGTTCTGTTCATGTTGCCAGAATATCGCAACAGGTGAAATTTGTGATATATGTTCCTCTGATGATCGCGACCATAGTGTTATATGCGTTGTGGAGGACTACAGAGCGGCTATGGCAATTGAAAAGGTGCGTGAGTTCAAAGGGATGTACCATGTTCTTCATGGAGTTATTTCGCCTATGAAAGGTATCGGTCCCGATAAGCTTAAAATAAAGGAACTTCTCTCACGATTGGACGGAAGTGTAAAGGAAGTCATTCTCGCAACCAATCCCACTCCCGAAGGCGAAACAACGGCAATGTATCTTGCGCGCCTTCTGGCACCCCTTGGAATAAAAACAAGCAGAATTGCCAACGGTATGCCCGTTGGCGGCGACCTTGATTATGCCGATGAGCTGACATTGCGCCGCGCTCTTGAGGGCAGATACAATATGAAATGAAAAAGTATCCGCTTAAGTTAGAAGCATATAAAAAAGGCGTTGTGTGGGGCGGAACAACTCTCAAGGAAAAGTACGGCAAGACTTTTGATGGGGATAACCTTGGTGAAACGTGGGAATTATCCGTCAGAG
This sequence comes from Clostridia bacterium, assembly GCA_017513325.1. Classification (GTDB taxonomy): domain Bacteria; phylum Bacillota; class Clostridia; order Oscillospirales; family CAG-272; genus Avispirillum. The sequence goes on from JAFXGC010000059.1 coordinate 3,506, forward strand.
AAAAAGAAGACTCTGTTATTGTAAACGGAGAATATTCGGGTATGAGCCTTAAAGAGTATCTGGGCTTCCCGGAGGAATTTCCGCTTCTTGTGAAGTTGCTTGATGCAAAGGAGGCCCTCTCCGTGCAGGTGCACCCTCATAAGCACGAAATGTGGTATATCGTTGAAGCAGACGAAGGAGCGCAGATAGTATACGGCGTTGATAAATTGTTCAATCGCGATATGGTTGCAAGAGAGGTACGTTGCGGCACAATTGATAAAATGCTCAGATGCGTTAAGGTGAAGGCGGGTGACTCCTTCTTTATTCCTGACGGACTTGTTCATTCAATCGGTAAGGGTATCGTTATTGCCGAGATACAGGAAAATGACGACACAACCTATCGCCTGTACGATTATAATCGCCGTCAGGCTGACGGAAAGCTGAGAGAGCTTCATATTGAAGAGTCTATTGAAACGATTTGTCCGTGGCAGGATGAGGATATAGAAAAAAGAAGGTATTCTCTAGGCAAAAAAAGTGATAGTAATCTTGCTAATTGCCCCTATTTCACAGCTGATAAATATGATATAAAGGGTGAAAAGCATTTTAAGAATGAGAGCTGGTGCCATATTCTCTGCCTTGACGGAGAGGGAGATGTCAGCGGCGAACTCATAAAAAAAGGAGACAGCTATTTCATTCCCGAGGGACTTGATAAGTATATTGTGTCTTCGGAAAAGGGAATAAGCATAATCGTTTCAAGTGTTCCTAATGAATAAAGCTAAAAACCTGCATATGCAGGTTTTTTCTTATCCAAAGTCGCCGATGACAGCAATTTTAAATAATTGTTGACACCCTAACTTTAATATGATAAAATATATTCTAGTTTTTTACTTTGGAGGACAACGAAATGGCAAAGATTCAGATGAAAACTCCCCTCGTTGAGATGGATGGAGACGAAATGACCAGAATCATCTGGCAGATGATTAAAGATATACTTATCAACCCCTACGTAGACCTTAAGAGCGAGTATTACGACCTTGGCCTGCCCTACAGAAACGAAACAGACGACCAGGTTACAATTGATGCAGCTGAGGCTACAAAGAAATACGGTGTTGCAGTTAAGTGCGCAACGATCACACCTAACGCAGCGCGTATGCCCGAATATAACCTTAAGGAAATGTGGAAGAGCCCCAATGGTACGATCCGTGCAATTCTTGACGGAACAGTTTTCCGTGCGCCCATTATCGTAAAGGGTATCACACCTTACATACCTACATGGACAAAGCCTATCACAATTGCGCGTCATGCATACGGTGACGTTTATAAGAACACAGAAATGCAGGTTCCTGCAAACTCTAAGTGTGAGATCGTTTGCACAGACGCGGAAGGCAACGAAACAAGACAGACAATCCACAATTTTGACGGTGCAGGCGTTATCCAGGGTATGCACAACACAGATAAGTCCATTTCAAGCTTTGCTCGCAGCTGTTTCAACTATGCGCTTGATACAAAGCAGGATATCTGGTTTGCAACAAAGGATACTATTTCCAAAAAGTACGACCATCGTTTCAAGGATATTTTTGCAGAGATATACGAAGCAGAGTATAAGGAAAAGTTTGAAGCTGCAGGTATTGAATATTTCTACACTCTTATCGACGATGCTGTTGCTCGTGTTGTAAGAAGTGAAGGCGGATATATCTGGGCTTGTAAGAACTATGACGGCGACGTTATGAGCGATATGGTTGCAACTGCTTACGGAAGCCTTGCAATGATGACAAGCGTTCTCGTTTCTCCCGATGGCGTTTATGAATATGAGGCAGCTCACGGAACAGTACAGCGTCACTATTATAAGCATCTTAAGGGCGAGGCAACATCTACAAACAGTGTTGCAACACTCTTTGCATGGACAGGCGCGCTCAGAAAGCGCGGTGAGCTTGATGAAACTCCCGAGCTTTGCGATTTTGCTGACAGACTTGAGGCTGCAACAATCAGAACAATTGAGGAAGGCGTTATGACAGGTGACCTCTATCTCCTCTCCAACCTTGAAAATAAGAAAAAGGTTAACACAGAGGAATTCCTTCACGAAATCGCTGCAAGACTTTAATAACGGATTATTTAAAGGGGGGGCTTTTCTAAAAGCACCCCCTTTGACCCCCGAAACCAATCGGGCTTACGATTAATACATCCACAGAATAAACCTAAGCTGAATCGTAAGGCATTGACAGTTTAAGCATTCCCGTATGCGACTGAAGTCGCATTAGAAAAGGAAAAGACGGACAGATTGATGATATTCATCCATCTGACCGTCTTTTCTTTTTCTCAACCCCAATCAACCTGCAGGCAGGTCGATTGGGCGGGAATGTGCGTTGTTCGATATGCTTGCGTTTTGCAATTTGCTTTAGGTTCTCTGAGGGGGCGTGGGGGAACGCTCTGCGAAAGAGAGTTCCCCCACAATAATTATATCATCCCATAAACCGCCGAGCTGCCAAGAAGGTTTTCGATTCGCAGCAAACGGTTATATTTAGCAGTTCTTTCTGCTCTGCAGGGTGCGCCGAATTTAACAAAGGGCGCATTCATTGCAACAGCAAGGTCGGCAATGGCAGTATCCTCTGTTTCTCCCGAACGGTGTGAAACAATGGTTTTGTATCCTTTTTCTGCTGCCATATTCATAACGTTCATTGTTTCTGTCAGTGTTCCTATTTGGTTAGGTTTTATAAGAATAGCGTTTGCAATACCTTTGGAGATGCCCTTGCACAGTCTTTTTTCATTAGTAACAAACAGGTCGTCACCCACAAGCATCACGCGGTCTCCCAATTTTTCCGTAATAAGCTGCCAACCTTCAAAATCGTCTTCAGCAAGTGGATCTTCAATTGAAATGATCGGATATCTGGAAATCAGAAAGTCCCATCTTTCAACAAGAGCTTCCCTTGAAAGAATCTCTCCGCTTTTCGGCAGCGTGTAGGTGCCGTCCTTGAACCATTCCGTTGCGGCAACATCCAGCGCGATTTTAACTTCATCGGTTGTGTATCCTGCTTCTGTAATAGCTCTCACAAGGTAGTCAAGAATCTCAAGCTCACTGTCGCAGTCGGGCGCAAATCCGCCTTCATCACCAACAGCGGTGCTTTTTTTGTCTTCTTTTAATATTTTTCCAAGAGTGTGATAGATCTCGCTGCCGGCTCTAAGAGCCTCACGAAATGAAGAGAATCCAACGGGCATGATCATAAATTCCTGAATATCTGCATTGTTTGATGCGTGGGCGCCGCCGTTCAAAATATTCATCATAGGAATTGGCAGGCGATGAGCGTTGATACCTCCAAGATATCGGTAAAGAGGCAAATTTGCAGATAAAGCCCCAACTCTGGCGGCGGCAAGAGAAAGGGCAAGTGTAGCGTTTGCTCCAAGTTTTTCCTTGTTTTCTGTGCCGTCAATGGAAATAAGACGGGCGTCGAAGCAGCTTTGATTCAAAGTTGTTCCTTCAAGCTTTGGGGCTGCAATCGTATTTATAGCATCAACTGCATCGAGCACCCCGCGCCCCATATATCTTGAATTATCCATGTCGCGCTTTTCATGCGCTTCGTGGCTGCCGGTTGAAGCGCCTGATGGTACAGAAGCGTAGGCTCCGTTTCCATCATCGGCGGTGATTGTGGCGCAAACTGTTGGCCATCCACGAGAGTCCAGGATTTCGTCAGCAGTGATATTTTTGATCTTGGGTTGTGTTGACATAAGTATATCTCCTTTCGTTTTGGTTATTTTTGACGGAATTTTCACTTATTATTCTATAAAATAAAATTGTAAATTTTCTGTTATTCTATAAAATAAAATTGTAAATTTTCTGTTAACAGCATAATTGCTATTGCAATGGCTGATAATTTATGGTAGAATGACCGATGCATGCGAAAAGCATGACATCTAATAAAACACACATACGAATGGGCGGGACGCCGGTGCCGAAAGGCTGCGAATCCCGGAAACGTATGGTGGAAAAAACCGAAGGAGGACATTAAAATGTCTGTTGTTTCTATTAAGCAGCTCCTTGAAGCTGGTGTACATTTCGGTCACCACACAAGACGCTGGAACCCTAAGATGGCTGAATACATCTTCACAGAGCGTAACGGCCTCTACATCATCGACCTTCAGAAGACAATCAAGAAGTTCGAAGAAGCTTATATGTTCATTCGCGAGATCTCCGAGCAGGGCGGCAACGTTCTCTTTGTTGGTACAAAGAAGCAGGCTTCCGATGCAATCCGCGAAGAAGCAGAGCGCTGCGGTCAGTACTATGTAAACGTACGTTGGCTCGGCGGTATGCTTACAAACTACAAGACAATCAAGACAAGCATCGCAAGACTTAACAGCCTTGAAAAGATGCAGGCTGACGGCACATTCGATATGCTTCCCAAGAAGGAAGTTGCTGCTCTCCAGAAGGAAATGATGACTCTCGAGCGTAACCTCGGCGGTATCAAGAACATGGGTGGCCTTCCCGACTGTATCTTCATCGTAGATACACGCAAGGAGCACAACGCAGTTCTCGAAGCTAAGAGACTCGGTATCCCCGTAGTTGCAATCGTTGACACAAACTGCGATCCTGATGACGCAGACTATGTAATTCCCGGTAACGACGACGCTATCCGCGCTATCCGTCTTATCGCTTCCGTTCTTGCTGACGCAGTTATCGAAGGCAGACAGGGCGAACAGATGACAGAAGATGCAGGCGAAGCTGTTGAAGCTCCCGCAGAAGCTGACGCTGAGTAATTATATAAAAAACAACGATAAAATTTTAGGAGGATATAAAAATGGCAGCTATTACAGCTAAGATGGTATCCGACCTTCGCGCTAAGACAGGCGTAGGTATGATGGATTGCAAGAAGGCTCTCAATGAGGCAAACGGTGACTTCGATAAGGCAGTAAAGATCCTTCGTGAGAAGGGCCTTTCCGTAGCAGCAAAGAAGGCAGGCAGAGTTGCAGCTGAGGGCGTAGTAGATATTATGGTTGAAGGCAACACAGCAGTTATGATCGAGGTTAACTCCGAGACAGACTTCGTTGCTAAGAACGAAACATTCAAGGAATTTGTTCGCGGTCTTGAGAAGACACTTCTCGCTACAAGACCTGCAACAGTTGAAGCTTTCCTCGCTGAGAAGTATGACGACAACTTCACAGTTGAAGCTAAGCTCAAGGACATGATCTTCACAATCGGTGAAAACATGAACATCCGCCGTTTCGTTATCGTTGACGGTGTTGTATCCACATATATCCACGGCAATGGCGGCACAGGCGTTATCGTTAAGTTTATTGCTGACGATGCAGCTGCTAACAACGCCGGCTTTGCTGAATTTGCAAAGAACATTGCTCTCCAGATCGCAGCAGGTAACCCCCCTGCATACGTTTCCAGAGATGAAGTTCCTGCAAGCGCAGTTGAAGAAGAAAAGGCAATCCTCATCGCTCAGATCAAGAACGATGAAAAGAACGCTAAGAAGCCTGACGCTATCATCGAAAAGATGGTAACAGGTAAGATCGGTAAGTTCTATGAAAGAGTTTGTCTCGTAGAGCAGGCTTACGTTAAGGACGACGATATGAAGGTTGGCGAATACGTAGCTAAGTGCGCTAAGGACTTTGGCGGCGAAATCGCAATCGACAGCTTCTATCTCTATGAAAAGGGCGAAGGCCTTGAAAAGAGAGAAGATAACTTCGGCGATGAAATCGCAGAGCTTCTCAAATAATTGAATATCTGAATTCGATTAAAAAAGGAACTGCATCGGCAGTTCCTTTTTGTTTTGCAATTAGCTTTTATGACGATAACAAAAAAGAACCGATCTTTATCAGTCCTTTTTATCTTAAATCAGAAATCTCATTTATGTAATTCGTAAAGTCTTCACCGTGAAGATTGAAAGCCAAAGGAATAATATCAGTCATACATGATGCCACGATAGAAATGGAGCAGTTTTTGGCAACGTTTTTGCCCACACCTGCGCGTCCTTTTGTCAAATAGGAGAAAAGCGAGTTGATCACACCGCCATGGGTAACCACAATGGTTGTGCCGCTGACATCATTTCCGTTTTTGCAAAGGTCAAGAGCCACTTTTTTCATTCGCATCGCTGCTGCAGTAACGCTTTCCATATCTGCCGGGTAGCACTGGGGAGAAGGGAATTTTTCTCTTCTTTGATGAATAGTTAATCCTGATAGGGTGCTGTAGTCTCTCTCGATAAGCTCGGCAACAGTTGTACTGCTTATATTAAGCTGTTCGGAAATATAGGAAGCTGTGTCTTCGGCGCGTGAAAGTGGAGAAGAATAGATTCCGTTTATGTGCCACTTGTCAAGCAAGGCGTTTTTCAGTAGCTGAGCCAGCTCTTCTGCTTGCATTTTGCCTCCGTTGTTGAGAGGAACATTTTCTCTGCCTTGCAAACGCATCTGCATATTCCAGTCGGTAAGACCGTGACGAACAAATAAAAGCAATGCGCGACCTTCCTCAAGTAGTGCGTTAGCTTGTGACGGCGTGCAAAAATAAATAGGAGAGCTTTTAAAAAAATGACAATCTGAGCCACCGGCGTGCTTGCTTTTGTTGTGCATTTTTCTTCCCTCCTCTAGACATTTATATATACATTATAGTATTTTATTCATAATTTGTCAACTAATAGGAAAAACTTGTATAAAATGTGTGTAATAAATAAAAATCCTATTGAAAATTTATGGAGATTGGCGTATAATTTAACTTAGATAAATGTAAATTGGAGGTACTGTAATGAGAAAGCTTATATCACTGTTGATTATGGCTTCTATGTTGCTTGGCAGCCTGTGCTTTACATCATCCGCAGGGTATACTCCCTATAACCCCGGTGATGTAAATGATAGTGGAGCTATCAATTCATTTGACTTAATAGAGCTAAAGAAGCATATTGCAGGTGTGGAAAGTAAAATAAATTCGCTTTCAGCTGAGCTTACCGGAGATAAAAAAGTAAATGCGAAAGATCTCCTGTTTTTGAAAAAGCATATAGTAGGCATTGAATCAATTGAAGAACAATTTGGTATTGGTGATGGCACAGTTGGTCTTATAACCGTTGGCGATAAGAACATTTCCGAATATACAATTGTTGTGACAAATCCTGATAATGCCAATATGGTTTTCGCTGCTGAAGAACTGAAGAAATACGTTGAAATGGCCTCAGGTGTAACTCTTGCAATCGAAAACAATGAAAGCGATGCAGAGTATAAGATCACACTCCTTGAAGACGAAACTGACACTCTTGGCAATGACGGCTTCAGCATCACAGTTGTAGACGGTCAACTGAGAATTATGGGCGGAGCTCTTCGCGGAACAATGTACGGCGTGTATGAGCTTATTGAGGAATACATAGGTTATAGATTCTATGGTTACTATGATTCCGAAATCTTTGAGGCAACAGCAGTTGCTATAACTGAAGGGCTCACAGATGTGCAGATCCCTGATTCTCTTTACAGAAACAACAGTATCACTCCTTTCCATAATGAGTATACATATAATTCTGTTGTAAAAAGAAAGCTCAGCGGTTCCACAACTGCTCATAGCTTAAACGAAGCAAAGTATGGCTATGGTATTTCAAGACTCCACAGCAACGCTCATTCCTTTGATTTCTTTGCAGGGGATGATTGCTTCGTAGTTGGTGACAACTCCGGCAATAAGGTGTTCAAGCATTGTCTTACAGATTATAAGATTTATACCGATGCAGACGACGGCGAAGAAGATGGCGTTATTTCAAAGAAATCCACATATCAGGCTGTGCTTGAAAATATGTGTATGCGAATAGATGCTAGAATAGCTGCAGGCGGAGTGATCGGTAAAGATATCACAGAAATTTCCTGTGCATACGCTGCATTTAATGAATTCTGCCAGTGTAAAGCTCCCAGAGGTCAGAGCGGCAGATGCTATGACATCACAAAAACAGAAGGAACATATGCAGGTACACTTGTTGATTTTGTAAATAAGATCGAGGAAGAAATCACAGCTCGCTATCCCGGAATCAGAGTTATCACTAATGCTTACGGTGAAACAAAGGTTCCTCCCAAAACAAGAAGTTTCAACGAAAATGTTGTTCTTCTGTATTGCTGGAACGGATGCGTAAACCATTCTATCGAAGGTCATGAATGCTCTGAAAATGGCGTTGCTACAATGGGAACTGCAGGTTCACCCTATTCCGCAATTCTCGGAAGTAACGTTAAAGAAAAAGAGTACTACCTTGGTTGGATGGAGCATTGCTCTCAGTCTTATATCTGGTATTATCCCACAAATATATACTATTCACTTTCTCCTCTTTCTAACACCTTTAAGATCTACGATGATATGCGTTGGTTTATGGAAAATAAGGCCGTAGGCTTCTATGTTGTAGGAACAGCAAACGATGCGTTCGATGGACTCAATGCTTATCTAATATCGGAAATGATGTGGGATAAGGATATCACCGAGGAAGAATACAAGGATCTGATAAAAGAATATCTTGCATTCTATTATGGACCCGGATGGGAGAACATCTATACATATCTTGAAATGCTTGAAGAAGCAGGCAACGATATGGGATGTTATATGACAGAGTTCAGCCATCCTATGGAAATGTATTCTGCAGAGTATTTTGCGGAGCATTATTATGAAATGATAGACCTGTTTGATAATGCTCATGCTGAATCTGAAAACAGTTGGCAGAAAGCGAATATAGAAAAAGCCAAAGCACATCTTGGATTCCTTGGCCTTGAAGCTCTTTACGACAGCAAGTATGTAAACGGAACAGAGTCAGAGAGAGCAGATTATGCTGCTGAGTACGAGGGATGGTACAATTTTGTTAATGAGTACGATATAAGGGTAACATACCAGGAGCTTGGTATTGAAGAGCCTTTTGATGTAGAAAAGAGTCCTTGCCAGCTTATCTACGGCTTCAGAGATTAATCAAAAATAATTTTAAGGAGATATAAAACTATGATGAAAATCGGTACACATTTTGCTTATTGGAACAACACATGGGCAGTTGACTACATTGAGCTTTGCCACAGAGCAAAGAAGTGCGGTCTTGACGTTCTTGAAGTAGGCGCTGACCACCTTCTTAATCTCAGCGATGCTCAGCTTGAAGAACTTCGTGTAACAGCTAAGGAGCTTGGACTTGAAATTTCCGCAAACCTTGGCCCTCCCAAGAATAAGGATATTTCCGATAAGGATCCTGCTATCCGTGCTGACGGTGTTAAGTTCCTCTGCGATATTATGGATCAGATGGTAAAGATCGATTGTAACATTCTCATCGGTGCTTGTTATAACCACTGGCCTTATGACTTTGTTGATATCGACAAGGAAGCTCTCCTTGATCGCGCTGTTGAGTGCATGAAGCAGGTTGGCGATCACGCTGATAAGCTCGGCATCACAATTGCTCTTGAAATTCTTAACAGATTTGAGTCCTGCATGATCAACACTCTCGATGAAGGTATCGCTTTCTGTGAAAGAGTTGGTAAGAATTCTGTAAAGCTTCTTCTCGATACATTCCATATGAACATTGAAGAAGTTGAAGATATCCCCACAGTTCTCCGTCGCGCAGGCGATTGGGTAAAGCACGTTCACGTTGGTGAAGCTAACCGTATGCTCCCCGGCCAGGGCCATATGGATTGGGCTGCTATCGGCCAGGCTCTCCGTGATATCAACTATGACGGCAAGGTTGTTATGGAACCCTTCCTTCTCACAGGTGGCGAAGTAGGACCTGCAATTAAGGTTTGGAGAGACCTTTCCGGCAATGCTGATGCTGAAAAGATGGACGAAATGATGGCAAAGGCAGTTTGCGTACTCAGAAGCAACCTCAACGCATAATTCATAATTTTGATTAAGGAGATATAATCATGGCAGAAATTATGACTATGGGCGAAATCATCGTTGAAATTATGAGAGACGGTGTTGACAAGCCCCTTGATAAAGCTGAAACTTTTAAGGGACCTTACCCCTCCGGTGCTCCCGCAATCTTTATTGACACAGTTGCAAGACTTGGTCATAAGGCTGCAATCGTCGGTGGCGTAGGCGATGACGATTTCGGTAAGTGCCTTCTTGACAGACTTGAGGGTGACGGAGTTGATTGCTCCAATATCATCAAGAATGACAGAATTTCCACCGGTTGTGCTTTCGTTACATATTTTGCTAACGGCGACAGAAAATTCATTTTCCACATCGGTAACACACCTGCAGTTCTTGCTCCCGCTCCTGCTGATGAAAAGCTTGAAGGCCTCAAGTATTTCCACGTAATGGGCTGCTCTCTTATGGCAAATCTTGAGTTTGGTCGTAAGATCGTTGACACAATGACAAGAGCATTTGATAAGGGCGCAAAAGTTTCCTTTGACCCCAATATCCGTCCTGAACTTCTCAAGGACCCCGAAGCTCTTGACCTCGTTGCAGCAGTTCTTGATAAAACAAGCGTGTTCATGCCCGGTAAGAGCGAGCTCCGTATGCTTTCCGGCTGCGAGGATATTGAAGAAGCTGTTAAGGCTCTCTTTGAAACAAAGCCTCTTCTTGAACTGATCGTTCTTAAGAATGGTAAGAAGGGTTGTATTATCTATTCACGTACAGAGCGCATCGTATTCGGTGTATACGCAATTGAACCTGTTGATGCAACAGGCGCAGGCGATAGCTTTGACGGCGCATTCCTTTGCGGACTTCTTGACGGCAAGAGCCTTCTTGATGCAGCAAAGTGGGCAACAGCAGCAGCATCTCTTAACACAGGCGCGTTCGGTCCTATGGAAGGTAAGATCTCCATTGAGAACGTAACAAAGATGATCGAAGATAATATCATGGAGTAATCTCCTGAGTTATATTAAAAAACATAGGAAAGGACTTGATCCAAATGTACACTACAAGTAAAGAAATGATCCTTGAGGCTCGTCGTGGCGGTTATGCAGTTCCTGCTTTCAATGCAGAAAACCTTGAAATGGTTCAGGCTATTATAGAGGCAGCAGAAGAAGCTCGTTCTCCTGTAATGATCCAGACAACACCTTCTACAGTTAAGTATATCACTCTCCGTCAGGCAGTTGCTATGGTAAAGGCTGATGCAGAAGCTGCAACAGTTCCCGTATCCCTTCACCTTGACCACTGCGAAAGTTATGAAGCAGTTGCAGCGGCAATTGATGCAGGCTATTCTTCTGTTATGATCGATGCTTCCAAGCTTCCTTATGAAGAAAACATCGCTGTAACACAGAAGGTTGTTGCAAAGGCTCGTCCTCTCGGCATCACAGTTGAGAGTGAGCTTGGCACAGTTGGCGGTAAGGAAGACGGCCATAGCGCAGATATCGCTTATACAGATCCTGATGAAGCACTTGATTTCTTCACAAGAACAGGTATTGATATTTTTGCAATCGCTATCGGTACAGCACATGGCTTCTATAAGGGCGAGCCTAAGCTTAATTTTGAGCTTCTTGCAAAGATCAAGGATATGATCGATTGTCCCCTCGTTCTTCACGGTGGCTCCGGTATCCCTGATGAAATGATCAAGCGCACAATCGAACTGGGTATCAATAAGGTGAACTACGCAACAGAACTTCGTGCAGCTGCAACAAAGGCAGTTCGTGAGGCTCTCGTTGACGAGTCCATTATCGACCCCAAGAAGTATATGGGTAAGGCAAGAGACGCAGTACGTGAACTTTGCCTCCATAAGATCGACGTTTGCGGCTCCCGCAATAAGATCTGAGTATAAAAGAATAAAAACTGCAGCGTTCACGCTGCAGTTTTTTTATGTAAAAAATTGTTTAAGAAATACGTGATTTGTTCTTGGAATGTTGACATCCTGCTTAAAATGTTGTATACTAAAAATACCCCATAGGGGTATAGGAGGGCGTATGGAAAATTGTAATTGTTCAAAGAAAACGAAACAGCGTTCTGAAACAGAATATAAATCTCTGATAAACCGTCTCAGTAGAATTGAGGGACAGGTGAGAGGCGTCAAAAAAATGCTTGAAAGTGATTCATATTGCACAGATATATTGGTTCAGGTTAGCGCGATAAATGCAGCGCTCAACGCTTTTAACAGAGAACTGCTTTCCAATCACATACGCACTTGCGTAGCTGACGATATAAGAGAAGGCAAAAATGAAACCATAGAAGAGCTTGTGGAAACGCTCCAAAAGCTGATGAAGTGAGGTTTATTATGGAAAAATATAATATAACGGGAATGAGCTGTGCCGCTTGTAGCGCCAGGGTGGAAAAGGCAGTTTCTTCACTTGAAGGGGTAGAGCAGTGTGCTGTCAATCTGCTGACAAATTCTATGACTGTGGAAGGTAGCGCAACGACATCTCAGATAATATCGGCAGTTGAAGCTGCAGGTTATGGGGCGTCAGTTGCCGGACAAAAGAAGAATGAACAAAAGGCGAAAGAAGCTTCGGGAGCTGACAAAGCGGAAAAAAATCTTATAGCACGTCTTATAAGCTCCATAGTATTCTTAATAATATTGATGTATATTTCAATGGGGCACGTAATGTGGGGATGGCGTCTTCCTGAAATAATAAGCCGCAATCCAATGATTCTGGCTATATTACAGCTTATACTGGCCATTGCTGTAATGGTAATAAACCAGAAATTCTTCATAAACGGAGTCAAGGGTCTGATAAACGGAGCTCCTAATATGGATACACTTGTGGCTATGGGGTCAGGAGCTGCATTCGTTTATAGCTTTGGGGAAATGTTTGTAATGGCAAATGAATTATTTCTTGGTAATATTGATGCTGCAAACCATATTCTCCATGGATTGTATTTTGAATCTGCTGCAATGATCCTAGCTCTCATAACAGTTGGAAAAATGCTTGAGGCAAGGGCAAAAGGCAAAACAACAGATGCCATTGAAGCTTTGATGAATCTTGCTCCAAAGAAAGCAACAGTTGTTCGCAATGGTATCGAAACAGTAGTTGATATAGACTCAGTTGTGCAGGGCGATATATTCGTGGTGCGTCCGGGCGAGAGTATTGCAGTTGACGGAGTTGTAATTGATGGTCATAGTGCAGTTGATGAATCCGCGCTGACGGGAGAGAGTATTACAGTTGAAAAAGAGATTGACAGCCAGGTTTTTGCAGGAACACTGAATCGTTCAGGAGTGATTTTTTGCAGAGCAACAAAGGTGGGGGAGGATACAACCCTTGCTCAGATTATAAAAACTGTCAGTGATGCTGCGGCAACGAAAGCACCTATTGCAAAAATTGCCGATAAGGTTTCGGCAGTATTTGTTCCTGTGGTTATGAGCATAGCACTGGTTGCAACGGTGATATGGCTTGTTGCAGGTGAAAGTTTAGGTTTTTCTCTTGCAAGAGGAATATCCGTGCTGGTTATTAGTTGCCCCTGCGCTCTGGGGCTGGCTACACCTGTTGCAATAATGGTGGCAACAGGTAAAGGTGCAAAAAACGGAGTGCTTTTCAAAACTGCGGCTTCCCTCGAAGAGACAGGAAGAGTAAAAATAGTTGCACTTGATAAAACAGGCACGATCACAAGCGGACATCCTTCTGTAACCGATGTGATCGGATTTGGAAAGACAAAAAAAGAAATTCTTCAACTTGCTGCATCTTTGGAAAAACATAGTGAGCATCCTTTAGCTGAAGCGGTTAGAGCTGAAGCTGAAAAAGAGAAGATTGAACTTGTACCTGTTGAAGATTTTCAGATATCTGCAGGTGGTGGGATTACAGGGAAAATATCCGGTAAGGAAATACTTGGAGGTAACTTCAAATTCGTTTCCGGAAAGATAAGTATACCTGAAATCGCAAAGGAAAAGGCAGAAGAGCTTGCCAATAAAGGTAAAACTCCATTGTATTTTGCTTATGATGACGAGCTTGCAGGCATAATAGCAGTAGCAGACACTATCAAGTCCGATAGCGCAGAAGCTATTGAGCGCCTTAAGACTATGGGTATAAAAACAGTTATGCTGACAGGGGATAACCACCTTACGGCCAAAGCAATCGGAGATAAGATTGGCGTTGATGAAATAATATCCGGAGTTCTGCCATCGGAAAAGGAAAGAGAAGTACGTAAGCTGCAGAAAAGTGCAAAGGTTGCAATGATAGGTGACGGAATCAACGATGCGCCTGCGTTAACGGTAGCAGACGTTGGAATAGCAATAGGTGCCGGTACAGATATTGCAATAGATGCAGCGGATGTAGTGCTTATGAAGGGCAGTCTTATGGATGCTGTCGGTGCTATCACACTCAGCCGAAAAGCTCTTACCAATATAAAGGAAAATCTTTTCTGGGCATTTTTCTATAACTGCATCGGAATACCTCTTGCAGCAGGAGTTTTCATTCCGTTATGGGGGCTGATGCTCGATCCAATGTTTGGAGCGGCTGCGATGAGCCTGTCAAGTTTTTGCGTGGTGTCAAATGCTCTCAGACTTAATTTTGTAAAGCTAAATAATAAAAAAGAAATAAAAAAGGAGATAAAGAAAATGGAAAAAACTTTGAATATCGAGGGAATGATGTGTCCTCATTGCGAAGCGAGAGTTAAGAAAACTCTTGAAGCAATGGATGGAGTTGAAGAAGCAATTGTGAGCCATGAAAGTGGTACAGCAAAAGTAAAGCTCTCAGCAGACATAGCAGATGAAATTCTCAAAGAAACTGTTGAAAACGATGGATATACTGTAGTATCCATAGCATAATAACTAAAAGAAAAACAATTAAAGGCATTTGTCGTTTATGATATCCTAACAAAAACGTCAATTGCCTTTTGTTATAGTCTACAAAAGAGGCAAGGGATGTGCGCTGACCTTGACTTGAAGTGTGTTTTATGGTAAAATCAACTTAGCTATACGAACTTGGTTCGATAAATAAACAGGAGGAAAATAACGTGAAAAGATCATTATTGGTTCTTGTCATAACAGTGCTTATGGTGTCCCTTTGCGCAGGAGTATTCTCCAACGCATCCGACACTCCCACAGACCCCTCTGAGATATATGTTCCTCAAGTCGCAGCAAATGAGGATCCCGGTATCAAGATGTGGTTTGAGCATAGTTTCAAAAAGATTATGACAAGTGACACAACACCCTCTGGTATGGATACATACTCAGTTTATATGGGTAAGAATGAAATTGAAAATGCGCAGGTAGTTCTTTGCGCAGACGAAACGAAAGAAAAAATGAGAGTGTCTATCGGAAAGTTCAAAAACGATAACGGTGACACGATCAATGCTTCTGTATACTATCAGATGTATGTAACTCTTTCAGAGCTTGATACATTGGGATATTACGGAGCAACAGCGGAAAACTCATTTATCCGTAATGGTGAGCAGCCCGATCCTATGGTGCCGGCAAGTGTAAACGGTGTTCCCCGTTTCACATTGAACGCAGGCTAGAGCCAGGCATTCTATATCCGTCTTAAAACAACAGAGGATACGGTTCCCGGCTGGTATTCATCCCAGTTTAATGTATATAACTCTGCAGGACAGGTTGTAAAGACAGCAACTGTATATGCTTACGTTTGGGATTTCACAATTGATGAAGCAACAGCGCTGAAAACATCCTTCTATCTTGGAAACAATAAAGATACATACGGAACGTATCAGGAATACTACGACTACCTTCTTGAAAACAGAATGGTAGCAATGGATGTTCCCGGTAATCTTGACTCCTCCAATCCCTACCTCACAAACGACAGAGTAAATGCTATCAGAGTTTCTGCACACAACGGTGGTAACACTAATACATATAAAGATGCAAACGGTAGCTATCATCTTTATGCAGATATGTATGCAGATATCAGCTCAATGGCAGAATGGGAAGAAATCAAGGATAAGTTCTATTTCTACACCATTGATGAAGCAATGTCTGATGAACAGCAGCAGGGTATAGTAGACCACTATGCAGCTCTCGGTATAGTAAAGCCTAAGGGATCCACGGTTGATGACGTTATCACAGCTGCAAACCTTCTCAGCAACTATTGGCCCGATGCCGCAAAGGTTGTTCCTTATCACGAAAACCATCCCTATCCCTATAACGTATATAATAATCAGACAATGGCAACACTTGATCCTTCACTTCTTAAGGATGGTGCGCAGGCCATGATGGATTCTGAGTCTATCAATATCTGGTGTCCTCAGATCTATGCGTTCACTCCCCTTGAGATCATTGAAGAGAGTGGCTTTGCAGGCAACGCAGGTGTAACAAGAGTAAGAAGCCTTTCCGGTTCCATTTCAGGTAGTATCCGTGCGGGCGAGGGCTATTTCAACTGGGAAAAGGTGTTTGGCGAATTCCGCGACAGAGCAATCTCCAGCAATATTGTAAGAAATCAGAATGGTGCAGATAATAATGTTCTCTGGGCATATAGCGCAGGTTGGAATAATACATATACATATCCTAACCATCTGATTGAAAGTACAGGTCTCCAGACAAAAATGCTGTTCTGGCAGCTTTATCAGAACGATATAACAGGATATCTTTACTATGGTACAAACAACTGGACAGAGTATGACAGCAGCAACGGTACGTTCGTAGACGCAACAGTAACAGGTGTTCAGCCTGCGTTGTGGAAAACAAACAAGCATCCTTATGCAACAGGATACTCTATCTACGGTAACGGAACTCTGTTCTATACAGCATCTCAGGCAACGCTTACTAAGGTTGACTATGTTGGTTCAATCAGAGTTGAACACATCAGAGACGGTATTGAAGAATATCAGATGCTTACAATGCTTGAAGAGCTTAAGGGCAATGCAGCAGCAGATGCTATAGTTGGTTCAGTATCAGATAACGTAGCAAGATATCTTTCACTTCCCGGATTTGACAGAAGCCATTTTGACTCATCTATGGATGACTACGACGTAATGGCAATGACAAGAATAGAGCTTGGTAACCAGCTTGAAGCGGCAACAAAAGAAGCTTGTGACCATAACTATGGCGAAGGCGTGGTAACAAAGGCAGCAACTTGTCTTGAGCTTGGCGAAATGTCTTATACATGTAAGAAGTGTGACGCTGTTAAGGTAGAATTCATTCCCGCAATTCACGCAACAGAAGATTGTTGGAAAGTAACAACAGAAACAAAGGTTGGCTGTACAACAGACGGTAAGCTGAAGAAGGAATGTACAATTTGTGGTTACACAAAGTATACCACTGTAACAGCATATCATAATGATAAGACAGCTCTTAAATATGAACTCAATGAAAAGATGCCTAACGTTCATAATATAATCTGTCCCAACTGTGATGAATTGCTTGATAATGCAGCGCATACATATCTTGCAGAGTATACAAACAGCTGTACTGAATCAGGCGTGCAGAATGACGTATGTATCTACTGCGGACACGTAGAAAAGGTAGCCGACGTTGAAGCGCACGGTCATAATATGATTGAAACATATGAAGCTCCCACATGTACAGAGGCAGGATATTCAGGCGGCAAGTGCTATAACTGCGGTCACGAAGAAGGCGAAACAATAGCAGCGCTTGGACATAAGTACGTGGATGGCAAGTGCGAAAACTGCGGCGAGGCAGACCCTGATGCATCCCAGGTAGAAATGGGCGATATAGACGGCAACGGAAATATCAACTCAGTAGACCTGTTCAAGATGAATCTGTATGTAAAACAGGTAGTAGCA
>JAFXGC010000060.1 GCA_017513325.1 Clostridia bacterium
CCGTTTTCGTCGATATCCGCTGCTGCTTCCTCTGCTTCTGTAGGTGCTACTACCTGTTTTACATACAGATTCATCTTGAACAGGTCTACTGAGTTGATATTTCCGTTGCCGTCTATATCGCCCATTTCTACCTGGGATGCATCAGGGTCTGCCTCGCCGCAGTTTTCGCACTTGCCATCTACATACTTATGTCCAAGCGCTGCTATTGTTTCGCCTTCTTCATGGCCGCAGTTATAGCACTTGCCGCCTGAATATCCTGCCTCTGTACATGTGGGAGCTTCGTATGTTTCGATCATATTATGACCGTGAGCTTCAACGTCAGCTACCTTTTCTGTGTGTCCGCAGTAGATACATACGTCGTTCTGCACGCCTGCGTCAACACAAGTGTTAGTATACTCTGTAATATATGTGTGAGCAACATTGTTGATCTTTTCTTTGCACTCAGGACAAATTATATCGTGAACGTTGGGCATCTTTTCATTTGCTGTATATTCAAGAACATCTTTGTCATTATGATATGCTGTTACAGTTTCATATTTTGCATACTCGCAAACCGTGCACTCATATTTCAACTGGCCATCAACAGTGCACTCTGCTTCTTTGACTACAGTCACATCAAAGCAATCACCCACTGCATGCAAAGTGGGGATATACTCGCTCTGCTCTGCACCGCAAAGTGTGCAAGTGTAAGTTCTTTCACCCATAACAAGGCAGGTTGGCTCTTTAGTGACAACACCCTCGTCATACTTGTGTTCACATATCTTCTTTGATGCCGCCTCAAGCTGGTTACCAAGCTCTATTCTTGTCATTGCCATTACGTCATAATCATCAAGCTCATTTGAGAAAGCACTACGATCAAAGCAAGGCAAAGAAATATAATCAACTACGCTGTTGAAAACAGAATCAACTATCGCATCGGACGCTTTATTGCCACAAAGCTTTTCAAGCATAGTGAGCATCTGATATTCTTCAATACCATCGCGCATCATTTCAACGCGCACTGTTCCGATATAGTCAACTGTTGTGAGACTTCCCTGAGTTGCGGTATAGAAAAGAACTCCGTTTCCGTAAACGGGATGCCCGTTAAGATACGGATAGTTGGGACGAAGATTGGTTTTCCACGCGCCCTTTCTGTTTCCTGTTACAGTTGTGTCAACATAATTATCGTTGATCTTATTATATTCATCCCAGGAATTAGCTCCATAATATAGGTATCCGGTTATGTCATCGCGATACATATGCCAGAACATCATCTTTGTCTGGAGACCGGTATTTTCAATAAGATGATTAGGATATGTATATCCTCCGTTATTGCCTGCAGAATAGATCCAATTTCTGTCGTTGTTATCACCATTCTCATTTCTGAGTATTGTATTTGAAACTATTCTGTCCTTATAGTCCCCGTAAATATTTTCCCACATAAACGTCCACTCACCTGCAAGGAAATTGCCTGATGCTATTCCTGAAAGATTACGCACCGGTCGGGAGTCATCATTCATATCGTAGGGGAATCGGTTCAATTCCGAAAGAGGGGTATAAGCATAATATCTTGGGCACCAAATGGTAACTGAAGCGCTGTCTATCATTTCCTGAGTTGCATCCTTGATTTGTGACGGATCATAGGAGCTCATAGGAAGTGTGTATTTATCGTAAGGATATAAGTGATTAATGTGATAAGGAACTACTTTTGCCGCATTGGGCCAAAACTGATCAAGACGCTCTGATCTTGCTTTAACGTCATCAACGGATCCTGTTCCGCCATACTGCGGGTGCAAACATTCATCAAGAGTGTAGAAATAGAATTTATCTTTTATCTCTTCCCACTCTGCCATTGAGCTGACATCATCGTAGATGTCTGCATACTGACTATAAAGTGCAGGCTCATCAAGATATTTATTGTCATTGCCGCCACCAACTGCGGAAACTCTTATTGCACTGACTCTGTCGTTTGTCAGATAAGGATTTGAAGAATTAACCTGCCCGGGTACGTCCATCATAACAAGTCTGTTCTCAAGGAAATAATCATAATATTCCTTATAAGAACCGTAGGCATCGCCTATTTTCGAGAGATATATTGAACTTTGAAGTTCTGTTTTTTCTGAAATTGTGAAATCCCACACATAAGCATAAACCGTTGCGGTTTTAACCACCTGCCCTGCGGAATTGTATACATTGAGCTGAGAAGAATACCAACCTGAAACCGTATCCGCATTTGTTTTTAAACGGATATAAAAAGCCTGACTTTTCCCTGCGTTCAACTGAAAACGACCTATCTTACTTGCAGGTACCATAGGGTCGGGTTGCTCTCCGTTGCGTATAAATGAAGATTCCTCTGTTGCACCGGGATAATTGAGAGTGTTCAGATTATCAAGCGTTACGTACATCTGATAATAAAGCTCTGCATCCACGGTGTTTCCGTTAGCATCCTTGAAATCGGCAACGGAAGCACGCATTTTTTCTTTTGTTTCGTTTGAATACAGAACGAACTGAGCATTTTCAATTTCATTTTTGCCCATATACACCGAGTATGTATGCATACCTGAGTGGTCCGTATCACTTGTCATAACTTTTTTGAATGAATGTTCAAACCACAAAGATATTGATGAATCTTCGTATTCAGCTTTCTGAGGAGTATATATCTCTGAAGGATCAGAAATTTCATCAGCCGAAACACTGAATATCCCCGCACAAAGGCATAGGGTCAAAACTGTTGTTATTACTGATATTAACGTTCGTTTCATAAGAAGCCTCCATTTGAACATTCGCACAATTTACAAGTAAATGGTATCACATTTTTTGTTTGAAGTCAACATAATAAGAGGCTGTTAAATTATTGTTTAGTGCCCAAGCCTTCCCCCTGGGGGAAGGGGGACCGCTTGCGGTGGATGAGGAGTCTGGGCTTGGTTTATGCGTAAATTGATAGATACCCGTAGGGGCGCACTTTGTGCGCCCGTTACGAACATTAAAATCGGACGAACACAGTTCGTCCCTACGGATAAAAGTTAAATTATAGTTTAGCGGTATAATTGTGGCGGATACCTGTA
>JAFXGC010000061.1 GCA_017513325.1 Clostridia bacterium
AGGGGTAATGGGATAAGCTAATAAACAAGTCGAAGCGATAATAAGACATATTAAAGCATTAATAATGTGAGATTTCTTCTTTTCCTTTATCAGGAAGAAGAGTTCAAGAACAAACTGAGCAAGAAGCACTAATATAGAAATCCAGTAAGATACTTTAGTACCGATTAAACAAAGTGTAAGAATAGGCAACACTACGCTTGCTTTGCATATAATACGAACTATAGGTTTACTGAATTTTGTATTAAGCAAAGTGCTGACTATGAAAGGCAGACAAATACAAAGTGTATGGCCAAAAATTTGTCCTGAGTCCATCCATCCCTTAAAGCCTTTTTTGGCGGGATCGGAATATTCGTAAGTTAAACTGGCTTTACCGGATGCTACAGAAATTAAATAAAGAACTATATAAAATGCAAACGCTGCTATCAAGACTCTCTTAAGTCGTGAAATAAAATATTCCTTATCTGGTGCTTCTTCGTAAAGAATGCGGAAATCATGAAAACACAAGAGAAGATAAAGAATATTTATCATAAATCTCAGCTCGTGGAGAATTATGGATCTTTCAATCAGCATTCCGTCAAGTAAATATGTATGAACTACCATAAGAAGCAGATAGCCACCATATGTTATTGCACACTGCCATATCTGTCGCTTATAAATAAGCAGCAAAGCTATATTGATAAAACCTATAATGAGAGGTTTAGCATAAGTGGACAAGCTGAGACTGATATAGTTACGAATGTGCAGGTAAGACAGCAAGTCGAAAACAGGCTGCAGTAACAGAAAAACACAAGTTATCGTAAAAATAAGAGAATGAATCTTATTTTTATCGTATTTCTCAATGTTAAGCATTTTTAATTCCTTTCAATAATTGCGTACAATTTCTCTAAAATAACACCATTAGCGCAATCATAATTTTGCAAATCTTTTCTGAAATTATCAAGAATACTATCAGATAATAGCACAGATTTCATTGCTTTGTAAAGAGAATTTGTATTTACATCACAAATAATTCCATATTTTCCATCGCAAAGCTCTTCTTTTATACCTGATACATTAGTAGCAATAACCGGAGTTCCAAGCAATAATGATTCTTTTACTGCAACACAATAACCTTCTATGTCGCTTGACAACACAAAGCAATCAGCTTGACGAACATATGGATATGGGTTGGTCTGCAGTCCCAAAAGATCCACACAATCGGATACACCGTACTCTGAAATCATAGCTTTGATTGCTGATTCTTCGCTTCCGGCACCAACGATCTGTATTTTAAAATTCAGTCCGTCATCTTTCAAAAGCTTTGCTGCTTTAACTAATCTATCTTGGCGTTTAGGAGGGCTCATACGACCCACATTAACAAAAGTAAATTTATCATTAGATGTAACGCTGATTTTTGAAAGTTCAATGATTCGCTCTTCGTCGATCAGATTATGCAACACTTCTGCAGTGTCATTTGCAACTCCATACTTTTGAATAAAATTATCTTTTGATGTTTCAGCAACAAATACAACTTTATCCATTTTAGAGTAGCTGTCAACAGCTTCTTCTTTTGAAATACCAATATCAAAAAGATTAACGTCGGTATGTATCCAAGCGATTTTACGAATGTTCTTCTTTATATCAGCAACCCAGGTTGCGCTTCGACCTTCAATAAATCCTATAGCTGCATAATAGTCTTTTGAATTGGCAAGTTTGTTGATTTTTCGCTTCCTGAAAAAAGGAACATATCTGAATAGAGTGTACGAGAATACATCTTTTCTTAATTCAATTATATTTACGCCTTCAGGAACCGCACCTAAAAAGTCACCTTGTGCTTTTAAAAGGGCAATGTCAATGTCGTAATCTTTCTTAAGTACATTTACGAGATCCACCATTACTTTTTCGGCACCACCCACATCCAGTGTATAGCCGAAGAATAAGAGTTTCTTTTTCATTAATTTGTACTCCTTGGTTTTTAAGTCTTATAAAGGAATAAATGAAATTATAGGTTTAATTACAAATATTTATTTACTCAAATATTTCTTTGCAAAACCGATAACTTTTTCTTTTGCTGAGTGTCTTTCGTCTTTATTATAAAGAATCAGCACGTTGGAAACAAGCCCGATTATTGCAACTGCAATACACGCTGCAAAAAGCTTGATCCAAGTATCAATTGCAAATATGCGATTTATAGCGACTGCTATAACTAACAGAACACATACAGAAATAAAGTTTTTAAATATTACTGAATAAAATGTTGTATACTTAAAATTAAGACATTTTGCTCCGAATAAAGGAATAAAGGTGAGAAGCTTTAACATAGTAAAAAATGAACCAACAGCTGCGATGTATATAACCTTAGCTTCATCAGACTGAATGAAGGGGAGTCCTATCAAAACAGTTAGTATACTTCCAACACTGAAGCACACCAGTGCAATAGATGATATTTTAACCTTATTTATTACGGTAAATATATTGTATAGTGGTTCCAAGGGTAATGCAAAAATCAAGTAAATACAGATTATCACTGTCAATAAGTGTAAAAATGCTGAATTTTGATCAGGCAACCAAAGGGCAAAGAAATTTTCACCAAGTCCCATTAGAATTGCTATAGGGATACTTGAGAAAACACCCAGAAATTTAATAGACGATATAAGCTGACGCTTCATTTCTTCAAAATCGTTATTAGCGTAAGCAATAGTCAGCTGAGGTGCCAAAGTAGAGGAAAGCATGCTAAACAAAAGATAAACAATGTTAGGAACGGTTTTCGATACGTTCAACACACCCATGGCCACGCCGTTAACAAAAATATTTGCTATAAGCAAATCCAATCCGGAGGAAAGAATAGTACTTAGTTTTGTTACGGAGTTCCATATACCGGATGCAACCAAATCTTTGATACAAGCAAAATCATAATATTTTCTTTTGATGCAAAGATCAGGCAACAACTTTTTCTTGTAATGAATATATGTTATCAGGCTGTTCAGTCCAAGAAGAACAGATGCAATACCAACGTAAAACGTATAAGGTCTGAAGAATGTATAGCACAAAACCAAAGTTACAGCTCTGAGAATGCTACCTCTGGCATTTGTAAATCCCATTACATCCAAACGGTCTGCCGCAAATATCGGCACATAATAGATTGAAACAAAAAGGGAAATTATAAAATTTATAGCCACAAAAATCCAAAGAATTTTTATGTCAGTTACAGA
Source organism: Clostridia bacterium (assembly GCA_017513325.1). GTDB lineage: Bacteria > Bacillota > Clostridia > Oscillospirales > CAG-272 > Avispirillum. Next base: position 3,192 of record JAFXGC010000061.1, read on the forward strand.
AGTTTCGGAAATATTGAGAAATTTATCGAGGAAGATGATAACAAAAGAAATGCCTACTGAGAATACCACGGACATTATTATGTTCGCGTATGCAATTGAAGAGAAGTATTTATTTGCATCTTCATAATTCTTCTGTTGCAATTTGATTGTTATAAATCTGCTCGCCATAGAGTTAATGGCTAAAGTGAAGATCTGAGCATATTCGACAACATTGTTTGCCAAAGTAACAAAACCGTTTGCTTCGATACCAATGTTTTTAATAATGAATGGTGTCAGAAAGAAACTGATACATATATTAATAGCAAACGATATAACTTGCGCTATAAAATTAACTCCTGTTTGCTTATTCATCGAAAACAGCTCTCCTTAGCCAAAAACTTAATTTTCTAGTATATTATATACTAATAGTGAAAATAAATCAATACTTATTATAAAATTACTTAATATTTAGCACATAAACAACAAATTGAATATAAAAGTAATTTGTTCAACTTATACATAAATCAGCACATAATCATAAAGCTTAATATCATATACTGAACTATAGCAAAGAATGGAGTGATATATGATAAGTTTGTATCTGGATACAATAAGCTTGAAAGAAAACAAAGAAAGATGTGTTATTCTTGGAGAATATATAGTCGAAACCAAAGGAACCGTTAGAGAGACTGCCGCACACTTTGGTATAAGCAAATCTACAGTACATAAAGATGTAACAGATAAACTCAAAACAAGAGATAAGTTATTATACGCTGACGTTAAAAAAATTTTAATTAATAACAAAAATGAACGTCATATACGCGGAGGTCTTGCAACAAAGAAAAAATACAGAGAAATTAAAGATAGAATAAAAAAGTGGGAGTAATTCCCACTTTTTTGTTTAAACTCTGTAAATAACAGAAATAATTAATCTTATTCCAAGGTTGAATCTTAATCTATTTTATTCAAAAGAACTACGGTTTCAACATGCTTAGTTCTTGGAAACAAATCACACATAACAACTTTTGAAACTGTGTAATCATTTTCAGTTAACTTTTTAAGATCTCTTGCAAGTGTGTCCGGAGCACAAGAAACACAAATAATTCGATTGGGCTTAAGTTTTTTCAGATCTTTAATCATACGCTCAGAGCAACCCGCACGAGGGGGATCAATTATTGCAAAATCTATAGCACCATAGCTATTTTTAACAAAATCAGCGCTATCTCCTGCATAATAACCGAGATTTTCTAGTCCGTTATTCTTTGCATTTTCTTTAGCGTCAGCAACTGCTTTTTCATTTATTTCTACACCTGTAATAAATGAACCCGCAAATAAAGACGCAGTAACAAGACCTATTGTACCGGTACCACAGTACAAGTCAGCTCCAAACTCACCGGGCATTGGCGCCGCAAGTTCAGCTGCTCTGCGGCAAAGTTTTTCTGCAGCTTGATAATTTACCTGAAAAAATGAAGCTGCAGATACTTTTATGTCCAGATCGCAAAACTTTGTATTTACATATGAACGTCCGCAAATGGTTAAGAAATTGTTATTTTCTTCGGGGTGATCACCCTCTCCGCTCAACACTCCCACCACCGAAGGGAACGCCTCTTTTAAAGACTCAGCGAAAGATTTCAAATCAATATCATGGCCTTTTTTCTTACCAATCACAACATTGAACTCGCTCTTGTCGTGATTTGTACGGATGAACAGATATGTAAGATTTTGTGATATATTTTTCAGTCTACTGCTTACATATTTTGCTATTTTAATAAATTCATCAGGACAAATCTGACAGCTTTCAATATTTATAATACTATGTGCACCTTCGCTCATATATCCAATGTTGCCATTTGAATCAAAGTGGAAAACTGCCTTATTTCTGTATTTCTCTTGATCCGAGCTGATTATCTCGTCAACTTCTAAGCCAGCTAAGCCTGCGCGACGGAATGCAGTTTCAATACTTTGACGTTTTATATCAAGTTCATGTTCATAATTTATGTGTCGAAGCATACACCCACCACACAAGTCATAATGATCGCAATCGATAGCGCAGCGGTGTTCAGAACTTTTTTCTATATTGAGTATCTTAGCTATCTTAAAGTTCTTTTTTGTCTGGGTTATTTCGGCTTCTACAACATCACCATCTACAGCACCAAGACAGAAAATAACGCAACCATCCTGTTTGGCAATACCATTGCCTAGCATATTCATTTCTTTAATTTCGGTTTTAAAAATTTCGCTCATCTTAATGTCCTATATAGTTTTTTGTATATTATAAACTAAGATCGAAATTATGTCAAACTATTTACAATTATAAAAAGTGGTGATATCATTAGATTACAAAATTTTGAGGTGATATGATATGAAGAATGTTGAACTTGATTTTTGGCCGGGTGGAGTACGACATTGCGTAACCTTCAGTTATGATGATGCAAGATTTGAAGATTACAGATTAGTTGAGCTTTTTAACAAGTATAATCTTAAAGCAACTTTTCACATTTGCTGTCCTGAATGGAAGGACAGATTTGAGTTTCTCAAAAGAGAAGGCGCAAAGTATGTTTCTGTTGAAGATTATGCAAAGTTATACGAAGGACATGAAATGGCTTGCCATTTAGCACATCATCCTTTCGTACACAAGCTCCCTAAGGAAGCTTTAGTTACTGAAGCGTACAGAAACAAAGTATTTCTTGAAAGTATTTCAGGCTATCCCGTAAGAGGTATGTCTTATCCTTTTGGTACATTTACTGATCAGGCGATACAGTCATTTGAGGCTGTTGGAATGGAATATTCACGTACTGTTGGTGAAGATCCCGGATTTGGTACACATTTTGAGTTTATGAAATGGACACCTACATGCCACCATGCAAAGGCACAAGAACTTGTTCCTTATTTCTTTGAAAAATTAATGTTTCCTAAAATGATGCTTTTCAATATTTGGGGACATAGTTACGAGATAAATAACGAAGAAAAGTGGGAATATATGGAGACCCTTTGCAAATCTCTTGCAAACAAAGAAGACACATGGTATGCAACTTACATTCAGATAATTGATTATCTGAATGCTCTCAGAAATGTAAAGTTTACTTCAGAGATGACAACAGCTTACAATCCATCTGCTATTCCTGTATGGATCTCTGTTGATGGAGAACCGGTTGAGATTGCTCCGGGTGAAACAAAAAGATTATAATATATATTATCGCTTTTAAAGCAGCTCCGAGGGGCTGCTTTTTTTGCATATATCAGTACTTGTCCGAGTATATATTAATAAAAACGGAGGTAGGCATGAAGATATCATACGAGGATTTAGCATTAACTTATATACCACAGCCTTTGGCAGATCGAATAAAAAAGACAATGGCCTTATATAAGGGCAATGTTTCAGAAATACGTCTGAGAGTAAATGCTCCGGTATATATTACAGTCAGCAATAATAATATTTCCTGCAATATTTCCGCCACACCAAGTGAAATTCAAACAACGGTACGAAGTCTTTGTGGGAATTCAATGTACACTCATAGCGATACAATAACAGAAGGGTATATTTGCACATCCAGCGGCATAAGGGCAGGTGTTTGCGGAAGAGCAGTTATAGATAATAGAAGGATAATTTCAGTTGCTGATATCTCTTCCGTTTGCATAAGAATACCACACAGGGTTAAAGGAGCAGCAAATGAATTGATACCGTTGTTGTTAGAAGGTATAAAAGGCATACTTTTTTATTCAAAGCCCGGCGTCGGTAAGACTACCGTGCTACGTGAATTAACTGCAAGTCTTGCGTCGCCACCGTTCAACTCAAGGATTGCTGTTATCGATACAAGATATGAAATTTGCGGTGCATTAACCGAAAACCATTCCATTGATGTGTTGTACGGATATCCGCGTTCAAAGGGGATAGAAATTGCTCTGCGCACCATGTCACCTGAATACATAGTGTGTGACGAAATAGGTAATACAGAAGATGCTGATGCCATCTTCTGTTCTTGTGGGGCAGGAGTTCCTGTTATAGCAACGGTTCACGCAGGATCTATTAATGAGTTAAAAGAAAAGTTATTCATGAAAGAATTAATTAACAACAAAGTATTTGACTGGTTA
>JAFXGC010000062.1 GCA_017513325.1 Clostridia bacterium
GACACTGAGAGTAAGCGAAGCGTCGAGGTGGCTCAGTCGACCATATTTCAGGAAGTAAGCCTGACTGTTAATCAAACATAATTGCGCTGCCGGTGGCAGGTGAAGCGAGGCAAAAGGAGCTGCCGCAACACGGCGATTGGCGAGCAAAAAAATTGCGAAGACAGAGCCGATGTTGCAAAGGTCGCCTAAACTGACCACGCGATCAAACTACACAAACTCAGTATGATGCAGGTTTACATCATTAACTGTCATACTCACAGTTAAATATAATAAAAAATACAATTTTTTTGAAGTTTTTTTGCTTTTTGATTCGTACTATGTATAGAAACACAACTGAAATTTGCAGCAGTATCTCTTTTTTAGAAGTGTGTATTGCGAAAACTTTTACAAGCTTATTGTAATAGTTGGAAAATAATAGTAAAATATAATATAGGATATGATCCTATTTATATGATTTAATACAAAGAAGGAGAGGTAAATGATTTATGAAAAAGCGTAGCATTATTTATTGTGTACTTTCTGTTATAATGATGATAAGCTATCTTTGCTTTACGTCATCTGCAGAGGATACTGGTACTACAATTAAATATCGGATTGAGAACGAGCAGGTAATCATAACAGGTGTATCTTTAGATGGCTACGCCGACGTAGTCATTCCTGATGAGATTGAAGGTTATCCTGTTACAAGTATCGGGGATAGGGCTTTTTATGATAATGAATATATTACAAGTATAGTATTGCCTGACAGTGTAACAAGTGTAGGGGAAAACTCATTTTATAGTTGTTCTTCTCTTAAAAGCGTTAATCTTTCAAACAACCTCATAAGTATAGGGGATTACGCGTTTTATATTTGTACTGCACTCGAGAGCATTGATATTCCTAGTAGTGTAACAAGTATAAGTGAATTTTCTTTTGCCAATTGCAGAAGCCTTAAAAATGTCGTTTTTCACGAGGGAGTTGTGAATATAGAAAAGTATGCATTTGGTTATTGCACAGTTCTTGAAAGTATAGAAGTTCCAGAGAGTGTTGAAAGCATAGGCTGTGGAGCATTTTATATGTGTGTTAAACTTGAAAGTGCAGTTATTCCTGAAGGAGTAACAAACATAGAAGCTTATACGTTTTATGGTTGTGAAAGTCTTAAAAATGTAAATATTCCATCTAAAATTACAAGCTTATGCGAATATGCGTTTTACGGATGCACACTCCTTGAACCCCCAAATATTCCTGCTACAGTTACTAGTATAGATCAATATGCTTTTTATAAATGTGCCAGCTTTGACAATGTAGTAATTCCCAACGGTATTGTAAGTATAGGAGATTCTGTTTTTCAGTGGTGTAATAATCTTAGAACTATATCGATTCCTGCCAGTATTAAAAGTATAGGTAAAAACATTGTTAATAATTGCATAAATCTTGAAAATATTTATTACGATGGAAGTTTGGCTGACTTTGCTAAGGTTACAATTGATCCTGACAATGAAAAGCTTTTAGCTTCCTATATTGTATTTTCAAAAGAATGTTGGATTCAGATTGAAAACGACTGGTATTACGTTGATATTTACGGTAACTATGTTACCAAGAAGTGGATAAAAGATGATATTGGTTGGCGTTATCTTGGTGAGGATGGAAAACTAGCAACTAACCGATGGTTAATGGACTCACAGGGATGGTGCTATGTTGGTTATGATGGATATTGCGCAACCAACAAATGGATCGCAGATAGTAAGGGTTGGTGCTACCTTGATGAAAATGGTAGAATTGTAACAAACCGTTGGATAATGGATTCCAAAGGTTGGTGTTATGTTGGAGCTGATGGCTACTGTGTAACAAACAAGTGGGTAAAAGACATCAAGGGCTGGTGCTATCTTGATGAAAACGGCAGAATGGCAACAAATCGTTGGCTCAAGGACTCTGCAGGTTGGTGCTATGTTGGCGCAAACGGTTATTGTGTAACAAACAAGTGGGTAAAAGACAGCAAGGGCTGGTGCTATCTTGATGAAAATGGCAGAATGACTACAAATCGCTGGGTAAAGGATTATGCCGGCTGGTGCTATGTAGGCTCTGACGGATACGCAGTGACTAATTGTTGGAAGATGGATAGCCACGGTTGGTGTTATCTTAACTCTGAAGGATCTATGACAAAGAATCAATGGTTAAGCTACGGCGGTTACTGGTACTACCTTGATAGTAATGGATATATGGTAACAGGAGCGCAGTACATAGACGGTAAAAACTATATCTTTAATTCAAGTGGTATATTGGTTGCTTAAATAAAAAACGCACACCTTATGGTGTGCGTTTTTTTATAACGTTGTTTGAGTGAATAATAAAATATTTAAACCCATTAAGGTATTATATTGTATTATTAATTAAAATGTGTTAATATTATAACAAGAATGTTTTATTGGAGAGTATGTTATGCTTTTTTTCTATGTACGTCATGGTGATCCTATTTATGATCCTGATTCTCTTACACCTCTTGGAGAAAGACAAGCAGAGGCTGTTGCTAAGCGTCTTGCTATGCACGGTGTTCATAAGATATATGCTTCAACATCGAAGAGAGCTATTCAAACAGCAGATCCCACTTGTGAAATTTTAAAAATGGACAAAGAATTGGTTGATTTCGCACATGAGCATCACGCTTGGATGCAGATGACGGTTGTCAGAGATGATGGTTCCAGAAGATGGGGATTTGAAGACAGAGAGATGAGAAAAACTTTTGCGGATCCATCAGTTATCGCCATGGGACACCAGTGGTATGATCATCCTGCTTTTAAAGACACTACTTTTAAAGAAGGAATATTGCGTATTCAAAGAGAAAGCGATGCTTTTTTTGCTAAACTTGGTTATGAGCACATCCCGGGAACAGGCACATACAAAGTTGTAGAAGACAATGCTGCTAGAGTAGCTATGTTTGCTCACCAGGGGTTTGGTCTCGCTTTTCTAAGCTGTATTCTTGATATTCCTTATCCTCAGTTTTGTTTGCATTTTGATTTCTGCCATACAGGTATGACTGCAATTGAATTCAGGGAAGAGGATGGTATTGCGATCCCCAGAGTGTTAACTCTTTCTTCAGATTCACATATTTATAAAGAAGGATTGCCTACAAATTATAACAATGTTATGCGTTTTTGAGGTATTTGTATGACTTTCAAAAAAATTCAAAATTTCCTGCTTTTGAATGTAGGCGTTTTGCTTTTGTCAATTGGAATATATTTCTTTATAATTCCTAATGGCTTTGCAACGGGTGGAGTCACAGGCGTTGCTACGATACTTGGCAAAATCACAATGTTTTCTGCCAGTGTTTGGTTGTGGATTCTTAACGTAGCTCTCTTGCTTGTAGGTTTCATTTTTCTAGGCAAGGGAACAGGTATCAAAACGATTTATTGCAGCTTGATGATTTCGTTGTTGGTTAATGTTTTTGAATATATTATTCCGCTTTCAACACCACTTTCTGATCAACCTTTTCTTGAGCTTGTTTATGCAATGCTGATCATGTCTGTAGGATCGGTTATCATTTTTAAGGTTAAAGCTTCTTCGGGTGGCACTGAGATAGTTGCGTTGATTTTAAAAAAATATTTTAAGATGGACGTAGGCAAAGCTTTGACTTATGCTGATTTGGTTGTAGCTCTTGGATCGTTTTTCGTATTTGGAGTTACGACTGGACTGTATTCACTTCTTGGATTATTCATAAGAGCTTTTATAATTGATTCTGTTATTGAATCTGTAAACAGCTGTAAGTATTTTATTGTTATAACTACTAAAGGCGATGAGATTAAAAAGTATGTTATGAATGATATTAATCGAGGAGTTACTACACACAAAGTAGTTGGAGAATATACCGGTGAAGATAAAATTATGCTGCATACTGTATGCAGAAGAATTGAAGCTATAAAGCTTCGTGAAAAGGTAAGGGAGATAGACCCTTCGGCATTTACTATCATTACAACAAGCAGTGAGATAATAGGACGCGGTTTCAGCAGAATATAATTAGAAAAGCCCTCAGGGCTTTTCTTTTTTGCGTGTATTGACATATTTTGGTGTAATATATATAATAACTATATCTTTTATGCTTATAGAGGGATTATGAAAAAAACTAAGAGCTTTATTGTTATGAATGCAGGAATTTTCCTGCTTGCCATCGGTGTTTATTTTTTTAAAATACCCAATGGCTTTTCTACTGGTGGTGTAACAGGTATAGGTACTATATTTGGTGCCCTGACACCAATTTCAGCCGGTGCGTGGATATTGATCCTTAATGCAGTGCTGCTTGTTGTTGGTTTCATTTTTTTTGGAAAGGGAACAGGCATCAAAACCGTATATTGCAGTATGATGTATTCAGCACTTACATATATTTTTGAAATAATAGTTCCTTTGGATTCGCCTTTATCTGATCAACCTCTTCTTGAACTCATTTATGCAATGATGCTGACGTCAGTTGGATCAGCTATGATCTTTCAGTCAAATGCTTCTTCCGGTGGAAC
>JAFXGC010000063.1 GCA_017513325.1 Clostridia bacterium
AAAGTCAGCGTCAAATTCTCTAGCGCCACCCTTCTGGTACGCAGCTGCAAGGCTTTCATAGATCTTCTTAGATCCGGCGATGTATACCTTGTAACCACCGTTGAGCCAAAGAAGTGTTTTAACAATTCTTTCAACTACGCCGTAGTTTTCATCATCATGACCTGTGCCGTCAGCATATACATCAAGCTTGTAAGTAGAAACATACTTGTTGTTTCTTTCTACTGCGATAACCAACGGAACTCCACCTGCTTTTGCTACAGCAGCGTTGAATTCGTTGATAACATTAACCATAGGCTGAAACTGAGGATCAAGTTTTGCAATAATCATGTTTTATCAATCCTTTCTGATTTATATAGTCTCTTTTACTTAGATTTCCTTGTACTCTGTGAGAGCGCTAGCAGCGTCCTCATCAAGAACGAATGTTACATTGGGATGGAGCTGGAGAATAGAAGCCTGGCAATAAGGTGTGATCTCACCTTCAAGAGCTTCTTTTACAGCCTGAGCCTTCTTAGGACCATTAGCAACAAGAACGATCTGCTTAGCGCACATAATGTTACCAATACCCATAGAAAGTGCAGCTCTCGGTACTTCATCAGCAGAGTTGAAAAGTCTGGAATTAGCCTCAATTGTGCTTTCTGTAAGCTCAACCATATGTGTTCCCCAAATAAAGTCCTTACCGGGTTCATTAAAGCCAATGTGACCGTTATTACCGATACCAAGAACCTGGAGATCGATACCGCCAGCAGCTTCGATTTCAGCGTCGTATGCTTTGCATTCACCTTCGGGATCCTTTGTGAGACCGGAAAGAACGTGTGTCTTCTCAATATCAATGTTAATCTTAGAGAAGAGATTCTTATTCATAAAGTAACGATATGACTGGTCGTTTTCAGGAGCGATAGGATAGTATTCATCAAGGTTATAGGATGTAACCTTTGAAAAATCTACTCTTCCCTGTGCGTTGAGTTCAGCGAGTTCGTCATAAAGGCCAAGAGGAGATGTACCTGTTGCAAGACCAAGAATAAACTCGGGCTTGTTTGCGATAGCACCTGCGAGAATTGTAGCAGCCTTCTTGGAAAGTGCTTCATAGCTACCTGCTACGAATACCTTCACACCACTCTTCTTACCATTGCTGTAAGCTTTTACTTCATTACTGTTCATATCTTGTATATCCTCCAATAATAGTTTTCAAAATATTAAACTTATCATCTGCGATGATAATATCTGCTCTCTTTCCAACTTCAAGAGAACCGATTTCTTTGTCTTCACCAATAGCCATAGCAGGATTAAGGCTTGCTGCAGCAACTGCGGCTTCAATGGGAAGATCAGTATTTGAATAAAGATTATATACAGCTTCATTGAGTTTAAGAACACTACCTGCAATTGTTCCGTCAGGCATAAGACACTGTATTCCTTCTTTATGTACAGGCTGTCCACCAAGAGTATAGTCGCCATCGGGCATGCCGCCGGCTCTCATACAGTCAGTGATAAGGCAAAGTTTATTACCTTTTATCTTACTAACAAGTTTGAAGAGGCCCTTATTTACGTGGAAAGTATCAGCGATGAGTTCTGTGCTCACTCTTTCATCAGAAAGTGCAGCTCCAACAACTCCGGGATTTCTATGCATAAGAGCAGTCATAGCATTAAAGAGGTGTGTAGTATGTCTTACACCGGCTTCAATTCCTGCATTTGCTTCTTCATATGTAGCATTAGTATGCCCCATAGAAACGAGAACTCTACCATCTTCAGAAACTTTTTTGATACATTCAAGTCCGCCTTCAACTTCAGGAGCAACTGTAAATACTTTAACAATATCAGCATTTTCAAGAATGAAATCAGCATCAGGACGAAGGATGTGGTCAGCAGACTGGGCGCCTTTCTTGGAAGGATTGATAAAAGGCCCTTCGCTGTTAACACCAAGGATTCTTGCGCCGTAATACTCATCAGAGTTTTTTACTTCACGTGCGCAATTAAATGCTGTTTCGATTTCTTCTTTTGAAACTGTCATAGTGGTAGGACACCATGCAGTTACGCCGTTTTCAGCGATTCCTGTAGACATTTTAACAAGACCTTCTGTGTTTCCATCAGAAGCATCCTCGCCCCAATATCCATGAATATGGATATCTACCAAACCGGGAGCAACGTAATTGCCGGCGGCATCGATTACTTCGTAATCATTAAGATTGATTTCAGATGCAGGAACGATTTTCTCGATCTTTTCGTCAAAAACAACAGCAAATCCATCTATTGTTTTATCTGCAAGAATAACGCGTCCATTGATGATACACTTCATAATAATCTCCTTTGGTGCATTTTTATTCTAGTATAATTATACTATTTATAAAAGATCAAATCAATATATTCGTTGAAATTTAGTAAATATTTTCATAGTTTTTTACCATAAAAATGCGAAGCACACGTTAATATAGTATGCTTCGCTGATTATCAAAGAATAATACAGATTAGTCCTCCGCTTCCCTCGTTGATAATTCTAGATAAAGTTTCAGATAATTTTTCTCTGGAGTCTTCTGATAAGTGAGACAACTTTGTATGAAGACCATCACTTAATAGTTCATATAAGCTTTTGCCTAGCAGATTCAGTTCCCAAATTTTTTCAGGATTGTTTTCAAATTCATCTACGATGCACTTAATTAATTCCTCTGATTGTTCTTCAGAACCAACAATCGGGTTGATTTCAGTTTGAATATCAGCTTTTATCATATGTACTGAAGGCGCTGTTGCCTTCAGTTTAATACCGTATGAACCTGATTGTCTAATAATTTGAGGTTCGTCAATAGACATACTTTCAGCATCAGGCAAAACTATACCATAACCATTCTCTTCAAGATCACTGATAGCACGTTCATATTTACTAAATTCTTTTTTGAATCTCGAAAGTTCCGAGAGCACCGAAATTAGCTGACTTTGATTATTAACTTGCAATCCGGTATATGCGCTCAGTATTTCATAATACAACTTTTCAGGAAAAATCAAATCCAGTAAAATGTTACCGTTTCCGATTTCAACCGATTCTGATACTACATCAAATCCGCAAATATTAAAATGATTGTTTGCGTACTTATCTAACGCAGTTTTAATTTCAGAAGTAAACACATTACAATTACTAAGATTTTTTAGTGTACAAGCTTTTTCCTTAAAAGCAGAGATAATCATCTGAATCAGTTTGTGATCATATTTTAAAGCACTGATCCACGATGGAAGATTAACTGAT
>JAFXGC010000064.1 GCA_017513325.1 Clostridia bacterium
ATCGACCTTTTTTAAAAAAGGTCGCGGATTATCAGGGCAGAGCCCTGAGACGCGATCCGCAGATCGCGGAACACCTATTGCGCGCAGGAGTTCCAAGAGGCGGAGCTTCTTGGTCGCTCTCCGCAGAGAGCGAAATCCCCCACGGTACAGCTATAAATTTCTGCATAAGCTAAGCCTGGACACCTCATCCGTCTTGCTTCGCAATCCACCTTCCCCTCAAGGGGAAGGCTCATGCGGTAAACGATAATTTATAACCCTAAGCCTTCCCCCTTCGCAAAGGGGGAAGGGGGACCACCGCAGTGGTGGATGAGGGTTGAAAAAATAGCCAATAATAATCACCCTCATCCGTCCCGTCCACTGCGTGGGACGTGCCACCTTCTCCCTTAAAAGGGCGAAGGCTAATACGCTAAACGATAAATTCTCTTATAAACCTGCAAAAATCTCCCCGTTGTCGGTTGAAACCGAGCGAAGGGGGATTTATTTATATATAGTTATAGTAGAAAATATCAAATAGTTATTGAAAAAAAAGGTTAAGTGTGGTATCATAAAGTGAATATCTACAGGATTTTAACAGATGATAAAACGAAATGGGAGGGTGCCGTGAATAATCAAGCGTTCAAAAAAATTGCAGAGCTTGTTATCAATAGTATTTCAGCGATCGGCGCCTTTGCCGCAACCGTGAGAAATAAAACCGTAAGATTGTTTGATTCAAGCGTCGTTGCGCACCATATGAAAAAGTTCAGAGAAAATATTCCGTATATTAAAAACAGCATAATCGGAACCTTTATGCTCACCTTCGGAATATACAGCACTCTTATTTCCGTATTCCGTTTTTCTTTTCTTTCGGAAGGCACTTTTGCTGATATCTTCATCTCCCTGTGCGTAGCGCTTTTGTCGCTTCCTTTCCTGTTTTCGCGCGGAACGCCCGGCACGATCCTCGCTCTTTCCGAAACGGGAAGTTTAATCGCAAAGGTTATGGGCGTAAGGATCCATATAAATCATTCCAGGACAACCTGGGGCAGAGCCAATATTGCTTTTCTTCTTGGCGTTCTGCTTGGAAGCGCAACCTTTGTGTTTGCCCCTTTGTCAGTTGTTTTCTTTATTTTGTTCGTAGTGGCGGCAGGCTTTGTATTAACTTATCCTGAGTCTGCTGTGCTTTTTATAACAGTTTTGCTTCCTCTTGGCAACGGAGAGCTTCTCAGTTTCGTTTCTGTTTTTGGTATCGTTGCTTTTCTTATAAAAGCCTTGAGAGGCAAACGCAGTATCACCTATCATCATCACAGAGCAGCCGCGCTGATTCTGATGGTTATGGTTTTTGTTTCCGAGATCCATTCCGGAAGCCTGAAGTTTTCTCTTATGATGCTGGCGTTCTTTCTGCTGTGCGCCTCTGACGGCAACGGAGAAAGAGCTGAAAATATAATTTCGGTGGCAGTTGTTGTTTTCGGAACAGTTTCCGCATTTTATATGGCTTTCGTGTGTATGTCCGTTTTCGGTGAAACCGGAGCAGACCTTTCCATTTTCAACATACCTGCGCTGGCATTGTGCTGCGCAGCGCTCATTCCGCTGTCAGCCTCATTTATGCTGAGCAAAACGGGCCTGCCGCGACAAACAACATTTCTGTGCACGGTGGCTATGCTTGGCCTGCTTTTGTATAACGGTTATTTTATGTACACCATTGCTTCGGCTGCAAGCATCGTTATTTTGCTTTTCTTCTTCCGCAGAAGAGCAGCCTACGCTTTCTTTTCGGCAGTTTGCGCATTCTATGCCGTTTGGGTATGGATGGGCGGCGGAAGCAACCGCGTTGCGGTAACTCATCTGCTGAACTTTTTGAAGGAAATCGGAATTGCCTACGATGAAGGCGTAATGTATATCCTGGTGGGCGGTATTATGGAAGATAATTTTGCCCCCAGCGAAAGCTTTTACGGAGCGATTCTGACAAGCCTCGGTATTTTGGGCGCAGTTGCCCTTGCAGGAGTGTTGTGCCTGCTATTCGGTTATATTCTCAGAAAGAAATACGGCAAAGGCTCAGACAGAAGCACTGCAACGTATATGAGAGCATGGGCTCCTGCATCGTCCGTGGTGGTGATGCTTATCTGCGGCCTTGGCACGAATATATGGGCCTATGATGAAGTATTTGCTTTGTTTTGGATTTTAATGGGCGCGGCTTCTGCAATAGCAGCCGATGCGGAAAATAAGGCCAGACGATCCGTTATGGCTCAGATGATCAGCCCTGACAGGACGAAAGCTGAAATAACTCTCTGAATTTAAGTCTTAGCTTGCAAGGATGCAGGCAGAAAGGCAGGAAAAATAATGAATAAGTCACGAAAAAGAATAAATATTGTTGACATAGTCGTGTTTGCAGTTATAATAATTGCAATTGCATATGCGGCGTATGCTATTGTCGTCAATATGCGTGAGAGCGGCGGAGATGCCGTTATAGAATATGTGGTGGAGATACCGCAGATCAGAGACGAGCTTGCCGAAAAAGCTTCCGAGGGCGAAACGGTGTATAACCTTCGCGGAGAAGCAATGGGCGAAGTGAGAGCGGTTTCTGTTTCGCAGGCATATTATCAGGGCTCAAACACCCAGGGAACAACGGTGTATTCAAAGATCGAAGGCTATAGCTCCATGTATATAACTATGGTGTGTTCTGCTGATGTCACTCCCTACGGATATGAGCTAAACGGAGAAAAGATCGCAGCAGGAAGTATGTTTCAGCTGAGAACGCCTTCTCTGTATTTTGAGGGCGAGTGCGTCAGTGTCCGCCTTTCAGAGCAGTGAACTGATTTGGCAAAGCTTTTAATATCGGTAAAAAATTAAAATTCATATAACCCATACTTTGTTCGAAAAGAAAGGATAGGTAAAATGGAACATTCAACATTATTTATTGCTATTATAGCAATCATCTGCGCTATGCTTACAGCTTATACGGTTACTCCCCCCGTAAGACTTCTGGCCTACAGACTTGGCGCTATCGACGTGCCCACAGATGCTCGCCGTATGCACAGAAAGCCTATGCCCCGAATCGGCGGCCTTGCAATTTATATTGCATTCGTGCTTTCGACAATGGTGTTCTGTAAACATTCACTCCACCTCTATGCAATATGGATCGGCGGCGCAATGCTGGTAACACTTGGTGTTCTTGACGATATTTTCCGTCTTTCAGCATTGCTCAAGCTGTTTGTTCAGCTTGGCGCTTCAGCAATTGCAGTTATTCTTTTCGGTGTTCGCATCGAGTACGTAACATTGTTCGGTCACACACTTGAGTTTGGAATTTTCGCAATTCCCCTCACGATCCTCTGGATAACAGGTCTCACAAACGCTATCAACCTTATCGATGGACTTGACGGTCTTGCTTGCGGTGTTTCCGCGATCACAGCTCTTTCAATGTTCGGTGTTATCCTTGTTTCCGGAGACATCCCCAGCGCAATTCTCACAGCTGTTCTTGTAGCATCCTGCGTAGGATTTTTGCCCTACAATATGAACCCTGCAAGAATCTTTATGGGCGACACAGGCGCGTTGTTCCTTGGATATGCATTGTCAATAATCTCAGTTCAGGGACTCTTTAAACTGCATACAATGCTTTCATTCCTTGCGCCCTGCGCAATTTTCGCGCTTCCCCTTCTTGACACATCAACAGCGATCATCCGCCGCGTGCTCACAGGCCATAGCCCCTTTGCACCCGACAGAGGACATCTCCATCACAGACTCGTTGATATGGGCTTCACACACAAAGAAGCAGTTAAGATCCTTTATGCTATCAGCGGACTTCTCGGTCTTGTTGCAATTACATACACAGAGGCAATGTTCCATGAATCAAAAACATGGAAAGCAATCGTTCTGTGTCTTGCAGCTCTTGCAATCGTGTTCCTCATCTTCCTTTGCATGAGAAAGCCCAGTACAAGAATCCTTTCCGGTCTTGCAGAGCACATCAGTGAGATCAAGCTTGAAGCTCAGGCAGAAGAGCAGAGAGAAAAAGAAGAAGCTGAGCGTATTGCAAAAGAAAAGGAAAAAGAAGAGGCAGCAGCTAAAAAAGCAGCTGAAGGTAAGAAGAAATAATTCCCGTTTGAAAGAGGACCGAACGGTCCTTGATGAAAGGTTAAAAACAAATGGAAACATATTCAAAAAAGCGCTTTGCCGCAATTGATGTTTTTATAATTCTCCTGTTGTGCTGCGCAACTTTTGCAGTTGGCTTCAAGGTTTTTGCAGGAAATGCAGGCCTTTTTGCAGGCGCTGAAGAGAATTATTATATTTCCTACGTTATAGAATCTGCCGACAGCGAAGTTGGAAAGCTTATCACCTCCGGCTCAATTTTCTATTTTGAAAATGAAAAGCTGTTCGGTTCTGTTGCAGGCGACGTAATAACAACACCTGCAAGAATATATAATGAAAGTGCCGGTGGCGAATATGTTCTGAGCTATTCATCGGGAGCGCAGGTTGATATAACGGGAACCTTTTATGTCAGCGGTAAGATGACAGAAAAAGGGCTTGTTTGCGGAGGAGAGTATATTTCTCCCGGCATGAGCATTAAAATATATGGAAACGGAGCATCCCCGAATATCCTTATAACGGATATTTCAAAGGTATCCCAGTGATCTCCGTCAATCCATAGGAAGAAGGCAAAATAATGAGAAATCTGAGAAATTTCGGAATAACCTTTGCTATCTCTCTGGTAGTTCTGGGTATTGTGGCTATATTTGCGGCTAAATACGTCGCAGGAGCTGTCACCGATATTTTCAATACGGAAGATAAGGACCTTGATAATATTCTTATCACCCCTGTGGAAACCTCCGGTGAAGAGGGCGAACAGGAAGATAAGTTTTCAAAGGAACTTGAGGGAGAAACGTTCACCTGGCTTATGGTGGTGTATGATAAGCGTACCAGCGTTTATAACGACTATTATCCCACATCTTCAAAGCTTGAAAAGGTAGAAGGAGCAGGCGAGGGCCTTCTCGGAAAAGACTACCGCCTTGTTGAAGCAAAGGCGTTTGCAGTGGTACACGCCAATGTGGTAACAAGAGATTATATTATAATGACGATCCCCACTATAACCAAAGTGGAAACAGTAACGGGAGATTACACTCTCGGTGAGCTGTACGGAGTGTACGGTATCGACTATATCTGCGAAAAAGTGGGCACAATGATCGGCCTTGATATTGACTACTATACGGTTATGAACGCTATTGACCTGCCCTCTCTGGCAACCTCAATAGGCGCTGTAACCTGTGAATTGCCCTTGCCCATCGGCTACGATGGCAAGGAGTACGTAACCTTCCGCGATCCTGAAGAGGAAACAAGCGGCGAGGATACAACGGGTGAAGAGACGGACGAGGAAACTACAGATGATCCTGCGCCTGCCGAAGAAACAAAGCCCGAAGAAACAACAGATCCTGCAGACACAACAAATAAAGCGGATACAACGGAAAAAGAGCCTGAGGAAACGAAGCCTGAAGTGGTTATAAAGAACGAGCTGGACGCATCTGAAGCAGTTAAGCTCTCAAAGAAACTGGGAGTAGCCCTTCTCTATAGCGACTATTCCGACGGAATCGATCAGGAAATGACGATCCTCACAAGCTTCGTAAACGGAGTGCTCACCAATATTTCCAAGTCCTCTGATAATGCTCTGCAGAATATGATCATAGGCCTTGAAAGCAAAATGAAAACAAATATCCAGTCTGCCGATATAGCTAAAAACGGCGACGTTATCAGAGCTTATACATGGATGGGTAAGCAGACCTACGTTTATCCCGGCAGATTTGTTTCAGCATCAGCAAATAAAGAAGCTTTCTATATGCCCGATACAAATAAGGCAATGGAGATCTTCTATAATTTCAGATAACCCCAGTTAAAAACCGAAAGGACACTATAAAACAATGGCAATGAAAAACACAGAAAAAACAATGGACAAAATCGTTGCTCTCTGTAAGAACAGAGGCTTCGTATATCCCGGCAGCGAAATCTACGGCGGCCTTGCAAACTCCTGGGACTACGGCCCCCTCGGCGTTGAATTCAAAAACAACGTTAAGAGAGCTTGGTGGAAGAAGTTCGTTCAGGAATGTAAATATAACGTAGGTCTTGACGCAGCTATCCTTATGAACCCTAAGACATGGGTTGCAAGCGGTCACGTTGTAAACTTCAACGACCCCCTTATCGACTGCCGCGCTTGTAAGATGCGCCACAGAGCAGATAAGATCATCGAGGATTGGAACGCTGAAAACGGCGTTCAGATGATCGTTGAATCTATGTCCAACGAAGAAATGACAGCATATATCAAGGAAAAGAATATTCCTTGTCCCGGATGCGGCAAGTCTGATTTCACAGATATCCGTAAGTTCAATATGATGTTCAAAACATTCCAGGGCGTAACAGAAGATTCTTCCACAGAGATCTATCTCCGTCCCGAAACAGCTCAGGGTATTTTCGTAAACTTCAAGAATATCCAGAGAACAACAAGAAAGAAGCTTCCCTTCGGCGTTTGCCAGGTAGGTAAGTCTTTCAGAAACGAGATCACACCCGGTAACTTCATTTTCAGAATCCGTGAGTTTGAGCAGATGGAACTTGAATTCTTCTGCAAGCCCGGCGAGGACCTTGAATGGTTCGCATTCTGGAAGAAATATTGCCATCAGTTCCTTCTGAATCTTGGTATGGACGATGCAAACCTTAAGCTTCGTGACCACGATCCTGCAGAGCTGAGCCACTATTCCAAGGCAACAACCGACTTTGAATATCTCTTCCCCTTCGGCTGGGGCGAGCTTTGGGGCATTGCAGACAGAACTGACTTTGACCTGACAGCTCACCAGAACGAAAGCGGCGAATCTATGGAATATTTCGATCCCGAAACAAATGAGAAGTATGTTCCTTACGTTATCGAGCCCTCTCTCGGTGCTGACCGTGTAGCTCTCGCATTCCTTGTAGAAGCATACGACGAAGAAGTTGTAGACGAAGCTAAGAACGACGTGAGAGTTGTTATGCACTTCCATCCCACTCTGGCTCCCGTTAAGGCAGCAGTTCTTCCCCTTTCCAAGAAGCTTTCCGATAAGGCAGGCGAGGTTTATTCTGAGCTTGCTAAATACTGGAACGTTGAATTTGACGAAACAGGCTCTATCGGTAAGAGATATCGCCGTCAGGACGAAATCGGTACACCTTTCTGTATCACATACGACTTCGAAAGTGAAACAGACGGCTGCGTAACCGTTCGTGACAGAGATACAATGGAGCAGGTTCGCCTTCCCATTGCTGAACTTAAGAACTATCTCACAGAGAAACTGGCGTATTAAAACATTAAATAAAACTTAGCGGAAATTATCCG
>JAFXGC010000065.1 GCA_017513325.1 Clostridia bacterium
CTTACCAGCAGAGAATGCAGGATACTTGGAAGCTGCAATTTCAATTGTTGCGCCTGTAGCAGGGTTGCGACCTGTACGAGCAGCTCTTTCTTTAACTTCAAAAGTACCAAAACCGATGAGCTGTACTTTCTCACCGCTCTTAAGAGCCTCTTCAACAGCTTCAAATACAGCTGCTACTGCTGCGTCAGCCTCTTTCTTCTTAAGACCTGTCTTGTTAGCTACAACATCAATAAGCTGAGTCTTGTTCATAATCTTAATCCTTTCAGATTCTATTAATACGAAATTTGTGCTTAAGCACTACACCATAATCCTACCATATTACTTACATAATTGCAATAGTTTTATTAAAAAAAGCTGAACTTTTCAACAAAATTACTTAAAATTTTGGCAAAAGCTTAGTCATATTTCGTTATCAGAATATTTTATGAAGTTCATAACATATTTATTCAGTTCCATCTCCATATCAATACCATCAAACTCTGCTGCAGCTGCCAGAGCAAATATAGAATCTACAAATGAAACATCAGCGTGCTTTTTGGCAAAATCAATTGCTTCAATCTTGTTTTTAAAACCAATACCCAATCTGCTTCTTGCTTTACTATGCACCTTTTGCGCTTTTATCAACGAAGGTAAATGATTCGGAATATTATACATTGAATCAACTACACTTTTCAGTTTCTTTTCTTTAATCTTGATGTCATCCCAACTTAATTGTACAGAATCTGAACTCTTATCAACGTTATAATCAAAAACATGTGGATGTCTGTTTATCATTTTACAACATATATCCTGTATAACATCATCTATAGAAAAGTGACCTGTTTCATCTTCAATTTTAGAATGAAACATAATTTGAAAAAGCAAATCACCCAGTTCTTCTCTTAGAGCCGATTCGTCGTTGTTATCGATTGCATCTACAACTTCATATGTTTCTTCGATCAAACACTTTCTGATACTCTGATGAGATTGCTCTTTATCCCAAGGACAACCATAGTCACTTCTCAGAATATTCATTATAGAAACCAAAGAATCAAAGTCGTGTATTTCTTCTGTAAGCAACTGATTTATATTTTTACTCATTATTTTACAAGTTTTAACTTTTTAAAGATACTATAGAGTGTATTCCCTTTAGGCAAAAGCTTTATGTCGTCTCCTGATACACCTCTTACAACAAAAATAGTCACAAAATACACCAGAAATGCCAAGAAAATAGACGGTACAACTGCTAATTTGGAAGGAAATACTTCGTGAATTACTGAATATGATAAGAAAGCAGTTACTGCACACAGCACAGAAGCAAATAGTGGCTTTCCAAACAGGCCGGAAAGTTTAGGCATAACTCCTACATGTTTTTTTACAAAATAGAGGTTTATAAGAGTTACCGTCAGATAGCAAAGGAAAGTAGAAATAGGTGTTCCCTTCATACCAATATGTTGTATCAGGAAAAAGTTAGTTACCACTTTAACAAATGCACCGATAAGCATTGAAACTAACGGTTTTCTCTCGAATCCATTAGCCTGTAAAATCGCGTTTGTTACAGAAAGAAT
Source organism: Clostridia bacterium (assembly GCA_017513325.1). GTDB lineage: Bacteria > Bacillota > Clostridia > Oscillospirales > CAG-272 > Avispirillum. The sequence continues at coordinate 1,548 of JAFXGC010000065.1, forward strand.
ACAAATGAAAGCAGTTGAAGGTGCAAGGAGCGTGAGCAAAGGTGCTGCTAATTCAACAGAGCTTGCCTTGTAGAATAGACTTAAAATAGGTTTAGAAAGTGCCGCCAATCCAAGTCCACAAGGAATACCTATCAGCATCGCTACTCTCATTGAAGATTCCATAACAAGTTTACATCTTGCTACATCACCCTTTTGACGAGCTGCTGAAAGTAAAGGAACAATTGAATATGAAATAGGATAAATAAGTACGGGTGGCAGATTAAACATAGGAACAGCAAGAGACGTATAGTTACCGTAAAGCTCAGTTGCAGCCACCTGTGTAAGTCCTGTCATCTGAAGCAATCTCTGTACTATTGCTGTATCTATAAGATTGGTGAGACTCATTACAGAAGCACTGACCGTTATAGGAAGTGCTATCATAAAGAGTTTTTTGAACAGAGATTTTCCGGGAAGCGTTGTTGTATCCTCTTCTCTGTCCACAAGATACTCCGCATCATACTGAGTTTCTTTAAACAGAAGTTTAGAAAAAACGAGGTACATCATACCAAGACCCACTCCTATAGTAAGTCCTAGCGCAGCATAAGCAGCTACAATGTATATAGGATAACCTTTGTTGATTGCATATAATGCAAAGCCAATGCCCAGCGCAAGTTTACATACTGCTTCAAGCAACTGAGAAATTGCTGTAGGTACCATTTGCTGATAGCCTTGAAAATAACCTCTCAAGGCACTGGAAATACAAATCAAAAACAAAGTTGGTGCAATGGCCATCATAGAATACTTTGTATTCTCAGCACCAATTGCAGAGCTCATTGCCCCGGAACCGAACAGCATCACACAAGAGCCGACTATTCCTATTACTATAAATAAAGCTAAGGATACTTTTAAAATTCTTTTAACTTGGTTAAATTGACATTTAGCTCTGCTGTCAGAAACCATGATGGAAATTGCTGTAGGTAATCCGGCTGTTGAAAGCATATAGAGGTAGGTATAGAAGGTATAAGCTGAATTATAATACCCCATCCCCTCATCACCGACGATATGGTTCATCGGGATCTTAAACATCAATCCTATAACTTTTATTATAAGATTTGACACTGTCAAAATCAGAACTCCTGAGAAAAATAACTTTGAAGAATTCTTGATTTTAGTCTTTTTAGTTCCGTTCATATGACACCTCATATGTCTAAGCTCTAAGGCTAAATTTTAAATGATAAATTCTCTGAAAACGGAATCCTGCGGTATTAAATCGGATGTTATACTACTTCCGAGCAAACACGCAAGACGTTCACGTATAGACTCTATTGTTTTATATCCATAAGCTGAAGATGGGAAACCTTCCGTAATATCCAGAAAATACTTACTGATAACAAAAACCTCGTAAGGCAGTAATGAATCAATAATAAAATCTGCTTTATTTGCATATGGATATATATTCTGTTCTTCATTAACACGAACGTTTTTCCACAACTCTAAGGTACGATCGGCTGAAGAATTCCTGAAGAAATAGTCTCTGACAACTCTTCTGATCAAACGTATTTCATTTTTATTAAACTCGACTCCGCAAATATTAATATCTTTTGCCACACTAATGAATATACTTTTTGTTTTATACTCACTCAAAATAGCAGAAATTTCAGGATACATTGCCTGTATTCCTTCTATTATATATACATCGTTATCTTGCGGAATATACTCCTCAGAATAATCTCTGTTTTTTGTGACAAAATCAAAAATCGGAAATCTTGTCGGAGCGCAATTGATTAATTTTGATATAACGTCAACAAAACAACCCAAATCAATAGCATCTACTGATTCAAAATTAGAAATATTGCGCAGTGTCATTTCATTTGATTCAAAATAAAAATCGTCAATAGAAATGACTTTAACCCTTTTCCCTTTCTTCACCAGATCAGATGTCAGAATAGCAGAAGTTGTAGTTTTTCCTGAACAAGTAGGTCCACACAACGTGATAATCTTCAAATCACTATCCGATATAACACTGTTACATACTCTCAGGATATCTTTTTTGAATGAATTCTCGCAAGAATCAACGAATCGCTTAGCAGCACTTCTGTTAGTATAAAGAACATTAACGTTTACCATGAGATCACCTCAATATTGGGAATAAAATTTCACTGCCTCATTTCTAAGATGTTCTCTTCTATTGTTACCGGTGATGCCATTATGATCATCTAAAAACTCATAGGGATATTTAGGTTCACAAATACGTACGATTTTCATATTATTCGTATTTCTTGAAACAAGCTTTGTCATTGCAGAAGCTCCGGCGCCAAAAACAGAATGAATTTCATCCATCATCATTATATTATAAATACCTTCATGTCCGGGCTTTGAGTACCCTACATTCTCCAAATTAGCAACAGTATTCTTCTGGCGATACATATAGTAAGGTAAATATCCACAAGAAAGCAATTTGCGCTGCGAATAGTCAACTGCTGCACAAGTATCAATATCTGACAAACGATATACACTTTTATTGTTTTTAACTACATCAGCAGCTCTTTTAGCATAGAATGTATGAACTGTTATATTCGTGGGAGACAAATCACATATTCTATCTAAAGAGTTTTTAAAACTATCAATACTTTCTCCCGGTAATCCTGCTATCAAATCAACGTTGATATCACGAATACCAGCTTTTTGGGCAATATCATAAGCTTTGAAAAAGTCTTCAGTATTATGAGCACGACCAATATTAGTCAAAACCTGATCATTGAGAGTCTGAGGGTTTACGCTGATTCTGGTTACCCCAAATTCCTTCGCAATGGCAAGTTTTTCTACCGTAATTGTATCAGGGCGACCTGCTTCAAGTGTAAATTCATCTAGTTCATATACATTTGTACATTCGGAAACACATTTTAATAAACATCTTAATTGATCTGCCGACAAAACAGTTGGTGTTCCCCCGCCTATATACACTGTAGAAACTCTCAGTCCCAGGTCTCTGATAAGCTCAAATCTTGCTTTAATATCATTGATTAAAGCATCAATATACTGTGGGATCAAAGATAACAGACGCGCCGAGGTGAAAGAAACAAATGAACAGTAACTGCATTTTGAAGGACAGAAAGGAATAGCAATATAAACGCTACATTCATTTCTGGCTTTTTCTGTAATAAATACACTTTCTGTTTGTGCAGTTAAAACCGCTAATTTAGCTTTCTCCTCTTTACAAAGGAAAATATCACATAAAGCTTTCTCAGTCTGTTTATTGTTATTACCCTTGCTCATAATCTCTGCTGCCATTTTGGCAGGTCTGACACCCGTCAGCATTCCCCAAGGAGGAAATACGCCGGTGTATTCACTACCGACTTTCAACATTGCTCCGCCAGATGCAATTTTAAGTTTCATTTCATCAGTTTTATCAGAACAAATCTCTTTGGGAACAGTATATGAGCCTTTTACAACGCAGCCGTTATCATCTGCTATAATTACTTCCGCATATGAAGAATCATTAGTAAGTTTGGCAGTTATGTTTACTCTTATTCTATCAGTATCAAGTGTTGAATCCTCGGGAAATTTGGAACCCGGAAAGAAAAGCAAAACAAGACTTTCAGCATAATAGCGGCTGATTTCGCCGTCTACATTAAGTATCATTATACTTCCCTTTCCCCTCTGAGAACTCGTGAGTCCATAACAATTGTGACAGGGCCATCATTTATCAACTCAACTTTCATATCAGCTTTAAAGATGCCCTTCTGAACATGGGGAACCAAATCTAAAATATAAGTATAAAAATACTCAAAAAGTTCATTTGCCCTTTCAGGTTTAGCGCCGCGCATATAATCAGGCCTGTTACCCTTTTTATAAGAAGCCATTAATGTAAAGTTAGGAACAACAGTCACCGTACCACCAATATCGTACACAGACTTATTCATTTTGTCATTATCATCGCAAAAAACGCGAAGCTTTGAAATTTTATCAGCCAGAAGGCGTGCATCTTCCTCGTTATCTTCAGAAGAAACTCCAAGTAAAAGCAACAAACCTTCGCCGCTGTTTGCAACCTTCTCCCCATCTACTGTGACAGATGCAGAGAGAACTCTTTGTATTACTGAAATCATATTAATTTAATCCGCGAATTATATTAGTTATATGGGATATATTCTTCAATCTTGCCACCACTGAATTGTAGTGATTAATATCCTTACATGCAAACTTAAGATTGATTATTACATCATTATCATTATGCTTGCGTGTATTGATCTGTGTGATGGATACTTTCATATCTGCAAGGGCCATAGTTACATCTGCAATAAGAGAAATGTGATCTTCTGCAAAAATCTGAATAACAGCCTCATATGAGCTTGTTTTCATACGCTTGATATCAGCAAGATCCCATTCTGTATGAATCCAACGATGGAAAAACTCCTCACTCTTCATACCATTTGTAACGTTAGGACAGTCTCTCTTATGGATAGATACTCCATACCCTTTAGTAATAAATCCGATAATAGGATCCCCGGGAAGCGGATTACAGCATTTAGCAAACTTAACGGCACATCCATGCTGACCATCAACAATTATGCCGCCGGATTTACCCGAACTGGGAACAGGAGCAGTTTTAACCTGCTCGACTTCAACCACTTTAGGCTCTTCTGCTTCCGGTTTCACTACTCGCTCAACTTCGTCTTTAAGTTTAGCCAGAACTTTACTTATTGCCAAGCCACCATATCCAACAGAATTACATAGATCATCTGCACCTTGCATTCCGATTCTATGCGCCAGTCTTGTAATAATCTCCTGTCGCTGTGATTCGGTTGCGTTCCTGGCAATCTTTGTGATTTCCTTATCAAGATCAGCTCGTCCGATAACGATATTTTCGCTTCGCTTTTCTTTTTTAAACCACTGACGAATCTTATTACGAGCTTCACCTGTTTTAACGATCTTAAGCCAATCTCTGCTAGGTCCTTTAGAAGATGATGATGTAAGTATCTCAACAATTTCACCATTCTGAGGACACTTATCTATGGGTGCTATCATACCATTTATCTTAGCACCAACCATTTTATTACCTACAGCAGAGTGGATTGCATAAGCAAAGTCGATAAGAGTTGCACCCTGAGGTAATGCAACAACATCACCCTTAGGTGTGAATACAAATGTTTCATCATGGAAAATGTCGATTTTGAGCGAATGCATAAAGTCATCAGCATCAATTGTACCATCTTCTGAATCAATAAGTTTTGAAATCCACTGGAGTTTATTGTCGATTTCCTCTCTGCTTTGCGCGCCGGATTTATATTTCCAGTGCGCAGCAATACCATATTCTGCAATATGGTGCATCTCTCTTGTTCTTATCTGAACCTCGAAAGGAATACCTTCACGTCCGATAACCGTTGTATGCAGTGACTGATACATATTTGGTTTTGGAGTAGAAATATAGTCCTTAAATCGACCGGGCATACTCTTATACATTTCATGTATAATACCGAGAGCAGTATAACACTCAAGTTCTGTTTCAACTATTATACGCAAAGCATAAAAGTCATAAATTTCATCGAACTCTTTAGACTGGTTAAACATTTTACGATAAATACTATAAACTGTTTTAACACGTCCCTCAAGTGTAAAATGTATATTGTATTTTTCAAGATTCTCTGTAATATGAGATCTTACATTATCAAGAAGATTTTGGGTCTGCCCATATTTACGCTCTATATGTTGCTTTACTTCCTCATAACCTATCGGGTCAAGATATGAAAGTGCAAGATTTTCAAGCTCCTGTTTGATTTTCTGAATACCAAGTCTGTGAGCAAGAGGTGCATATACGTGCATCGTCTCAAGAGCAGTAATTCTTCTCTTGTTCTCAGGCTTCGCATACAAAGTTCGCATATTATGAAGTCTGTCACAAAGCTTTACAAATATAACACGAATATCCTTGGACATAGCCAACAGCATTCGTCTTATATTCTCAATCTGTGCTTCTTCTTTATCCTCAACATTAATGGTGCTTAATTTTGTTAAACCATCAACGAGCATAGATACTTCAGAACCAAACTTCTTTTCCAGAATGCCTAAATTTGTCTTATCCGGACAATCTTCTACAGTATCATGAAGAAATGCTGCACATATGGAGTCTGTATCAAGTCCCAAAGCTGCAGTTATTTCAGCAACAGCAATAGGATGAGAAATATAAGGCTCACCACTTTTTCGAAACTGGCCTTCATGCATCTCATCTGCATACAAATATGCTAGCTTTATTTTTTCAATATCATACTTCTTACCACTTACTTTCAACATAGAAAGAAGCTTTTCAATAGCAAGATATTTTTCTTCTAATTTTACTTCTTGTGACATATTAATTACCCGTTTTTCTGCATAGAAGCAGCTTTCAGCTTACGAAGTATTGAAGATTTATCAAGATCAGCTTTGTTTTTAACATAAACGTAACTGAACTGATAAACATCCTCTTTATCTTCTGGTTTATCAACACCTAAAATATTCATTTCCTGGAAAACAAGGATAATGTATTTAAGTTTAACATATTTCATCGTTATTCCATGCTGTTTAAGTAACGACTGAATACCTCTGATGCTGAATTTATTATTGTCAAGACGCAATTCTTTCTTTAACAGATTATAAACATCAGCGAAATCTCCACGCTCAGGTACGATCTCTTTAATTTGTTTTTCACCGATTTTTGAAAAATCAAAACTACCATCTTTTATACGATGATATAAAGCTATTTCTGATTCTTCTTTTTTATAATCTTCATAATTTAACCTGATATCTTTGACAATATACTGCAAATTCTTAGTGTTTTGGAATTCATTGATGTCAAGATTAAACATTACATCCACCTTGTCTCCAACTAGGACATCGATATCATCCTGACTCTTTCTGAAACACATTGCGTTTATTACTAAGCTGTCTTTAGCCAACAGCAACTTAGTATGTTTCCCTTGCCCAACTGTCGTTATAGAAGAAACAACCATATCATACATTACAAAAACAGGAACAGGATTTGATACACCATATGGTTCCAGTTTATATAACTCAACAGCTTGCTCCATAGTCACTTCTTCAGGCAACAGCTCATACTCAGCTTCAATGTGAGAAATGGGTTCCACCCCATCGAAACAACCTCTGGCAAAGTCGTTTATCTTTTGTTTAAAATCATCTAAGTTTTCACGTTTAATAGAAAGCCCGGCAGCCAACTCATGACCACCATATTTTTCAAGCAAATCACTACAATGGTTAAGTGCATCAACAAGATTCATGCCTTTGATGCTTCTACCACTACCTTTACCTAATGACTCAACACTGTCTTTATTATCGCCGGCATCGTCGAAAGAAATCATTATACATGGTTTCCCATATCGTTCTGTAATTCTCGAAGCAACTATACCAATTATACCATGATGCCATGATTCATGATCAAGAACAATCACAGGATCATGCTTAAAATCATGTTCTTTTTCTATTTTATCATATGCTTCTTCTATTATCAGATTCTCTTCTTGCTGGCGTTGTGAGTTTATATTGCATAGCTGTTCGGCTAGTTTTGATGCTTGTACTTTATCATCACTAAGAAATAGTTCAACGGCAATTGAAGCATCTTTAATTCTTCCAGCCGCATTTATGCGCGGAGCAATTGTAAATCCAATATAACCGCTTGTTATTTTTCTTTTTGGTGATTTTGCATCTCCGATTGATGCAATAATCAACTGTTCCAATGACATGCGAGGATTCTTTTCTATGTACATCAAACCTACGGAGACTATCAATCTATTCTCATCTCGTAAAGGCATAACGTCAGCAATTGTTCCAATAGCAACCAAATCAATATAATCTAAACATATGGAGCGAATGCAATCTATTGCTTTTGCATTTTTATTTCTCAAAATCTCAATCGCACAGAGTAATTTAAACACCACTCCAACTCCGGCCAAATCTTTAAATGGATAGCTACAATCAGGACGCTTAGGATTAACCACAGCATAAGCATCGGGCAGTTCTCCATAACACTCATGATGATCTGTAACTATAAGGGTCATATCAAGCGACTTAATGATTTTGGCCTCTTCCACTGCTGTGATTCCTGTGTCTACTGTTACAATCAAAGCAGTATTCATACTTTTTATTCTTGAAATAGAAGCTTCTGACATACCATATCCTTCGTTTATACGAGAAGGAATATAATAATCAACATCAGCTCCTATTTTTTTTAGATATAAACATAAAATTGAAACAGAAGTTACGCCATCAACATCATAGTCACCATAAACAACTATCTTCTTCTTATTTTCAACCGTCTCAAGTATTTTACTTGCAGCTTTTTCCATATCTGCCATAATGAACGGATCATGAAACTGCTCTGTTCTCTTAGCTAAAAAATCCGATGCATCCGAAATAGTAGAACACCCACGATTTATCAGCAACTGTGCAGTCGCTGTATGCAATCCCAACTCTTTAGCTAATCTTTCAGCTTCTGCTATTCTCTCTTTTTCCGAGTGAGAGACCTTCACAAGCCATTTTTTCATTCTTTTAACACTCATAGTATATCCTTAATAAATGCTCAACTATACCTATTCATAATCGCCTCAGCAACTCTGAGTCCATCAACAGCAGCACTCATAATTCCTCCGGCATAACCTGCGCCTTCTCCACAAGGATAAATATTCTTATGACCCGGAGCGGTAAAATCCTCTTGTCTGATAATTCTGACAGGCGCACTTGTTCTTGTTTCAACTCCTGTTAGTGGTATATTATTGCTGTCGTAACCTTTGATCGTTTTTCCGAACTTTCTAAAACCTATTTTAAGCATTTCAGAAACAAACCCGGGTAAAATATCTGAGAAGTCCACAGAAACGACATCTCCATTCATGTAGGATGGTTTAACAGGACCGTCAATTTTGCCCTTTTTACCTGCAAAGAAATCACCCATCAACTGACAAGGAGCAGAATAATTACTACCACCTTTTATAAAGGCAGCTCTCTCAAGTTTTCTTTGGAACTCTATTGCTTTTATTGGATCGCATCCGAAATCAGAAGGTAATACAGAAACTGCAACTGCTGCATTGGCGTTTTTACCATCGCGCGCATATCTGCTCATACCATTTGTAACTACTCCACCCTCTTCAGACGTGGCAGCCATAACTTCTCCACCGGGGCACATACAGAATGTATATACACCGCGATCACCCTGTCTATAAGACATCTGATATTCACCATGTCCTATCTTTTTATATAGAGAAGGATCTCCATAAAGTGCAGTATCAATATCAACTTGAAGGTGCTCGGCTCTGACACCAACCGAGAAAGGTTTAGCTTCCAACATAAAGCCTTTCTTGAATAACATCGAATAAATATCTCTGGCGCTGTGACCTGTTGCAACGACTATGCAATCAGATTCAAATCTACCGTCTGCTGTCTCTACATAGTTATCACCAACAGAAATAACTTTTGTATTGTATCTGATCTCACCGCCAAGGGATGTTATATATTTATCTGCATTATCAACAACACTTCTGAGAATATCAGTGCCAATATGTGGTTTCGCCTTCCAAAGAATGTCATCGGGGGCTCCCAGCTTATGCAATTTTTCCAAGACGTAACTACATCTGTGATCGCCTATTCTTGTTGTCAACTTTCCATCAGAAAAAGTTCCTGCACCTCCGGCGCCAAACTGGATATTGTTTTCCACATTCAGAACTTTTGTACTATAAAACTTATCAATTGCCGAAATACGCTCACTTACGCAAGCCCCTCGTTCAAAAACAATAGGACACAATCCTGCTTCCGCTAAAGCCATTGCTGAAAAAATACCTGCAGGACCAAAGCCTATTATAACAGGACGAGATTTCAGTTGAACAGCCTTCTTATCAAGCTGATAATCGGGAGTACACTTGATTCTGATGTTCTCAGATTTCGACTCCAAAACATCAGTATCCGCAATTGCAGAACATACAAATGAGATATCGTTTCTTCTTCGAGCATCAACTGACTTTTTGTGAATGTGCAACGTTTCTTTATCATATGCAATTCCTGCGGATTTTAACCTCTTTTCTGCAACAGAAAGAATATCTGCATCATCAGCAGAAACAGGAATACGAATATTATCTATTATTACTTTATTTTTCAACCCAACTTAACTTGAACACTGTATTCTCCAACAGCGTATACTCCATATTCAGAATCCTTAATTGCAACTGATAGCGGTACAGAGATAACACCTTCTGTATCTTCATACCCAGTCAGATCAACAGTAGCCACAATATTCTTTTCATCCATTAACTCAAGAACGTCAGAAGGTCCTCTAAGCGTAATATTAACCACTGCCGTTTGTAAAGAATAGTCAATATCTTTTGCTCCAATTACATTAATATCATCTACAGCAATATTTCTGGTACTGGTTCCAATGTGATTAACAGTAACACTGACACTGCTGGTTTCACCGGAAGCTATACTGATATTATTAGGGACAATTAATCCTAAGATTAATGTGGAATCTCCCAGCATTTTTGTTTCATCGATAGTGGCAGTAGATATTTCATTTATTCTATCCAAAACCACAGGATCCCCTTTCACCGCAATAGTTGCCGGACTGATGGTGATTTTTGAATTAGAATCATTGAAATAACCATGCTTGGTCGGAACAACAACAGTCAATTCTTTATATTCATAAAGAGGTATTGATACCTTCACCTCATTCTTGGATAACTTCAAGAATGGATTAGTAATATCTTCACCCGCTTTATTTACCAAAGAAAGCTTACCGACCATAGAAATTGACGATTCAAGCCGGCCTGCATCAAGATAAACTGCGGCATGTGAAACATCGTCAACCAAGATTTTAGGGCCGGAAACAACGACAGTTTCAGTATCTGAAACCAATTCTCCCAACTCATAATTATCAGGAACAGTTATTGATTTAAGTCTCGGATATACATCAATTGTGACAGTTGTTCTTTCGTCAATATAAAGCTCGGCCGAGGTTATGGAAGAAGAAGACAAAACAACACCAGTAGGCATATCAAAGAAAAGCTTGACAGTATGTCTTCCACCGTCAGTTATGTGGGAAATATCCGCAGTTATGTTATAGTCATCAACACTATACTTCTTTATAGTACTCAGCTGCCCTTTAACTGTAAGATCAACCGTTGTATCATATCCGCTGAATACAGACAGATTATAATTAGATTCAATAGATGAAACGCCTACAAGGTTAACCGGTACTTGATAAATTGTTTCTTCGTGGTCGGGATTTTCCACTGCTGCAACATAGAGCCAAATTACAAATGCTACAAGGACGCAGAAAAGTTTAGGCAGAATACTGAATCTTTTAAGTAAGCTTTTATTCTTCGCCATTATTGACTACATCCTTTCTGTTCTTTTTATTGTTTCTATAGAATTTCTTCTGTGTTTGATTAGACTCAGAAATCAGTAACTTGTTTAATTTTTCACGCAAAGAGTCAGCTGTAAACCCACGGTCAAGAACACCGTCAACTGCTACAGAAATCATACCGGTTTCTTCAGAAACTACTACAACGATAGCATCACTGTTTTCACTAAGACCAATTGCAGCTCTGTGACGGGTTCCAAGGTCCTTGTTAATATTATCCTGCGATGAAAGCGGCAACAGGCAACCGGATGCGTGGATGCGAGAATCAATTATAATTGTTGCTCCATCGTGAAGTGGCGCTTTATTAAAAAATATGTTTCTGATCAAAAAGGAATTTACCTGTGCATCAATGACAGTACCGGTAGAGATAACTTCGCCGAGTTTAGTGGATCTTTGGAAAACGATCAGAGCACCTGTCTTTGATTCAGACAAAGCTATAGAAGCTGTAACAACCTCTCTGATAGCAAGATTGATAGCATCATCGCGTCTGCCGTCTCCTTTATTCTTTATACCTAATATAGGATTTCCTCCAACTTTTTCAAGCATACTTCTGAATTCAGGCTGGAACAAAATTACAACTGCAATAACACCAACCTGGAAAATATTCTGAAAAATGAATTTCATAGTTCTCATACCTGTAATCTCACTGATAGCAAGAAACGATACAAGGAATATCAACCCTACAGCAAGTTTACCTGCTCTTTTATTTCTGATAAACTTATAAATATAATATAAAATTACCGACAAAAAAAGAATATCAAAAACGTCAATTACAGTAATATTTAGGACAATATTGGTAAAAGAGTTGAACACGTCTCTCAATATATTTTGAATACGTTCCAAGTACGTCACCTCCGCCATTCAATAGAAACAATTATACCTATAAATTATACCACACTTTTAATATAATTTCAAATATATTATGATAATATTTATATAAAAATTAACAAATTCACAAAAAAACAAAGTGCTTTTGAAAATTTTTCCAAAAGCACTTTGTTTTTTATTTTGTCTGTTCAGCTTCAGCTTCTTTTTTTGCAACAAATTCTTCATATGTTCCAAGAAAATCTGTGATGCCATCCGGGCGAACTTCAATTATTCTGTTTGCAACAGTGTTAACGATCTCATAGTCGTGTGATGTAAAAAGAATATTTCCTTTAAAATCACGTAATCCATTATTAACAGCAGTAATTGACTCAAGGTCAAGGTGATCTGTCGGCTGATCAATTACAAGCATATTTGAACCAAACAGCATCATTCTTGCAAACATGCAGCGAACTTTTTCTCCACCGGAAAGAACAGAAACCTGTTTATAAGGTGCATCACCAGAAAAAAGCATTCTACCCAGCATACCTCTGAGATACGTTTCAGTCTGATCTTTAGAAACAGGTCTCAGCCAATCAAGCATATTCTCTGTGTGACCTTCAAAATAGCTTGTATTGTCATGAGGAAAATATGATTTGGTTATGCTGATACCCCACTTGAAAGAACCCTCATCTGCTTCTGTTTCTTCCATCAAAACTTTAAAGAGCGCAGTTATAGCTAGCTCGTTACCAACAAAAGCAATCTTATCCTCTTTGCCCACTGTAAATGTTACATTTGAAAATAACAAATTACCATTTTCACTCTTTTTAAGATCATTAACAAATAATATGTCTTTACCTGCAACTCTATCCATATCAAAACCAATAAACGGATATCTGCGGCTTGAAGCAGGCATTTCTTCAACTGTGATTTTTTCCAGGAGTTTGCGACGAGAAGTAGCCTGACGGCTTTTTGATTTGTTTGCAGAGAATCTTGAAATAAATTCCTGAAGATCTTTAATCTTTTCTTCATTCTTCTTGTTCTGAGCTTTCATCAAGCGTTGCATCAACTGACTGGACTCATACCAGAATTCATAGTTACCTACATACATCTTAATACCGGAATAATCAATATCCACAATATTTGTACACACGTTATTAAGGAAGTGTCTATCATGAGAAATAACAAGTACTGTACCAAAGTAATCTGCAAGGAAGTCCTCAAGCCAACGTACAGCTGCAAGATCAAGACCGTTTGTAGGCTCGTCAAGAAGGATAATATCAGGGTTTCCAAACAGAGCCTGAGCAAGGAGAACTTTTACTTTTTCAGAGTCTCTGAGAGTGCTCATTTCGTCATACAAAACATCAACTGAAATTCCAAGGCCCTGCAACAGTTTAGATGCATCACTTTCTGCTTCCCAGCCATTGAGCTCTGCAAATTCACCTTCAAGTTCTGCCGCTCTGATTCCATCTTCATCTGTGAAATCTTCTTTTGCATAGATTTCGTCTTTTTCTTTCATAATTTCGTAAAGACGAGCATTACCCATTATAACAGTATCAAGCACAGTGTATGCATCGTATGCAAAATGGTCCTGTTTCAATACTGACATTCTAACAGTTTCCGGGATCTCAACGTGACCTGTCGTAGGCTCCAGTTCTCCGCAAAGAAGCTTAAAAAAAGTAGATTTTCCTGCGCCATTGGCACCAATCACACCATAACAGTTGCCTGGAGTAAATTTAAGATCTACGTTCTTAAAAAGCAATTGGCCACCAAAATTAAAAGATAAATTATTAACTGTAATCATAAAA
>JAFXGC010000066.1 GCA_017513325.1 Clostridia bacterium
AGTGGTATAGTTTTCTCAGGTGGAAATACAGTTGTTATATCTAGCTCAGGAGGAAATTCTGCTATTGATACAGAACAGGGTTATCAATACGAAGGTGGTTCAGTTATTGCAATAATGCCATCAAATGCAATGATAAACGAAGCCACACATTGCTTGGATTTTTCTGAGTGTTCAACGAGCGGAACGGTGAATTTTTCTGAAGGGGAGTATTTGACGGTGAATATAGGAGGTAAGAACGTAGCGACTATTAAGTCTCCGTCATTATTTGCTGCAGCTGTCATATACTTAGGCAGCGACTCGGCTTCATTTAAAATGGTAAATACTGTTTCGGTTGATTTGGATGATAACGGCGTGTGGTTTAACTAATAAAAAAGAGAGGTTTTAGCCTCTCTTTTTTATTAGTTAAATTGATTATTCATAAGGTTTATCAGAACTTCTACCATTTTTTCCATAGATTGAATGGGAATAAATTCGTGAACGCTGTGGAAATTAGCGCCGCCAGTGGAAAGATTAGGACAGGGGAGTCCTTCATAGGAAAGTCTTGCTCCATCAGTGCCTCCACGTATAGGTACTATTAGGGGCTCTATATTTGCAGTTTTCATTGCATTTATAGCATTGTCAATGATGTGCATATAGGGAGTAATTTTTTCTTTCATATTGTAGTAACTGTCTTTTATTTCAAGTTCAAAGGTTCCTTCTCCATAAACACTGTTGAGATAACTGACAAGATTTTTAATAAAGTCTTTTCGAGCTATGAATTTTTCCATATCATGATCGCGAATAATATAGAAAAGCTGTGCCAAAGTTTCGTCACCTTTCATATCGCAAAGATGATAAAATCCTTCGTATTCTTCAGTATGAGCAGGAGTTTCGGACTTAGGCATCATATTAATGAATTCAGCAGCAAGCAAACTTGCATTTTTCATTTTGTTTTTTGCGCTGCCCGGATGAATATTTATGCCGTTAACAGTTATGCTGGCTGAAGCTCCGTTGAAATTTTCATATTCTATTTCACCAAGCTCGCCACCATCAACAGTATAGGCCCAATCACAAGCGAAACGCTTAATATCAAATCTGTCAGCGCCTCGTCCGATTTCTTCGTCGGGAGTAATTCCTACTGCTATTCTTCCATGACTAATTTCAGGATGGTTTATAAGGTATTCACATGCAGTGAGTATTTCTGCAATTCCGGCTTTATCATCGGCGCCAAGAAGTGTTGTTCCGTCTGTTGTTATAATATCACATCCAACATATTTTTCAATATATGGAAAATCTTTCACACTAATACAAACTTTTTCATTGAGCTGTATATCGCCGCCTTTGTAATGTATAATTTTGGGGTTAATGTCGTCACCTTTTACTGCATTGCTGGTATCCATATGAGAAATAAAACCAATCGAAGGATCATTCTCTCTTCCGGGAGTAGCTTCAATTACGCCGTATACATATCCGTCTTTGTCTATAATAACATCACTTAAGCCTATATTTTTCAATTCATCAGCAAGAAAATTACCAAGAATTAGCTGGCATGCAGTAGATGGGCATGATTCAGAGCTTTCGTCAGAGTTTGTTCCAAAAGAAACATATTTAAGAAATCTTTCGCTAACCGTCATTTTTATGCTATCCTCGTTTCTTTATCTTTGTGGTAATTATATCAAAATATACGATTTTTGTAAATATTGACTTAATATTTATATGAGTAAAAAAGAGTGATCACAACTAAGATGTTATGATCACTCAATTTGGTCGGAGTGACTGGATTTGAACCAGCGGCTTCTGCGTCCCGAACGCAGCGCTCTACCGAACTGAGCCACACCCCGAAATTATTAGCTTTTTGTAAAGCCTATACATTTTAGCATATGCAAATAGCTTTGTCAATACTAATGGCCGTTTAAAAAAACGGCTTTTTTATATTTAAAAATCAGCCGCTTTGACAAAATTATCATAGTAGAGTAAATACAATGTATTTACAAATAAAAATGAGGTTGAATGTATTATGATGGAATTTGATTATTCACAAGGAAGCTTGGTGGTATATATAAGAGGAGATATCGACCATCATACGGCTAAAAAAATAAGAGAAGAAGCGGATATGCTACTTGTTCAGCTTGCTCCTGAAAAATTGATTCTTGACCTGAATGATGTGTCATTTATGGACAGTTCAGGACTTGGGCTTGTTTTGGGCAGATATAAAAAAGCCAAAGCTGCCGGGATTGATTTTTTGGTGACGAATTGTGATAGGCGTATTATACAAATTTTTGAAATGGCAGGTATTGAAAGAATAATAAGTATAGAAGAAAGGATTACCAATAAATGAAAAAGAGAGAAAATATTCTTGAAACTAAATTCCCATCATTATCCCGAAACGAATCTCTTGCCAGATCGCTCGTTTCTGCATTCATTATGCAGTCAGATCCTACTGTAAGTGAGCTCTCCGATATAAAATGCGCGGTAAGTGAGGCAGTAACGAATTCTATCGTTCATGGGTATAAAGAACAATCGGGAACGATTTATATGAGAATTGAAAGTTCTTCAGACAGGATTATTAAAATCGAGATAAGGGATAAGGGGTGCGGTATTGAGAATATTGAAACAGCTATGCAGCCGCTTTATACAAGCGATCCTGAAGGAGAACGCAGTGGTATGGGATTTACAGTAATGGAAACTTTTTGTGATAAAGTTCGTGTTGTTTCAAAAAAAGGGAAAGGCACAAAAGTTGTTTTGATAAAAAAACTGTCACCAAAGGAGCTCTGATACATAAGAATCGGAGGTAGAATATGACAGATTACAGCGATAACATATCATATATCATTCGATCACGCGACGGTGATGAAAGTGCAACGGAAGAGCTTATTCGCAGAAATTATGCTCTTGCTGCTTCGATAGCCAAGAGGTTTTGTGGCAGAGGAGTAGATTATGAAGATTTGATTCAGCTTGCATTGATAGGAATGCTTAAAGCAATCAGATCTTTTGACATAGATCGTGGTACGGCGTTTTCAACATATGCTGTACCATTGATCATGGGTGAGATCAGAAAGTTTTTGCGTGATGATGGAATAATTAAAGTGAATCGTCAGTCCAAACGAAATGGTGCCATATTAATGCGTGCGAGAGAAGAATTCATTGAAATAAAGGGGAGAGAACCAAGAATTGAAGAACTTAAAGAAATAACTAATCTTGAATTTGATGAAATATCTATTGCACTTGAAAGTTGCCGTCCTGTTGCATCCCTCTCCGATCAAATAGGAGACGATCCATCTTTAACTATAGAGAATACTGTTGAAGATACGGAAAGCTCAATTGATCGCGTGTTTGACAGGATAGCTCTTTCAGATGCGCTTGAACGTTTGCCGGACAATTGGAGGAAAATAATAGTACTCAGATATTTTAAAGACTATTCTCAACAAAAGACTGCA
>JAFXGC010000067.1 GCA_017513325.1 Clostridia bacterium
CCAGAACAAACCTGTTTTCTGCAGTTTTCCGTATACGAAGCGAAGCGGCGTATGCTATCCATTCCTTCTTCAACGAGAATAACTTCGTATATGTTCACACTCCCATCTTCACCACAAGCGACTGCGAAGGTGCAGGTGAAATGTTCAGAGTAACAACACTTGATGTAAACGATCCTCCCAGATGCGAGGATGGCTCTGTAGACTATTCCAAGGACTTCTTCGGTCAGGAAGTAAGCCTTACCGTTTCCGGTCAGATGGAAGGCGAAACTCTTGCAATGGCATTCGGCAGAATTTACACATTCGGCCCCACATTCCGTGCGGAAAATTCCTTCACAGCTCGCCACGCGGCAGAGTTCTGGATGATCGAACCCGAGTTTGCATTTGCTGATCTTAACGACGATATGCAGCTTGCATGGGATATGCTCCAGTATGTTGTAAGATACGTTATGAAGAGCTGTGAGAAAGAAATTGAATTCCTTAACAACTTTGTTGATAAGGGACTCAAGGAGCGCCTTACAAAGCTTGTTGAAAGCGAATATAAGAAAGTAACTTATACAGAAGCTGTTGAAATTCTTAAGGCAAGCGGAGAAGATTTCAAATATCCTGTAGAATGGGGTTGCGATCTTCAGACAGAGCACGAGAGATATCTCACAGAAAAGCACTTCAACGCACCTGTTTTCGTAACAGACTATCCTAAGGAAATCAAAGCGTTCTATATGCGCTGTAACGACGATGGCAAAACTGTTGCCGCAATGGACCTTCTTGTTCCCGGCGTAGGAGAAATCGTCGGCGGAAGCCAGAGAGAAGAGCGTCTTGATATTCTTCTTGAAAGAATGGAAGAGTGCGGTCTTGATCCTGCTTCCTATAACAGATATATCGACCTTCGTAAATACGGCGGAGCAGAGCACGCAGGCTTCGGTCTTGGATTTGAGCGCCTTATTATGTATTTAACAGGCATCTCCAATATCCGCGATGCTATTCCTTATCCCAGAACAACAGGCAACTGCTATTAATAATAAAAATCCCTCCTTCGTGGAGGGATTTTTTGTATGGTAAAAGCGTACAAAAACTGTCGACAAAATTATGTAAAACGGAGAAACTGAAAATATCTTATAATCCCTCTTTACAATCATTTGACCATATGTTATAATCAAATCGTAAAACAAGGAGGTGGTGAAATGGCAGTTGTACTTCCGGGAACGACTATAGAGGTTTCTCGTCTTGAAAAGGGCATATCAAAAACTATGTTTGACGGCATTTTTGCTGCAGGCGGAATAACACTTTCTCAGGTTTCGGTCATGACAGGCCTTGAAACCTATCTTATACAGAATTGGGTTAAAAGAGGATTTGTGTCCTCGCCGCAAAAAAGGCAGTATTCAAAAAATCAGTTTGCCCGTATAGTTATAATAAATATGCTCAGGGAATCGTTGCAGCTTGATAAAATTTGCGGACTCCTTCAATACATAAACGGAGTTCTGGATGATGAAAACGACGATATTATAAGCGATAGCGAGCTTTATCATATGTATGCCGATATGATCGCTTGCGGCGGAATGTCAGTTTCGGATAGAGAATCTGTTGAAAGCGCAGCGGTTAAGGCTTGTGAAGAATATGAAGAAAAGCAGGCAGGCGCAAAGAAAAGGATAATAAAGATCCTGCAGGTTATGGCATATGCCCATTTCGCTTCGCTTTCAAGAAAAGCGGCAGAAGAAATGCTGGCAAGATTAGATTGATAATCAGGAGGTTTTATATATGATAGAGTGGTGGAGTTCACTTAGTATTGTTTCGCAGGTGTTTGCCTGCATAGCAGTTCCCGCAACGGTGGTGCTGCTCATTCAAACCATATCAATGTTTCTTGGTATGGATGGTGACGGAAACGCATTTGACGGTGTTTCTCATGGAATGAGTGATGCGGATATTGGCTCCGACGTTGATATGGACGCTGATTTTGATGCAGATGCATCCGATGGCATTTTTGGTTATGGTGATGACCTTGGTGCCGATCCCGACGTGGCCGGACTTGACGGACTTCGCATTTTCACAGTCCGCGGAATAATCGCGTTCCTCGTTGTATTTGGCTGGCTGGGTCTTGCGCTTCAGTCCTCAGGTGCAAAGCTTTGGCTTTCTGCATCTGTTGCAGCAGTTGGAGGCTTTGCGATGATGATTGTGCTTGCGCTTCTTATGCGAGCTGTTATGAAGCTGAGAGGTGACGGCAATATAGACAACCGCAATGCGCTCGGTGTTTCAGGTAAAGTTTATTTAACTGTCCCTGCAAACCGAAGCGGAGAGGGAAAGATCAATATTATGCTTCAAGGCTCGTATGTTGAGCGCGACGCCGTAACGGACGAAGCTGAAGCTATTCCAACAGGCTGTGAGGTAACGGTTATCGGCCTCAGCGGTCAGACAACACTTGTTGTAAAAAGAAAATAATTAATAATACATAAAGGAGAAAATTATGGAACCCGTAACAGTTATTTTGATTTGCGCAATTGCGCTGGTAGTTGTGTCCTTCTTCGTTTGGGTGTGCTCAAGATATAAGAAGTGCCCCTCCGATAAGATCATGGTTATCTATGGTTCGATCGGTAAGAACAAAGACGGCACAAACAGAAGCGCAAAATGTATCCACGGCGGCGCGGAATTTGTAATTCCCGTATTTCAGTCCTACGCATATCTTGACCTGACACCTATATCAATTCAGGTAGATCTGAGAAATGCCTTGTCTCGTCAGAACATCAGAATCGACGTTCCTTCAAGATTTACAGTTGGTATTTCAACAGAGCCCGGCGTAATGCAGAATGCGGCAGAAAGACTTCTTGGACTTCAGCTTTCCGAAATCCAGGAACTTTCAAAGGATATCATCTTCGGTCAGCTCCGTCTTATCATCGCAACAATGGATATTGAGGAAATCAATACCGACCGTGATAAATTTCTTGCGGCAGTTTCAAGCAACGTTGAAACAGAGCTTAAGAAGATCGGTCTCCGCCTTATCAACGTAAACGTAACAGATATCAGCGACGAATCCGGCTATATCGCAGCTCTCGGTAAGGAAGCGGCGGCAAAGGCTATCAACGATGCAAAGAAGTCTGTTGCTGAACAGGAGAGAGACGGTTCTATCGGTGAAGCAAACGCTCATATGGATCAGCGTATCAAAGTGTCTGAAGCAGACTCTATCGCTATTCAGGGTGAAAACGAAGCCAAGATGAAGATCGCAATGTCCGAAGCGGCTCTTAAAGAAAAAGAAGCTGAAGCAGACAGAATCGCAACAACAGCAGAAAAGATCCAGGCAGCTCGCGCTCTTGAAGAATCCTATGCAGCTGAACAGGCAGCAGAGCAGGCAAGACGCGCTAAAGAGCAGGCAACTCTGGATGCAGATATCATCGTTCGCGCAGAAGCAAAGAAAAAGGAAATGGAACTTGAAGCTGAGGCTGAAGCTGAGCAGATGAGAAGACGCGCACAGGGTGAAGCGGACGCTATCTATGCGAAAATGGAAGCTCAGGCGCGAGGCGTTGAAGAAATTCTCAAAAAACAGGCGGCAGGTTTTGCTGAAATCGTAAAGAGTGCAAACGGCGATGCAGATGCAGCGCTTAAACTTCTCATTGCAGATAAGCTTGAAGAGCTTATGAGAGTTCAGGTTGACGCAATCAAGAATATTAAGATCGATAAGGTAACCGTTTGGGATAATGGACAGAGCGCCGATGGAAAGAATGCAACAGCTAATTTCCTTTCCGGTATGATGAAGAGCGTACCTCCCCTCCAGGAAGTTTTCGGTATGGCAGGTATGCAGCTCCCCGAAATCCTCGGTAAGCCCCTCCCCGAAGCAACTGAGGATAAAGCTGAGTAAGAATTGTGAGTGTGTTAGGGGAAACCTTTTGAGGAAAGGTTTCCCCTATAACCCCTTCTAAACCTTTTCAAACATTGGATCAATATAAGTTATGAAAAAAATAATAATCCCTGAAGATTTGAAAAAGATAGGGCGAAATAAGATAATAGGACGAATTGTGGCATTTGAAATTCTTTTTGTTGCCTCGGTGCTTATCTTATATTTCGCTGATGATTGGTTTAATACTGTCAGCATAGAAAACAAGATCATTACATATATTTTCTTTCTTGTATTGCCATTTGTTTTGTCAGGCTTTCCTCATAAGCTCATTGATAAAACCTGGTCGGGTACCGTTGTTAAAGCGGAGATAAGAAGAGTTTCTGTTAAAGATTATTATTCGCGTTATAACTTTAGCAGAAAATGGATGCCTGTTGTTGATGTTCTGAAGGATAAAGAAGATTTTGTAACAGAAACAACCACTAACGTAAAGCTAAAAGAAAACGGTGACCTTGATATGTATTCCAAAGGCGACAAGGTGATTCACGTATACGGATGCGAATATCTTTACGTGATTCCCAAAAAGGCAACAGATCCCGTTGTGTGTGTCGTATGCGGAATGAAAAACTATAATGAAGAAGACAATGCGGGAAACCGCGGCTATTGCAAAAGTTGCGGACACTCCCTTGATATAAGATTTGAAGACAATAAAGCAGGAAGGTATTATCACTGATATGAGAAAAATAACAGTACCCGAAGAAATAGAGAAAAAGGTCAAAAAGGATATAGGCGGATGCGTTGTGAAGCTGATCGTATATCTGATAATTGCGGCAGCGGCAATATATATCTTTTTCTCAAGCTCAGGAGAAATGCTTGATTTTAAGATAAAAGTTGTTTCCATAATCATCGCTGTCCTACTTGGAATAGGTCTGCCATATTATTTTTCAGGGCTCCATCTCTATTTCACCGATAAATCCTACGTCGGCAGAATTATAGAGGTTGATGTTAAGGACGTAAAGATCAGCAAAACCTTCCGCGAGAGAAAAAGAGAAGCAGGGGATAGCATTCAGTACGTTATGGTGGAGGATGATGATAAAAAGCTCCACACCTGCGAGATATACGACGACGGAAGAATATATAGCAGCCGCGCCAGAAATTATAACCTTGGCGATACAGTTGTACATATTTATGGTTGTGAATATCTCCGTCCCATGCACCATCCCGATCTGGAAAAGCCTCAGGTTTGTGTAGTATGCGGATTTAAAAGCGACCCCCACGCCGAAAAATGCTTCGAATGCGGCCGTTCCCTTGATGTGAGGGTAGAGGAAAAGTAAATGGAAAATGAATTTCCCAAGAGGAAGGAAATATGATTAAAGAATTATGATTATAGTTCTCCGGGAGCATATTTTGTAACCATTTGTACGGAACAACGGAAGAATTATTTTTGGAACGATGAAATTGATTTGGACGAGTTCAAATGGACACCCGTAGGGGCGAACTGCGTTTGTCCGCGAAACTTACCGTTATCAGACATAGGAAAAATTGTTTATGAAGAGCTTGAGGCTTGGCATAAAACATATCAGACTGTAAAGGTTTATTCGTTTGTAATAATGCCCAATCATTTACATATTATGGTTGGTATAATTGCAGATGAACACGGACGACCACAGGTCGCCCCTACGATAAGCAGGATGGTACAGCAATTTAAGGGTGCTGTTAGCAAAAAGGTGGGTAGGTCTATTTGGCAAAAGGGATTTATGGATCACATAATCCGGGACAAAGAGGACTATCAAACAAGAGCAAAATATATTTACGAAAACCCGAAAAGATGGTTTTATGATGAGCTTTATAAGGAATAAGGAGGTCAATATGAAAAAGATTTCTGTAATCATTTCCATTGTAACGGCAATAATCTTTACGCTGATAATTTTACTCAGCGGCGGCAAGGTTGTTGACTTGAATGCTGCATCTCTGATTGGACCTCTTGCTTTCATTTTGATGTATGCGTTTCTTATATATTGGGATTTGACATTTGAAAAAAGCGGAAAGGAAACGTTGCACACAAACGAATCTGTTCTTTATACTTATGAGGAGCGAGTTGCTTTTTACAAGGCGCGAGGAACGATCCTGTTTTCCGGATTTGTTTCGCAGATATTCCTTATATTCTGTTTTGGAGTACTATGGAAATCGCTTATATGTACTCTTGCGTTTATGCTCAGCTACGGTCTTGCAATGTTCTTTGCAGGATATAGCGTGAAGGACGAGGTTAATGCTCGCCTTATGCGTGAGGAGAAGGAATTAAAAATTCAGATAGCGCGTGAGGAACAGGGAAGAATATGAAAAAAATAGATTTTTCTTATATGCGTGATTGGCTGATAACTCTTGCTATAACAACTTTAGCATGGGATTTTTTTGGTAGTGGATTTATTATTACAGCTGCTAGGTTTTTATTTAAAGAACAGGCTGATCAATTTTTGTTTTTCGGAATACTTGGCATGTTAGTTTTTTGTGTAGTTTTGGCTATAAAATCATATTCTTTAAGCCTTGAGAAAAACAACAAGCGTATTCCTGTGTCTTTGGCTATGCCAATATTTAATTTGATAATTGCTTTTGTAATATATGTTTTGATTTATATTATTTCGAAATGCAATTATATTGCGGGTCCGGTAAGTCATGCTTTTGTAACTGTATTTTGGGGTAACGGTATAGATATGACTTTTATTCATAACATTACTGTAGCTCAGCATCTGTCTGTCTTTGTTCCACAAGCATTACTGTATATAGGGGTGTCATTTGGAGCTTATTTTTTAGCAAAATACAAACAAGATAATCATAATGAAGTTCTCAAAAAGCTAAGAGCAGAGGATAATCAAAACAAAGAAGTTGATCCTATTGAAGCTGCGCTTAAAAACGGTTTGGGAAACAGAAAATAAAAAAGCACCCCTTGGGGTGCTTTTCTATTAGCTATATCTCATCAATCATAATTTCGGCTTCGATATTTGTTTTGCCGTTTTCACGTACTGTGCGGAAATAATAAACTCCGTCAGACTCAGCCATATATACTTTAAGGGTTTCGCCAAGGGGTGCCTCGGAAACGAAGCTTATCTCCATATTGATAACCCTTTTGCCTTCCATTTTGGGAATATATCCGCAGAGGATGTCGGGATAATGAGTGTTATTGATATGTCGGTTGATATCAACATCCTGATATTCAACGGTGCGCTCGCCCACAAGAGCAAGATTTAAATCTGCAGGCAGGCGGAAACGGGGTGCCATATCAAGCTCAACGGGTTCGTCTGTGCTGTAATTGTTTTCAAAATCTGCAACACGCACAAGCTTTTCTGCGTTTCTGTCAATAAGTGCCCAAACGCTTGCTGCTTCTGCTACGGTGAGGTCGTCACGAGTAATGCTGAAGCAACGGTCAAAGGAAAAGCTTTTTGATTCGCAAGCCCAGGTTGCAGCTGTGATCTTATCGTGGGAGCGCAGGGGGGAGTAAACGCTCATTTTGAATCTGCTCAGCACAAAGGCTTTGCCTGCATTGAAAAGCTCATCGTAAGAAGGCTTCTGACCTTCCATCTGAAAGTTTGCTGCATCCTGCATATATCTCATAATGCCGCTTGCGCTGACAATATTGTTAAAATCTGTATCGTGGTTATTTATTGTATAATCAACTTTCCATTTCATATGTGAAACCTCTGTATAAATAAACGGACCGCCGAGGACGTCGACCCCTACATTTTATTACCGTACTATTGTAAACTAATTAATTCACAAAATCAACAATAAACTGTAAATAAAATTCATTTGTATAGTATTGAAAAGTATGTAAATATGTGCTAAAATGATAAAAGAAATAAAAATTCAGAAAGGAATTTTAACATAATGGCAGAAAACAGACTTGTTGGCAGTTATCCTGTTATCGGTATCCGCCCCACAATCGATGGTCGTCGCGGACCCGCAAAGGTTAGAGAAAGCCTTGAAGAACAGACAATGAATATGGCGAAGAGCGCAGCTAAGCTCCTCACCGAGAACCTCAAATATGCAAACGGAGATCCCGTTAAGGTTGTTATTTCCGACACAACTATCGGTCGCGCAGGTGAAACTGCGGCTTGTGCTGAGCAGTTCAAGAGAGAGGGCGTTGATATCACAATCACTGTAACTCCTTGCTGGTGCTATGGCGCAGAAACAATGGATATGGACAGAAACACAATCAAGGCTGTTTGGGGATTCAACGGAACAGAGCGTCCCGGAGCAGTTTATCTTGCTTCCGTTCTTGCAACCCACGCTCAGAAGGGTCTTCCCGCATTTGGCATCTACGGACACGACGTTCAGGATGCTGATGATACAGAAATTCCTGCAGACGTTCGTGAAAAGCTCCTCCGTTTTGGTCGCGCAGCTGTAGCAGTTGCTTCTATGAGAGGCAAGAGCTATCTCCAGATCGGTTCTGTATGTATGGGTATTGGTGGTTCTATCATCGATCCTAAGTTCATCGAAGAATATCTTGGTATGAGAGTTGAGTCTGTAGATGAGGTTGAAATCATCCGCCGTATGGCAGAGGGTATCTACGATCAGGCTGAATTCGAAAAGGCTATGGCTTGGACAAAGGAAAAGTGTAAAGAAGGCTTCGATAAGAACGTTCCCGAACTTCAGAAGACACCCGAGCAGAAGGAAGAGGCATGGGAATTTGTTGTTAAGATGATGATCATCATCAAG
>JAFXGC010000068.1 GCA_017513325.1 Clostridia bacterium
GCGGAAGCGAAATATTTGAGCAGATGATGAATGTTGGAGAGGGCGACACTATAGTTGCTATCAGTTTCCCCAGATATTCTTCAAGAATTGTAAATGCAGTTGACTTTGCCTGCCGCAGCGGCGCGAAGGTGGTTGCTATAACTGACAGTATGTCATCACCCATTGCAAAGCCTGCCTATGCAGCTCTTTGTGTTAAGAGCAATATGGCTTCCTTTGCAGATTCACTTGTTGCTCCTCTTTCTATTATCAATGCTTTGATAGCGGCAATAAGCAAGAAGAAAAACGATGAAATTTCATCAGCGCTTGCAAGGCTTGAGCGTGTTTGGGACGAGTATCACGTTTATAATAAAAAAGGTATGGGTAAAGAACTGTGAACAAAAACAGGGTTGCAGTTATAGGCGGCGGCGCAGCAGGAATGATGGCGGCGATATTTGCGCTGAGATCCGGCGCAGACGTTGTTTTGTTTGAGCCAAACAAAATGCTGGGAAAAAAGCTGAGAATAACCGGTAAGGGCAGATGCAATGTAACAAACAATTGCGAGTGTGCTGAGCTTATGCAGAATATCACCAGAAACGGTAAGTTTATGTATAGCTCTGTAAACCGCTTCAAACCCTCCGATGTAATGAGTTTTTTTGAAGAAGCAGGAGTTCCTCTTAAAACAGAGAGAGGAAGGAGGGTTTTTCCTCAGTCTGACAGGGCGGCGGATGTCGTATGGGCTCTTGAAAAAAAGCTTAATGAGCTTGGCTGCATTATCGTTAAGGAAAGAATTAAAAATATAAAAGTTGAAAACGGAGTTGTTTGTGCTGTTTGCAGCGAAAGGGAAGAGTATCCCTGCAAGGCTGCAGTTCTTGCAACAGGCGGCGTGTCATATACGGGTACGGGTTCAACCGGTGACGGACATAGAATGGCAAAAGAGCTTGGTCTTGATGTTACAGAACTGAAGCCGTCTCTTGTGCCGGTTGTTACAAAGGATAAAACCGAGGAAATTATGGGGCTGACTTTGAAAAACGTCACTCTCACAGTTTCACGCGGTGAGAAAAAAGTGTATAGCGAGCTTGGAGAAATGCTGTTCACTCATTTCGGTGTTTCAGGTCCTTTGGTGCTTTCCGCATCTGCGCATATGCAAACAGGCAGCGTGCGTGATTATAAAATGGAGATAGACCTGAAGCCTGCCCTCAGTGAAGCAGAGCTTGATAAAAGAGTTCTTTCGGATTTTGAAAAGTATTCTGCCAGAGATTTCGTGAACGCTCTGGGGGATCTCCTTCCTAAAAAGCTGATTCCTTCAGTTATAAGGAAAAGCGGTATCCCCGAGAGAATAAAGGTTTCCTCGGTAACTAAAGAAATGAGAGCGCGCCTTGTAGAGACCCTTAAGGCGTATTCCGTAACTCCCGTTTCTTTCAGACCTATCGAAGAAGCTATTGTCACTTGCGGTGGAGTTTCGGTTAAAGAGATAGATCCCAAAACTATGATGAGCAAAAAGATCGGTGGTCTGTTTGTTGCAGGAGAACTGCTTGACCTTGATGCTTACACAGGCGGATATAATCTGCAGATAGCCTGGTCAACGGGAAAAACTGCAGGCGAAGCGGCAGCAGCTGTCGCTTTGGAAGAAAACTGAAAAAGTATATAATTAACTTCAGAAAGGTTATAATATTATGGAAAAGATCAGAATAGCAATTGATGGCCCCAGCGGTAGCGGCAAAAGCACACTCGCTAAAAATCTTGCGCGTGAACTCAGTCTTGTTTACGTAGACACAGGCGCTCTGTATCGTTCTGTTGGACTTTTCGTGATGCGTGCAGGCGCAGATCCTAAGTCAGCAGCTCAGGTTACAGCACTTCTTGATCAGATCGATCTCAAGCTTGTTTATACAGATGAAGGACAGAGAGTTATTCTTTGCGGTGAAGACGTTTCCGATCTTATCCGCACAAACGAGATCTCCATGTATGCTTCTTCTGTTTCAGCAATCCCCGCAGTTCGTAAGTTCCTGCTTGCTATCCAGAAAAAGATGGCAGCTGACGGTAACGTGGTTATGGACGGTCGTGATATCGGCACAGTTATTATGCCCGATGCCGACGTAAAGCTTTTCCTTGAATCAAATTCAAAGGCAAGAGCACGTCGCCGCTATGAAGAACTTGTTGCCAAAGGACATACATATACAGAAGAAGAAGTATATGCTGATATCGTTAAGAGAGACGAAAACGACAGCAACCGTGAGGTTGCTCCTGCAATCCCTGCGGAGGATGCGATCTTCCTTGATAACTCTGAGCTCACACGTGAAGAAACTGTTGAAGCAGCAATGAATATCATTGCTGAAAAGCTTAAGAGAAAGAGATAATAATCTTTTAAAGTTGTTTTATTTGACACGGAGGTAGTTATGTCCGCGTATAGTAAACTGTATAAAGTTCTTGCAAATCCCCTTCGCGCGATTTTTTCTCTCAGGGTTGAGGGCGAGGCTATTGCTGATGATAATAAGGGATATCTGCTTTGCGCAAACCACACAGGTTTGCTTGACGTGATAGTTCTGGCAGTCAGCATGCGACGCCAGCCCAGATTTATGGGTAAGAAAGAGCTTTTTAAAATCCCTGTGCTCAAGCAGCTCATAACTGCTCTTGGCGCTTTTCCTGTAGACCGCGGTGGAAGCGACGTTGGCGCAATCAGAAAAACTATCAGCCTTGTTGAAAAAGGCGAGGTTGTAGGTATGTTCCCTCAGGGAACAAGACATCCCCGTGTAGATCCTCGCACAACAGAAGTGAAAAACGGAGCAGGAATGATTGCCTACAGAGCAAAGTGCGACGTTATTCCCGTTTATATAAAAACAAAACATAACCACACCATGCTGTTCAGAAAAACAACAGTTGTTTTCGGTGCGCCGATTTCTTATGAAGAGTTTGGTTTCACCGATGGTGGCACAAAGGAATATAAAGCGGCAAGCGAGCTTATATTCGATAGAATATGCGCTCTTGGCGAAAAATAAAAACAGTTTCCTGCAGTAATAAATAAGGAAATATTATAATAATGGATATACAAATTGCAAAGCACGCCGGATTTTGTTTCGGCGTGCGCCGCGCAACAGATTGCGCTGAAAAAGCCCTTGCCACAGGCGAGGGAAAGATATATACCTTGGGCAGACTTATACATAACGATGGATATACGGAAAATCTCCGCCGCCGCGGCGTTTCAGAGATTTCTGCGAATGATATTGATTCGGTTTGCAGAGATGCGGCAAACGGAGAGCAGATAACCGTTATTATCCGCGCCCACGGTGAAATAAAAGAAAACGTTGATAAACTGAAGCTTTGTGAATCGCAGTATCCAAATCTGCGTGTGCTTGATTGCACTTGTCCTTACGTAACCAAGGTCAGAAGAATAGCCGAGCAAAATTCAGGCGAAGGCAAGCTTTTTGTGCTTATCGGAGCAAAAGACCATCCTGAAGTAAAAGGTATAGTAAGCTGCTGCGTTGGTGATTGGAAAGTATTTTCAGGAGCGGACGAGCTTTCTGCGTGGTTATCATCAGAAAATTCGCCAAAAGAGGAAAATGCAACCATAACTTTGGCGGCTCAAACCACGCAAAAGCTGTCAGAATGGAAAAAATGTTTGGAAATTATCAAAAAAGTATATACAAATGCTTTAGTTTTTGATACAATATGTAATGTTACGGAAGAGAGACAGACAGAAGCAGCGCGTCTTGCAGGCGAGTCTGATGCTATGATCGTTATAGGCAGCAAGGGCTCCTCAAACACGATGAAGCTGTATGAAATATGTAAATCTGTCTGTGCCAACACATTCCTTTTGGAGAACGCATCCACCTTAAACGAGGTGCAGATTCCCCAATGCAATAATTTGTCAATAACTGCCGGCGCATCGACGCCGTTCAGTGTAATACAGGAGGTTAAACAAACAATGAGCGAAAAGAATTTTGCAGAACTGCTCGAAGAATCAATGAAAACATTAAATACAGGAGATATCGTTACCGGTGTTGTTACATCTATTTCTCAGAACGAAATAACACTTGATCTGGGTACAAAGACAACCGGCGTAATCGTTCATGATAAACTCACAAACGATCCGTCCGCTAAGCTTGATGAAATGTTCAAGATCGGCGATGAGGTAAAGGCTAAAGTTATCAGAGTCAGCGATATCGAAGGTATTGCAATGCTCGATAAGCTTCGTGTAGACAGCGAACAGAACTGGTATGGCATCGTAGCTAAGTACGAAGCAGGCGAAGCTGTAGAAGGCAAGATCGTTGAAGTTGTTAAGGGCGGCCTTATCATCTCCATCGACAGTGTTCGTGTATTCATTCCTGCATCCCTTTCCGGCGTTGCTAAGGAAGCAGGCCCCGAGGCTCTTCAGGCACTCGTAGGCACAACACAGAAGGTTAAGATCGTTGAAATCAAGGAAGACCGCAAGAGAGCGTTCGCTTCCATCCGCGCTATTCAGAGAGAAGAGCGCAAGGCAAAGGAAGAGGCTTTCTGGAACCAGGTTGAAGTTGGTCAGATCTTCGAAGGTCCTATCAAGGGTCTCACAAACTACGGTGCATTTGTAGATCTCGGTTGTGTTGACGGTATGGTACATACAAGCGAGCTTTCCTGGAGACGCATCAAGCATCCTTCCGAAGTTGTTAAGGTTGGCGACGTTATCAAGGTATACGTTAAGGCTCTTGACCGTGAAAAGGGCAGAATTTCTCTTGGCTACAAGACAGAGGATATGGATCCCTGGAACATTTTCAACAGCAAGTATTCTGTTGGCGATACAGCAAGCGTTAAGATCGTTTCTCTTATGCCCTTCGGTGCATTTGCAGAAGTAGTTCCCGGCGCTGACGGACTTATCCACATCAGCCAGATCGCAGATCATAAGATCGCAACACCTGCTGAGGTTCTCAATGTTGGCGATGTTGTTGACGCAAAGGTAACAGCTATCGACGAAGAAAACCGCAAGATCAGCCTTTCCATCCGCGCTCTCATCGAAGACGCTAAGGCAGCTGAAGAAGCAGCAGCTGAAGAAGTTCTCGCTGAAGTTAACGCTGAAGCAGACGCTGAGTAATAAAAAATAAAAAGCTCTTTTTCAAGGCACTTTCCTTACGGAAGGTGCCTCATTTTTTTGCAATTCTTAAGATTATATGAATACTATTGAATATGAGATTTTATTTGCTATAATTAGAATAAAAATATGCTGAAAGGAGGAATATAATGGAGTTATTTGGAAAAGTTATACAGGTTATGGATGCGCAGATGAAAGAACCCGAAATGTTCGGTTGGTTCCATTTGGCTTTTTTTGCGCTCACGTTTATAGCTGCTTATGTTATGTGCCGTCAATATCCCAAAGCTGATGAAAAAACTGTGCGCAATCTGCTTCTTGCGGCTTCAATTGTTTCTATAGTTTTGGAGCTGTATAAGCAGTTCAATTTCAGTTTTACATATGATGGCTCCGTGGTAAAATACGATTATCAGTGGTATAGCTTCCCCTTTCAGTTTTGCTCAACCCCAATGTACGCAGGGCTTCTGGCAGGCTTGCTCCGTAAAGGGAAAGTTCAGAATGCTATTTGCTCATATCTTGCAACCTTTTCTGTTTTTGCAGGGCTTTGCGTTATGATATATCCTCCTCAGGTTTTTGTTGAAACTATCGGGATAAATATTCAGTCTATGATATGCCACGGTTCAATGATAACGGTGGGAATTTATCTTCTTTATACGGAATACGTGAGATTGGAGCACAAAACCATTTTAAATGCAATCCCTGTTTTTGCGGTGTTTGTAACAATAGCCTCTGTTATGAATGAGATCGCATATCGAAGCGGCCTGCTTGAAAGAGAAACGTTCAATATGTTTTTCATAAGCCCCTATTGTGAACCTTCACTTCCCGTGTATAGCTCGGTACAGGCGGTAGTTCCATATCCGTTGAGCGCAATAATATATGTGGCGGTATTTTCTCTTGCAGCTTACGTTATTCTTCTTTTGGCAATGTGTGTGAAAACACTTGCCAAAAAGTATAGATATATCAGAGAAAAGCAAAAAACAGTTTCAGTATAACAATAATTATGAAAGCTTCTCTGCTCAAAATGAGCCGGGAAGCTTTTTCTTTGTGAATAAATCTATGGCAGATGTTAACAATATAGTGAAAGAAATATAGGTGGTAAATAAAATGGCTGTATTTATGAAAAAACAGGTTTATATAGTATCATCTGCAACTGTGGTAGGACTTGAAGAAAAAGACGGCCCCTTGGGAGAATTCTTTCACGAATGTGATTATAATGATGATACTTTCGGATGCAACACGTGGGAAAAGGCAGAAAGTGAAATGCAGAGGTTGGCCCTCGGCAAGGCACTTTCATTTGCAGGTAAAAAAGATACAGATATTGAAATGCTGTTTGCAGGGGATTTGCTTAATCAGTGTATAGGCTCCAACTATGGCCTTCTTGATTATGACATAAGCTATATCGGGCTTTACGGAGCCTGTTCAACAGCGGCAGAGGGGCTGATGCTGGCAGCGATGCTTTGCAGTGGCGAAATTGTAACGACCTGCGCTTCCGTCGCTTCTTCTCATAACGCATCAGCAGAGAGACAATTTCGTTCTCCCTTGGAATATGGCGGACAGCGCTCTCCAACAGCTCAGTGGACAGTGACGGGGGCAGGAGCTTTTGTTGTTTCATCAGACAGAGAATCATTGTTTTTTGAAAAGAACAAACCTGAATATGCAGCCAGAATAACAGCCGCAGAGCCGGGAAAAAGCCTTGATGCGGGAATAAACGACGTAACCAATATGGGGGCGGCTATGGCGCCCGCTGCTGCAGACACTATTTTAAGATTTTTCAAGGAAACAAAACAAAGCGCAAAGGATTTTGATCTGATCCTCACGGGAGATCTTGGGTATGAAGGTACTGTTATACTGCACGATCTTATGAAGTGTGAAGGATATGATATAAGCGGATGCCATAATGATTGCGGACTGCTTATTTATGACAGAAAACGTCAGGATAAGCACGCAGGGGGAAGCGGATGCGGGTGCAGCGCTGTGGTGCTCGGGGCTTACATTCTTGAAAAAGTGCGGCAGGGAAAATATAAAAAATTGCTTTTCGTTGGAACGGGGGCGCTTATGAGCCCTATGAGCCTTCAGCAAGGGCTTTCAATTCCGGGAATTGCACATCTTGTTCAGATAGAAAGCGAGAAGCTTTGATGGATATTTTGCTTGATTATTTTATGGCGTTTGCGGTTGGCGGGATTTTATGCGTTATAGCCCAGCTGCTAATTGACAAAACAGCGCTTACTCCTGCAAGAATACTTGTGGCGTACGTTGTGGCAGGAGTTATACTGGGAGCTGTTGGATTTTACGAAAAACTGGTTGAGGTTGCAGGTGCAGGAGCAACTACGCCTCTTACGGGGTTTGGATTTCTTATTTCAGAAGGTGTGCGCGAGGCGGTGGATAAAGAGGGCCTCATAGGAGTACTTAAAGGTCCTATGACTGCCGCGTCCGCCGGAATAACGGCAGCACTGGTTTTTGGTCTGCTTGCAGCGTTGTTTTTCAGGGACAAACGTAAAAAGTAAAATTTTATCTGAATTCTTTACAAAAGGATCGGTCTCTGCTATAATGTACTATGTATAACTGTGAGAGGAGGGCAAACTTTGAATAAGGAACAAAATGTGTTTAAAAGCAGATTTAAGTCACCTGAAGGCTGCAGTCAGCTTTCTCTGGGGGTATCCTTGTCGCTTACAGCAGTTTCCTCTATTCTTGCAGGAGCATTTCCTTCTGATTACGGTGGAGTGATATTCCTGATAGTTGCAGTGGGACTTTTTGCTTATGTGCTGACAGCAAGATTCAATCTTTTGTATGTAGCAGCCGCTGCAGTGGTATCAGTGCTTATATCAATGGCTTGCGGAGTTATTTTTCCGTTGGCGCTTGTTTCTCTTGCATATATTCCGCTTGCTTTTGTAATATCGGAGGCAGTCAGAAAAAGGATGTGCCTCTCGTCCGCAGTCACCGTTTTGACCGTTACTATGGTCATACTCAGTGCGGTGGGACTGGGTCTCTGCTGGATATTTATGAGAGACGATCTTGTGGAAACTGTAAATAATATATCAAACGAAATCGTTTCAAATTTCCGTATATACATTGATAAGATCAATGCGGCGGCAGAAGCGGCAGGTAAAGAGGTCTATACAGAAAATAATATTGACGCTTTAAAAAACGCAATCTTTCTTCTGATGCCCTCTATAATCGTTCTTTGTTTTATGGCGATTTCTTATCTGATGGCAAAGGTTTTCCGCCTGGCAACCATTGTTGCCGATTCAAGCGGAATGTTTTACGGCGGCATTTGGCCAATATCCGCATCCTTAACAGGCTCTGTGATATTCGGAGCAGCTTATATTGTAAGTATGCTTTCGTTCAATAATATTGTGGTATATTATTCGGCAGCCAATATAATGTATATGTTTATGCCGGCTCAGGCAATTATCGGACTCAGACTTATGTTTGGACGAGGCGGATTTTTCAGAAGTGGAAATATGAAGTTTATGAATATATTGACTATTGCGCTTTGTATGTATTTCGTTTTTGTCAGTCCTATATTGCTGTTTGAGCTTGCAGCGATATTCACAGTTTTTTATAACATCAGAGTGTGGCTGTTTTTAATAAGAAAGAATAAAAAAGACTAATTTCATTTTTGATAAGAAAGAAGGGATCAAGCTGTGAAAAAAGGTTCTCCTAATTTTCAGTTTAATTTTGCTGATATCCTTTTTGTTGTAATAACTGCTGTTGCTTTTATTGTGATTCAAACAGTGTGCAACACCTTTATTAAATTCAATAAGGTGATTCCCACATTGCTTATTTGCACAATTTATGTGGCAGTTGCGCTCACATATGCTTTCTACAGAAAAGGAAGAATATACAGAACAGGTGTAAAGCCTCCGTCTGAAGTAGGTATTGTTCTCACAGAATCCGTAATGAACTCTGCGTCTCCCGTTTTCGTTTGTCCCGAGGGCACGGAAAAGGTTGTGTGGATGAATAAAGCTGCAGGTGAGCTTTCAGGCGGACAGAAACTTGTGAAACTCAGTGATATGTTCAGTGAGACTGAAAACGCTCTGTATAAATCTGCAGATAAGGTTTATGTTAGAGCTGTTCATTCAAGTGTTGGAAGCGATGAAAAGCAGTACGACATTTACACTATGACTGACGTGACAGAGCGTGAAGCAACAGAGCAGATGCTTTTGTCAAAGGAAACGGTTGTGGCATACGTTGTTGTTGATAACCTTGAAGAGTTGCTTAACTATGAGCAGGAAGACTATAGAAATGCTTCTGCCGAAACTGACAGATTGCTCCGACAGTGGGCAAATGAGGCAGGCGGCATACTTAAAGAATACCAGCAGGAAAAATACATATTCCTTTTTGAAAAGAAACATCTTGAAATGTTTTCTCAGAAAGGCTTTGATATTCTTGATAAGATCAGAAGTATCAGAATCGGAGAAAACAGTATTCCTTTGACAGTTTCAATAGGTGTTTCCGCTGTGGGCGAAAATCTTCTTGAAAAAGAAAAAAATGCCAGAAGCGCAATTGATACGGCTCTTCAGCGCGGTGGTGACCAGGCGGTTGTCAAGGGGGATGGCACCCTTGATATTTACGGCGGTAAAACAAAGATGGCGCAGAAACGAACCAAGGTTAAAGCGCGCGCTATTGCAAACGAGCTTGTTTCTTATATGACAGGCGCGGAAAACGTTATTATTATGTTCCATAAATTTGCAGACTTTGACGCTATCGGATCTGCCGTTGGTATCGCGCGTCTTGCCATGTTTTGCGGAGTTCCCGTAAATATCGTAACAAATCCTAACGACAGCGGTATTGCAAAGAGCTATGAATGGGTGGCTAATCTTCCCGACTATAAAGGCGTATTTGTTGACAGCGCAGCAGCGCTTGATCTTGTAAATTCCGGAACGTTGCTCGTGGTGTGTGACGTAAGCAATAAGATGCAGTTTGAGAGCCCTGCTCTTTATGACAGCTGCAATAAGGTGGTTATTATAGACCATCACAGAAAAACTGCTGATTTCGAAAAAGAACCTGTTATAACGTATATTGAGCCTGCAGCTTCTGCTGCAAGTGAACTGGTTTGCGAAATGCTTGAGCAGATCCTTCCTTCAGAGTGTCTTCTTCCCAAAGAGGCGGACCTTATGCTGACAGGTATTCTCCTTGACACGAACCAGTTTACAAAGAATACAGGCACAAGAACATTCTCAGCGGCACTTTATCTGCGCTCCGTCGGCGCAGACGTTGGTGAAGTTCAGGAGTTCTTTAAAACAGACCTTGAAGAGTTCCAGAGAGAGCTTCGCTTCCATTCCAACGTTGAGATCTACAGAACGGTTTGCGCTATTGCAACTGCCACCGGAGAATGTGATATAAAGGATAAGATCCCTGCGGCGAAAGCAGCAAACAGACTTCTCACAGTTGAAGGAGTTAAAGCTTCGTTTGCAATAGTTCCCATCGAAGATGAGATTCATATATCTGCCCGTTCTTCAGGAACTATCAACGTTCAGCTTATTCTGGAAGAGCTTCGCGGAGGCGGACATTTTGATTCCGCAGGCGCGAGACTTGGCGGAGTTAAGGTCAGCGAAGCTGAAAAGATGCTTAAGGCTGCAATTGATAAGCATCTGGATGAATTAGAAATTGATAAGATAAAGAAGTAAGATAAAACGAGGTATTATAAAATGAAGGTATTACTTTTAGCAGATGTAAAGGGTAAAGGCAAAAAGGATCAGATCATCAATGTTTCTGATGGGTATGCAAGAAACTTCCTTTTCCCCAAGAAGCTTGCTGTTGAAGCAGACGCAAAGGCTATGGCAGATGCAAAGAACAAGGAAGAAGCTCGCCTTTATAAAATAGAGCAGGATAAAGCAGCTGCAAGAGAACTTGCTGCAAAGCTTGAAGGAGTAACAGTAAAGATCAAGGCGTCTGCCGGTGCAGATGGAAGACTTTACGGAAGCATCACAACAAGCGATGTTGCCGAGGAGCTTAAAAAGCAGCACGGTATTGATATTGATCGCCGCAAAATCTCAACAGATGGTGCAATCAAAGCCTTTGGTTCATACACACTTGACGTAAAGCTCTATCCTGAAATTCAGGGCAAGATCAATCTTGTTGTTTGCCAGTGATAGATCTCTTTCAAAAGAAGAAAGGTACGGATTTAAAAAATGAGTATTGAGCTGGAAAGGCGAATGCCCTTTTCGCTTGAGGCGGAGCAGTCGGTGCTCGGCTCGGTTCTGATAGATCCCTCGGTGCTTGATGTTCTCACCGGAATTATCACTGCTGAAGATTTCTATCTTGAGGAGCACAGACAGATTTATTCTGCAATGCAGGGTATGTTTCTACGTTCCAAGAATATAGACGTTGTAACGCTGGTTGATGAGCTGGTTCGTGAAGGCGTTTATGATGAATCAGGCGGAAAGGATTATCTGAGACTTGTAGCTGAGCTTGTTCCCACAGCCTCAAATGCAAAGGACTATGCGCAGATCGTGCGTGATAAAAGCACACTTCGTTCTCTTATATCCGCATCAGAGGAAATAACGGACATTGCGTATAAAGAGCAGGATGACGTTCAGCGCCTGATCGAAATGGCAGAAAGCAAGATATATGCTATTGCCGAGCAAAAGGAAAATAAGAATTTTGTACATATAAAGGATGCGCTTCTCAGGGTATACGAAAACCTGCAGAATCTGATGACAAATAAAGAGGAAACTCTGGGTATGTCAACAGGTTTTTCGGGTCTTGACCGTGTGCTTGTAGGTATGGGTAAATCCGACCTTGTGCTTGTGGGAGCCCGTCCCGGTATGGGTAAAACTTCATTCACAATGAACGTGGCTGTCAACGCGGCCAAAAAAGCGAAAAAAGCTGTTTGTGTATTTTCTCTTGAAATGTCAGCAGAACAGCTTGTAACCCGTCTTCTTTCAAGTGAAGCGCTTGTAGACAGCTATCATCTTCGTTCAGGAGAACTGACAGGCGAGGACTGGGAAAAGCTTGCCCATGCATCTTCAGAGCTTTCAGAATGTGATATCCTTATAGATGACACTCCCGGTATGACAGTTGCAGGTATGATGGCAAAGCTGAGAAGAGTTAAGAATCTCGGTCTTATCGTTATCGACTATCTTGGTCTTATGGAAAGTGAGCATCATATAGATAACAGAGTTCAGATGGTTTCCGAAATTTCAAGAAACTTGAAGCTGATGGCAAAGGAATTCCACGTTCCCGTTATTTGCTGCGCGCAGCTTTCCCGTGGTCCCGAATCAAGAACTGACAAGCGCCCTATGCTTTCAGACCTTCGAGATTCAGGTGCTATCGAGCAGGACGCAGATATAGTATTGTTCCTCTACAGAGACGAATATTATAAGGATAAAACAGACGCGCAGAGTATTGCTGAAGTTATCGTTGCCAAAAACCGTCACGGTTCAACAGGAACCGTTCAGATGGGCTGGCTTGGTCAGTACACTAAGTTTACAACATTGTCTGATGAAACAGTATAAAAAAAGAAGACTCACAGTTGTGAGTCTTCTTTTTTATGCTAAACCTAATATTCTTTTTTTAACTAAAAGCAAATCTTTTGCGTTTATCTTTGAGTCTTCATTAACGTCCATTTTTGTTATGTATGACTGGTCGATTCTGATGCCTGCCAGATAGCTTTTTATAAGCAGAGTATCTGCTGAATCAAGCTTTTTATCACTGTTAATGTCTCCGGGGATCGTAATGGAAGGGATCGTCTCGGTTTTTGTGTGGTTGCAAACTGTGCAGGTGTATCTGATTTCGCCTTCGGAAGTGTAGGTGGGAGCAGTTATTATAAAACCGGCATCATAACTATGATCGCCGTATCCGACTGTAACAGTGTCGATAAGTTCAAAGGGTACGGGCTGAGCTTCAACGTTGATGTTGTCTCTTGTTCTTGCTGTGAGAGCTATTTTCCAATCATCCATCTTACCTTTTATGTTGAAAGAAACTTTGAAGATAAGACCGTTTTTTGTGTTGTTTTCAAGAGTGGAGTTGTCACCGTAAAAACGGATATAGGGAGAGTCGCCTTCGCTGTTAACTGTGAGTCCTGCGCTTGCAGGCCATACATCGCCTTTTGTTGCAGAAATAACCTCAAGAGCATCGGGATTGTAGTTGAGAGTGAATCTGTTTGCCCAGAATCCCGTGTTGTTATGGACAGTGAGGCTAACATTGAGTGTATCTCCGCTTCTCTCACCTTCCAAAAGAAAATAGCAGTTGTCCCTTTCTTCGTAAAGAGAAACATAACCCTTATCGGTATCACCGCAGAGAGTGCAGGTTTTGAGAATGTATCCTCTTTCAGTGCAGGTTGGGGCAACCTCAGTTTCTGTATATGAATGAGTGCAGGCAGCATTTGAAGCAAATATTGGGCATAGGGCAATAGCTGCCGATAAAACGATAGAAATAAGTCTTTTCATAAATAATTTCCTTTTAAAGTATATATAATATTGTAGCTTATTTTGGCTCCCAAGTCAATATATTTAGAATCAGGCATAACAGGTGATTTATGGATAATCCAACAAGCACTTTACTAAGGTAAAATCGCAAAAAAGATTGACAACCGTGGGAGCGCGTGCTATAATGTAGACTAACTTAGCAAAAATCACTTTAAAGAGGTAAAGTTTTATGAATAAAGTCAGAGCAGGTATCATTGGCGCAACAGGTATGGTTGGTCAGAGACTTATAACACTTTTGCAGGATCATCCCTATTTTGATCTCACAGCCCTTGCAGCAAGCGCAAGAAGCGCAGGCAGACCCTATAAGGAAGCAGTTGAAGGAAGATGGAAGATGACAGAGGAGCTTCCCGTTCACGTTGGCGAAATGGAAGTTCTTGACGCTGCCGAGATAGAAAAAGTAGCAGCTCTTGTAGATTTTGTTTTCTGCGCAGTTGATATGAAAAAGGAAGATATCAAGGCTCTTGAAGAAGCATATGCAAAGGCAGAGATCCCTGTTGTTTCCAATAACAGCGCAAACCGCTGGACAGAAGACGTTCCTATGCTCATCCCCGAAATCAATATAGATCATCTTGCACTTATTGACGAACAGAAAAAGCGCCTTGGCACAAAGAAGGGTTTTGTTATCGTTAAGCCTAACTGCTCCATCCAGAGCTATGTTCCTATGCTCACTCCCCTTCGTAAGTTCGGTATCAAGCAGGTTGTTGTAAGCACATATCAGGCAATCAGCGGCGCAGGCAAAACTTTCAAGGAATGGCCTGAAATGATTGATAACATAATCCCCTATATCGGCGGCGAAGAAGAAAAGAGCGAAAAGGAACCCCTTCGTATCTGGGGTGATCTTGTTGATGGCAAGGTTGTTCCTTGCTCTGACACAGTTATCACCAGCCAGTGCATCAGAGTTCCCGTTCAGGACGGACACACTGCAACTGTTTTTGTAAACTTCGAAAACAAGCCCACTAAGGAAGAGATCCTTCAGTGTTGGAAAGAGTTTGCAGGCAAGCCTCAGGAGCTTCAGCTTCCCCACGCCCCCGAACAGTTCATCACATATTTTGAAGAAGATAATCGTCCCCAGGCGCACACAGACCGCGAGATCTATGGCGGTATGGGCGTAACAGCAGGTCGTCTCCGCGAGGATGCTATCTTTGACTGGAAGTTTGTCGGTCTTTCCCACAACACTCTCCGTGGTGCAGCAGGTGGCGGTATGCTCACAGCTGAGCTTCTTTATAAGCTTGGATATTTCAACTGATAGGATAAGAAAATGGCTAAAAAGAATAAGAATCAGAACGAAACTCCTGAATCTATCGTAGTTCTCAGTGACGATATGGGCAATGAGGTTGAGTTTCAGGTGCTTGATGTTATCGAACTTGATGATACAGATTATGTAGTTCTTCTTCCTCTTGAACCCGATGAAGAAACTGAGGGCAACGTAGTTATTCTTCAGGTGGAAACCATTGATGATGACTCAGGCGAAGAAACCTTCATAGGTATTGAAGACGAGGAAACAATCAACGCAGTTTTTGAAATCTTCAAGGCTCGCCTCGCAGAAGAATTCGGTGAATAATTTGGTTTATAGCGCAGGGAGATATCCGGGGGAAACTTTTTGAGGAAAAGTTCTCCCCCAGACCCCCTTCAAAACCTTTTCGTAGAAAATCCCCTTCCACCCCACACAAGTGGGGTTGGAAGGGGATCTTTTGCAAAGAGGTTTGGGGGAGGGTTCGGGAGGAGACCTTTCCTTAAAAGGTCCCTCCTGAGTATCTTCTGCGCTACAAAATCAAATTAACGGGAAGTGGAGAACCACTTTAAACAAATCTCCGTCAACGGTAATGTTCAATTCTCCGTTTTGCAATTCAGCAAGGCTTTTGGCGA
>JAFXGC010000069.1 GCA_017513325.1 Clostridia bacterium
GCTTCCTTCCGTTTATCCTCAGGGAGCTGAAAAAGTTCTTGTTTATAACACAACAGGCAAGGTTATCGGCGAAGGCATGCTTCCCATTGACGCAGGCGTTATCGTTATCAACTGCACAACACTTGCTTCCATTGCAAGCTATGTGAGAACAGGTATGCCCCTTGTGGAAAAATGCGTAACCGTTGACGGTTCTGCAGTTAAAGAACCTAAAAACGTTATAGTTCCTATCGGTACACCCGTTGCAGATGTTTTTGAGTTCTGCGGCGGATTTAAAGAGGAACCTGCAAAAGTTATATATGGCGGACCTATGATGGGCATTTCCATAGCAGAGCTGACAGTTCCTGTTACAAAACAGACAAACGCTCTCATCGCTCTTAATGAAAAAGAAGCTTCTCCTAAGAAAACCACATCCTGTATCCGATGCGGCAGATGTACAAATGCTTGCCCCTTCGGTCTTGCTCCTGTTTCCTTTGCAAAAGCTCTTGAGCAAAACGATATGGAAGAAATGAAGCGACTCCATGCAAACCTCTGTATGGAATGTGGCTGCTGCGCTTACGTTTGCCCCGCAGGAATTCCTCTCGTTCAGAAAAACAAGCTTGCCAAAGCGGCTCTGGCTGATTATACAAAAAAAGAAAAGGAGGAGAAAAAATAATGGCAAGAAAACTTCTTATCGCTGTTTCTCCCCACATAAAAAGCTCAACCACAACAAGAAAAATAATGCTTGATGTGATCATTGCTCTTATTCCTGCTCTCGTTGCATCAGTTTATTTCTTTGGACTGAGAGCTCTTATTGTGACTCTCTTCTGCATGGGCGTGTCAGTGATTGCGCAGTATCTTTTCGAAATCCTTTGCAAGCGTGATGTTGAAGCCGGTGATCTTTCAGCTGTTGTGACAGGTATGCTCCTTGGCTTCAATCTTCCTGTTACGATCCCACTGTGGCAGGCAGCTATCGGCAGCGTTTTCGCTATCATAGTTGTTAAAGAGCTTTTCGGCGGCATCGGACATAATTTTGCTAACCCTGCAATCACAGCAAGAATAATGATGCTCCTTTCATTCTCCGGCACAATGACAAATTGGGCACGTCTTGAAGGCGCAGAGCTCGTTGCAGGCGCAACTCCTCTTGCTTCACTTAAAGGAGGCGCAACAGAGGAGCTTCCCTCTCTTCTCGATATGTTCCTTGGAAACATAGGCGGCAGCCTTGGAGAAACAAGCGCTCTCGCTCTCATTATCGGCGGCATTTATCTTGTAGCTCGCCGCGTTATCAAGTGGCACACACCTGTTTGCTTTGTTGCAACAGTTTTCGTTGGCTCACTTCTCTATTCAGGCTTTGACGTGAACTTCGCCCTCTGTCAGATCCTCTCCGGCGGACTTATGCTGGGCGCGATCTTTATGGCAACCGATTACAGCACAACTCCTCCCACTCCCTTGGGAAAAGTAGTGTTCGGTATCGGATGCGGACTTATCACTTTGGTTATTCGCCTGTGGGGCACAAATCCCGAAGGCGTTTCATATGCGATCCTTCTCATGAATATTCTCGCCCCCTATATCGCAAAGCTTACACGCCATAAGATATTCGGCGCGAAAAAGATCACCAAAGGAGGTGCTGCAGCATGAAAAACGATAGCATTAAAAGTATTGCCGTGCTCGGCTCCATATGTCTTATTGTTGCAATTCTCCTTTCTGTAGTGAACCACATAACAGCTCCCATAATTGAAGCAGCTGCAGGCGCAGCGGCATCTGAATCCCTGAAGGTAGTTCTTCCGGATGCAACCGGATTTGAAGAAATTGGTATCCCTGAGGGAACAGCTGAAACAGTTACGGGAATTCACAAAGACCAGGGCGGCAGCGGCTACGCTGTTACACTTGCAACGTCTTCAAGCTATTCACAGAGCCCCATGACCTTCACAGTTGGTTTTGGCACTGATGGCAAGATAGTTGCAATTGAAATGACAAACTACGCTGAAACAAAAGATTTCGGTGATTATCCTCAGAGCTATGTTGGCACAGACTCTGCCCTCGGCGGAATTGAGCTTGCCGCAGGCGTGACATATTCTTCAACCGCATTTAAATCTGCCGTTGAAGATGCATTTGCTGCTCTCATTGCAATCGGTGGTATTTCAGAAGGTGTTAAGAGCGAAGAACAGATAATTTCTGAGCTTATGGCAGAAAAATTCCCCGGTGCAGTTGATAATTCAGGCAAATTCAGGGCAACTGAAATGAAAGTTGACGATGAAAACGTTATTTCCGCGTTCAGCGCTGAAAACGGTGTTGGTTTTGCACTTGCTGTTAACTATAACGGAGAAAAGCTTGTTTGCATCATCTCCACAAGCGGTAGTGTTGCTTTCTACGACCTAGAAGCAAATGTTGTGGACACAGCCGATTCTGCATTTGCAGAAAATATAGTATCCGCAGTTGGCGTTTCGGCAAAAGCAGAAAATGATCTGAAACTTGCTGAAGCAGTAATTGCTGAAGGTGAAACCCTTGAAAAAGTGGATCTTGCAGCCCAGTTTGGCGTTGTTTCAAATGCATTTGTTATCACCAGCCCCACAAGAAGCAGTAATGCTTATGTGTTTGTATGCCGTCCCTTTGGATATAAGGATCCTATGGCAATGACATTTGTTATTGAAAACGGCTCTGTCACATCCTACAGAAATACAGGCGACTTCATTCAGTTTGGCGATTATTACAGCGTTCCCGGACTTAATGAAAACGAATATATGCAGAATATAACAGGCAAAACAGATGCCGATATTACAGACGATCTGCTCGTCACAGGCGCAACAATCTCAACTGCGGCAGTTAAGATCGCAGCTGAAGATGCTTTTGAAGCTTACAAAGAGCTTACCGAAATTATAAAT
Organism: Clostridia bacterium; assembly: GCA_017513325.1. Taxonomy (GTDB): domain Bacteria; phylum Bacillota; class Clostridia; order Oscillospirales; family CAG-272; genus Avispirillum. Next base: position 2,859 of record JAFXGC010000069.1, read on the forward strand.
GAGGAGGTGGCAGCACAGTGAAAGCTTGGCAGAACTTCATAAAAGGTATCGTTCGTGAAAACCCCGTGCTTGTGCTGCTGCTGGGCACCTGCCCCACCCTTGCAGTTACAACGTCCGTTTCAAACGCATTCGGTATGGGCGCGGCGGCAACAGCGGTGCTTCTCGGCTCCAACGTTGCAATCTCAGCAATGAGAAAGGTTATTCCCGATAAAGTTCGTATTCCTTCCTATATAGTTATCATCGCAGCATTCGTAACAGTTGTTGAAATGATAATGCACGCATTTGTTCCCGCTATTTACGACGCTCTCGGAGTTTTCCTCTCACTTATCGTTGTTAACTGCATCATCCTCGGCAGAGCTGAAATGTATGCAAGCAAAAACAGCGTTGGCGCATCTGCCATTGACGCACTTGGAATGGGCGTTGGCTTCACATTGGCACTCCTTGCAATGTCCACTATCCGTGAAGTGCTTGGCGCGGGAAGCTGGATGGGCTTTGAAATCCCCTTACTTTCAAACTACACTATCCCGATTCTTAAAGAGGCTCCCGGAGGATTCTTCGTTTTCGGTTGCCTCATAGCACTTGTTAATAAATTCGGCAAAAGCGAACCCAAGAAAGAATTTTCCTGTGCAGGCTGCCCTTCAGCTACTCTTTGCAAGGGAAAATGCGAAGAAACAGGAAAGGAGAGTGAAGCATAATGAAAGAGCTTGCTTATATAATCTTCACGTCTATTCTTGTTAACAACTACGTTTTAACAAAGTTCCTTGGAATCTGCCCCTTCCTGGGAGTTTCCAAAAAGCTTGGCCAGGCAACAGGTATGGGCATTGCAGTAACGTTCGTTATGCTCCTTGCAAACTCAGCAACATGGCCTATCAACAATTTCATTCTTGTTCCCTTTGAACTTGAATATCTTCAGACAATCGTTTTCATCCTGGTTATCGCGGCTCTCGTTCAGCTGGTTGAGATAATTCTCAAAAAATATATCCCTGCACTGCACGCGTCCCTCGGTATTTATCTCCCCCTTATCACAACAAACTGCGCAGTTCTCGGCGTAGTTAAGAATAACATCTCCGATGGTTACGGCTTCCTTGAATCCTCTGCATCAGCTCTCGGCTGCGGCCTCGGTTTCCTGCTTGCAATGGTTCTCTTTGCAGGCGTGAGAGAAAGAATTGAAACATCCAATACCCCCA
>JAFXGC010000070.1 GCA_017513325.1 Clostridia bacterium
CCTGAAATATCCTCTTAATGATGCATGCCTCACATCATTTGTTCCTCTTGGAGTGAGCAATGAATTTATAGGTATTCCTGCAACTATTTCAGTCACAGAAGGTGTGCTGACAGTTATGTGGAGTGAGGGTGCAAAAACTTTTGCAGAAAGAGCAAGACATGAGTGCAGCAGCGATCTTTGATGTGGACGGAACTCTGTTTTATTCAATGCACGTGTGGGAGTATTTTGCAAGAAATTTCCTGTGCCGTTGCGGTGTGCCTGTCAGAGAAGATGCAGATGACGTGGTTCGCTATATGTGCCTTGCTGAAACAGCAGAGTTTTTTATAAACGAGTGCGGAGTTGCCGGCTCACCTGAAGAAGTAATGGCAGAGTGCAATAAAATGCTTGAGGAAGAATATTTTTATAATGTTCAGCCAAAAGAAAATGTGCACGAGTTGCTTGAATTTTTAAGAGAAAATAATATTCCTGCATATATTGCAACAGCTACTGACAGATATCTTGTTGAAGCGGCATTAAAGCGATGCGGAATAGATAAATATTTCTGCGGTATTCTCACCTGCACAGAAGCAGGGGCGGGAAAAACAAAACCCGATATTTTCTATCAGGCGGCAGAAAAGATGGGAAGCGCTCCTGAGAATACATGGATCTTTGAGGATGCCCTTCATGCCGTAACGACGGCAAAAAAAGCGGGCTTCAAAGTTTGCACTATATATGATGAGTCGGAATCCGACCATAGAGCAGAGCTTGAAGCACTTTCAGATATTTATATAGAAAATTTTGAGCAGCTTGATAAAACTAAGCTGCTGTAATAAATACACATACTAAGGAGACAATATGAAGTACGGTTATTTTAACGATGCTGACAGAGAATATGTCATTCAGCGCCCCGACACTCCCTATCCCTGGATAAACTATCTGGGCAGTGAGGATTTCTTCTCCCTTATTTCCAACACATCAGGCGGTTATTGCTTCTATCGCGATGCGAGAATGCTCCGTCTCACCCGTTACAGATATAATAATGTACCTACTGACTGCGGCGGAAGATATTTCTATATCAATGAGGGCGGTAAGGTATGGACACCCGGTTGGATGCCCGTTAAAACTGCTTATGATAGCTATGAATGCCGTCACGGTATGGGTTATACAAAGATCACAAGCGTAGTGGACGGACTTAAAGCTGAACAGACAACATTTGTTCCTCTTGGTTCTTCCTGTGAAGTTCACAGGGTTCGTCTCACAAACACAACTGATGCTAAAAAGAACTTCAAGCTGTTCTCCTTTGTAGAGTTCTGTCTTTGGAACGCTTGGGACGATCAGACAAACTTCCAGAGAAACTATTCTATTGGTGAAGTTGAAGTCATCGGCAGCACAATTTATCACAAAACTGAGTACAGAGAGCGCCGCAATCACTATGCAGTGTTCTCGGTAAACGCTGATATTGACGGCTTTGATACAGACCGCGAAACATTTATCGGTCTTTATAACGGCTTTGACCATCCCAATGTAGTATTTGATGGTCAGGCTAAGAATTCCGTTGCATCCGGTTGGGCTCCCATCGGAAGCCATATGTTCAATGTTGAGCTTGAAGCAGGAGAAGAGAAGAGCTTTATCTTCGTTCTTGGTTATTGCGAAAATCCCAAGGATGAAAAGTGGGAAGCGCAGGATGTTATTAATAAGAAGCCTGCAAACGAACTCCTTGCTAAGTTTAAAACAGACGAACAGGTTGACGAGGCTCTTGCAACACTTAAGGCATATTGGGAAAACCTTCTTTCCAAGTATACTCTTGAGAGTGCGGATGAAAAGCTTAACAGAATGGTTAACACATGGAACCAGTATCAGTGTATGGTAACCTTCAATATGTCCCGTTCTGCATCTTATTTTGAATCCGGTATCGGTCGCGGAATGGGCTTCAGAGATTCCACTCAGGACCTTCTCGGATTTGTTCACCTTATTCCCGAAAGAGCAAGAGAAAGAATTTTTGATATCGCTGCAACTCAGATGGAAGACGGAAGCGCATACCATCAGTATCAGCCTCTCACAAAGAAGGGTAATTCTGATATCGGTTCAGGCTTTAACGATGACCCCCTGTGGCTCATCTTCGGTGTAGCTGCATATATCAAGGAAACAGGTGACTGGTCCATCCTTGACGAAATGGTACCCTTTGATAATGACGAATCCAAGGCAGCAACAATGATGGAACATCTTAAGCGCTCCTTCGATCACGTTCCCAATAACCTCGGTCCTCACGGTCTTCCTCTCATCGGACGCGCAGACTGGAACGATTGCCTTAATCTTAACTGCTTCTCCGAAACTCCCGGCGAATCTTTCCAGACATCAGGTCCCTCCGAAGGCCCCGTTGCTGAAAGTGTGTTCATTGCAGGTATGTTCGTTGCAGTTGCTCCCGACTATATTGCTCTTTGCAAGAAGAAGGGGCTCCTTGAAGAAGCTGCAAGAGCTGAAAAGGCTGCTCAGGATATGTATGATGCAGTTATGACTCACGGTTGGGACGGCAAGTGGTTCATTCGTGCTTATGACGCATTTGGTAATAAGATCGGTTCCGATGAATGCGATGAAGGTAAGATCTTCATCGAGCCTCAGGGCTTCTGCATTATGGGCGGCATCGGCGTAAAGGAAGGCAAGGCTATTGAAGCTCTTGATTCCGTAATCGAACGTCTTGATACAAAGTACGGTATCGTTCTTAACAATCCTCCTTATACAAGATATCACGTAGAGCTTGGCGAAATTTCCTCCTATCCTCCCGGATATAAGGAAAATGCAGGTATCTTCTGCCATAACAACCCCTGGATCTCCATTGCAGAAACAGTTGTTGGCAGAGGTAACAGAGCATTTGAAGTTTATAAGAAAACTTGTCCCGCATATCTTGAGGATATCAGCGAGATCCATCGCACAGAACCCTATGTATATTCTCAGATGATCGCAGGTAAGGATGCGCCCCGCCACGGTGAAGCTAAGAACTCCTGGCTCACAGGTACAGCAGCTTGGACATTCTATAATGTTTCAAGATTCATTCTCGGTATCAAGCCTGAGTATGACGGACTTTCCGTTGATCCCTGTATTCCCGATACAATGAAGGAATTCACAGTAACAAGAAAGTTCCGCGGCGACGAATTCGTGATTCACGTAGATAACTCTGCAGGCGTTTGCAAGGGCGTAGTATCCGTAACTGTTGACGGTGAAAAGCTTGAAGGCAACACTCTCACAGCTATCGGCGGCAAAACACGCAAGGTTGAAGTTGTAATGGGCTAAAGGCTGTCGAAAAAACTTCGTTTTTTCCGACAATGGCTTTGTGCACTCGCGTCTCGCGCCAATTCGCTGCGCTTCTGACACTCGCAAAGCCGCAAGGTGTAGTCTTGGTCGCTTCTCACGAAGCTTCCGTGACTACGGATTCAAACAAACTAATAAAAGGCTTTTGGGTATGAGTCGTACTCTAGAGAACAGTAAAAAAGAAGCACGAAATTTTCGTGCTTCTTTTTAATTTTGTCTTATACCGTATCAAGCAGGACATTTAGGCGCCTAAATGTCACTTGTTAGGAAAACCTAAAACCCTTAACCTTTCTCATAACTAATAGCAGCCTGTGCTGCTATCAGCAAAAGAGGGAAATATTATCCATATATCTCTTTTAACCTAGTTTCAAAAGCTTCTTTTCCCGTTTGACCGTTTAATTTGTTTTGTTTTGAATTCCACGGACGTCCAGGATGGGCTGAATATATCATTCTCTTGTCGTTTGCGAACTTACCATTACAACTCATATATTGCTCCCAAGCATCAATAGATGTGAATACTATTGCTCTTGGTTCTAAAATTTCAATTACTTGGTCTACAACATAAGTAGAAATTTGTCTACATCTGTTTAGAAGAGTTTCCGCAAGTTCTGTTAAACCTTCTCGTTCTGCTTGATTATAAAACGATTTCTTAAAATACCCTTTTGCTTCAAACGCAAGCATTTGATAAAAATTCATATAGGCAAAATGATGATATAAATGCCGTGCTTGCCTGTTTATATGAGGATTTTCGATATTAAGCACTATCTTCATAAAAGAACGAAGCGGATTATCAAAATTAGCAAAACGATTTCCTTCGCATACCCCTTCACATACTCGTCTCGTCAGCTTTTTATTCAATATAGCTTCTTCGACCTCTAAACATTCTTCATCAAACCATTTAGAAAAATATTCAATACCATAAACACTTGTGTCCATTGTGTCGCTATAATGGCTTTCTGATACTTGAAGAATTCTATATTTATGATATAAATCGCCTACAAAGGGAATATATGATGGATGCAGCCTGAAGAACTCAATTTCTTTAAATTCGGAATCGTAATTATTCATCATATAATTATCGTTTTTGTCGATGGTTATCGCATACGCTGATAATTTCATCCATCAAAGAAACCAGTTCTTGTGCTTTTTTAACATCTTCTTCTTTGTCTTTTCTTACTTTTCTTGCTTCACGAATCAATGTTTCAAGCGCTTTGTTGGCGTTATGAATGGACTTTTTATCGCCAGCCTCTATAAGCTCCAAAGCACGAACAAGCATTTGCTGACAACGAACCGCATCATCTGCATAATCAACGTCACGGTTTTCGTCCCATTCCAGCGTAATATCCCCACAATTGATTGCGCTTTGGACGGATTCAGCATCTTCACAATCTTCATCATCTAAATCGTAGTCTTCTTTGATTGTCAGAAGAAGCTGCACTTGATTTTTAATCAGTAAACCTAATCTCTCTTTTGCAGTTTCCAAACAATTCATATTGATGCCTCCTATGTGCTATTTGTTATATTATACAATGCGCATTTACCAGATGCAATAGTATTATAAAATATACTATGTACCGAAAATGCCGCACAAAAATCCCCATCGTAACTACGATGGGGATTCGTTTTGTTTTATAAAATCAGCAATTATTCGCTTTCCTTGATAGTTGCCTGTATTACCATTCACGAAACGCACCAATCAGAAAACGATTTCATGTGGCACTGTCCTTTTTTTGGTACATACGATGTGATAGTATTATATAAGAGGTGATCTATATTGAAATATTTACAAGCTCTAAACAATAATCAATTGGAAGCAGTGCAACACACAGAAGGATATTTGCGCGTGATTGCGGGTGCAGGAAGCGGCAAAACCAAGCTGCTGGTTTCCCGTTATGCTTATTTGGTAAAAGAATACGGTATTAATTCTGCTAACATACTATGTGTTACTTTTACAAATAAAGCCGCAGGAGAAATGAAACGCCGTATTCGTTCGCTGATTGGTAGTGAGTATGATACATCGCTGATTTGTACTTATCACGGTTTTTGTGTACGAGTGCTTCGCGAAGACGTGGAAAAAATTTTCTACCCAAAAGAATTTCAGATTATAGATACCAATCAACAGAAGGCAATACTTGGTGAAATATATCAAAAATTCGAGTTAAAACTTGACCATGGTAGTTTCGAAAAAATAGTTAAGCTTATAGGTATATATAAATCACAAAATCGTGATTATGTGCAGAAAATGTGCATAGCAGATAAATGTCAAATTAAAAGCTCAGTTGAAACCTTAGATGACCAAATCATAGAAGCGTATTTGCAACATCAAAAGCAAATATTTGCTATGGATTTTCAAGATTTAATGTTTTTTACATTAGATGTTTTTAATCGCTGTCCGGAGGTTTTGGAGAAATGGCAAGATAGACTAAATTATATTCAAGTAGATGAATTTCAAGATAGTTCTTTAACAGAAATGGAACTAATTGATTTACTATCCGCCAAGCATAAAAACCTTATGATTGTGGGAGATCCAGATCAAAATATTTATGAATGGCGCGGTTCAGACGTAAAATTGCTGGTAGATTTCGATAAACTTCATATTCCTACGAAAACAATTTTTCTAAATCAAAATTATCGCTCTACACCACAAATTTTAAGGTGTGCAAACACTTTGATTGAAAATAATGTTTTTCGCTTAAAGAAAGACCTGTTTACAAAAAGCGCATCAGGAACTGAGGTATATCATTACCATTTAAAAAATGAATTTGCTGAAGCGGAAAAAATTGTTGATTTAATTTTAGAAATCAAAAGGAACGAAAAAAATTCCTTTTCGGATTTTTCGGTGCTGTATCGTTCCGGATTTCTCTCACGTGTTATTGAAAAGAAATTTACTGAAAGTGGTATTCCTTATGAGATTTTCGGTAGTGTTAAATTTTTTCATCGTATGGAAGTGCAAGACGTTATTGCCTATTTAAGATTGGTAGCGTTTGATGACGATGTTTCTTTTAAGCGAATCGTAAATAAACCGCGCCGTCGTTTCGGCCGTATCAAAATGCAAGCGTTGCAGAAACTACAAACTGATTCCTCGCTTTTTTCAACACTAAAAGATAACATTGATAATCCCGCTTTTAAAAATAGTGGCGCAAAAGAGTTTATTGAAATGATTGACGCTTTAAAAAAAGATGCCAATCGGCTAAATGTTTCTGAAATAGTTGAAAAAATATGTGAGTGCAGCGGTTATGAAAAATATATCCGAGAATTGGGCGATATGGAGCGTTTTGAAAATCTCACCGAATTCAAACGAATTGCAACAGAATATGAAAAAAATTTAGGAGAGCAGATCACTCTAAAAGAATTCATCAATCAAATTTCTTTGCAAAGTGAAGATGATGGTGAAGAAAGTGCAGAAAAAGTAAAACTTATGACAATACACGCTGCAAAAGGTTTGGAATTTCCGAATGTGTTTGTCATTGGTTTTTCTGAAGGGGTCTTTCCGTCTTCAAAAACGATCGAAGAAAGAAAACAACTTGGATTAGAAGAGGAACGACGTCTTTGCTATGTTGCCATAACGCGCGCTGAAAAAAGGTTGTTTCTATTTGACAGCGAGGGCTTTACACAGAGTGGAAACCAAAAGCTGCCATCTCGTTTTTTAAAAGAAATAGGCGAAGGCAATTATACCCGCATTGGAGTAATTTCAAAAGACTTACAAGGCCAAGCGGATGATTTTGTTGCCAAGCAGTCGGGCGAAACCCCTCCCGCTTATGAGGCAAAAAACATAGGAGATCGAGTTGACCATCCGGCTTTTGGCTCCGGCATTATTATTGAAAAGACACAACACAATTATCGTATTAAATTTGATAAACTCAACAGCGACCGTGTTATGAGCGCAGAATATTTTAACAAAAAGCACACGTTGCCAAATATATCCTATGTTGAAGAACCGGAGCACACAAACTTTGATGTTGATCCTAATGCATCGTCTTCTTTGAAAGAATCTACTAATGACAATGAAAAATTGCCGGTCCCGAAGGAAAACCCGTCGACAAAAGCTATAAACGGTTATGAAAAAGCAGACGAGATGTCAGTTGCGGAACTAAAAGAGATCCC
>JAFXGC010000071.1 GCA_017513325.1 Clostridia bacterium
GAATCAATTGCAAAACGTATTGGAGAAAACAATGACAATTTCTGAGTTTTATAAAGAACTGAGCGCACTATATCCCACCTCTCTTTCATGCAGTTGGGATAATGATGGACTTATGTGCTGTGGCAATGCCGAATCCCCCGTAAAGCGTGTTCTTGTTTGTCTTGATGCAACAGACGACGCTATTGACTATGCCATAAAAAATGGGTTTGATACTATTCTGACACACCATCCTATGGTTTTCAAAGGTCTTAAATCCATCACAGAAGCCACTCTTGGCGGCCACAAAGTCCTCAATTGCCTTAGAAACGGTATCTCAGTTATTTCTATGCACACAAGATTTGACGCCGGAAATAACGGCGTAAACGATGTTCTTGCAAACGCACTTGAACTCACAAATCTCACCTTTTTCGGGGATGATGAATGTGATACGCTTGGAAGAATCGGTGATATCGATCCTATGAGTGCTGAGCAATTTGCAGCACTTGTACGCGACAAGCTCGATTGCGTTTCCGTAAACGCTTATCTTGCAAACAAAACAGTAAGTCATGTTGCTGTTGTCGGTGGCGGAGCCAGTGATTTCATCTATCCTGCAATGATGGCAGGTGCAGATGCTTTTGTTTGTGGAGAATGTAAATACAACGCCGCACTTGATGCCGCTGACGAAGGTCTCACAATAATTGAAGCAGGCCACTATCATACTGAATTTCCGGCTTGCGTACGCCTTGCGGAATTGGCTCAGAGTATTGCTGGAGCTGAAACGGAAATTTATGAAGCAAAAACATTCAAACAAATTTGATTACCAATATATAAAAAACTTGCATTAATGAAAATGCAAGTTTTTTTGTTTTTATTCTACTGAAACCTTAAGCATATATTTATACTCAAGCCAGACAGGGCAATATGCCATTTTTGAACGGCGCAATCCCGGCAGACCCATATCTTCTTCACGATTTACATATTTAACATTATCGTCTGTTATGGATAGTAGGTATTCCCTGTTCAATGTTTGATAAGACCCTGCTATTTCTTTTTCAGCTTTTTCAATATGGACATAAACGGTGTCTCCATATACCTGCGCTATTGTGATACCCATTATCTTTCCATTTGCAACAAGCATCCCACCAGAAAAGTATTTGAAATTAAAATTATCCAAAAGTGCATTTACCGCTCTGTATTCCATATCGTTCACAGAAGAAGATTCGGGATTTCGAATACAATAATCATTATAATACTCTCTTGCCATACCAAGATTGTCATTGGAAAGAGAGACAAAGTGAGCATCAGGATACTCTGACATAAATCTATTGATCAAATTCTTTCGCTTATGATGCTTTCTGCCTGCAGGATTCTCAAATTCAGACTTATTATAGATATAGTCAGCATAATCGCGTGAGGCATAGGCTTCGCCAACAAACATCTCTCTCGTTATTTTAGCTAGGCTTGTTTCTCCGACAGATGCAATTGAGGCTAAACCACCGGTCTCTTTTATATGGTCCTTAAGCAATCTTAAAGCTGTTTTTTTATGTTTTCCTATAGGATAGTAATAAGACTTCTTATTTTCTCCAGTTCTTGAATAGAAAATAACACAGTCGCCAGCTTTGGCAAATTCAACGTCGTACTCTCTGAACCAAAGATATACCGATCCCGGAGTTCTGTCTGACATTCGGACACTATGTCGTCTCTGCCTTTCCAATTCATATTCAAAATAAACTTCTGTTTCATTAAAATTATCAATTGTCAACTTCTTAAAATTAAGCATACAGACCTCTAATGCTTTTCTGCCGTTTTCGGCAGTTTATTCCTTTATTATACAAATAAAATATATCAATATAAAATAATTCCTAATTTTTACCACTTATTTTTGTGCAGGATTTCTATGAATTAAATGTTGCATTATTTCCCAGAATATGGTAATATTACATTGTACTAAATTTACATTATTTACCAATGGAGTTACATTATGGAACAAATTAAAATTCTTATCGCTGATGAAAACACAAAAACAAGAAAGAATTGTCGCGAAGCTCTCTTGCGCGCCGGTTTACGCACAGTTGATGAAGCCGCTAATGGAGAAGACGCACTTGGTTATATAAACCGAAATCATCCTGACGTAGTTATTGCTGATGTCTGGCTTTCTCGTCTTGACGGGATCGGGCTTATAAGACAGTCCCTTTCCCTTAACTATGCACAGGACAAACCTCCTGCATTCATTATTGCTTCAATGGTTACCAATCAGAATATTTTTGTTGAAGCAGCCAAAGCCGGAGCCGCACTTTGCCTTCCAAAACCCCTTGATTTTGAAAGTCTTGCAGAACACGTTATTTCTATATCACGCAGTCGCGCAGAGGGCTCCATTTCTGTCGGAGATATTTCTGCTACTCCTCCTGATATAGAAGCTCAAGTTACAAAAATTATCCATCAGATAGGAGTGCCGGCACACATAAAGGGTTACCAATATCTTAGAACTGCTATACTTATGACTATCAATGACAACGATATTATAAATTCTGTTACCAAAGTTCTATATCCCTCAGTTGCCAAAAAATATGCTACCACAACCTCACGAGTAGAAAGAGCTATACGTCATGCAATTGAGGTTGCATGGGACAGAGGAGATATCGATACACTAAATTCTTATTTCGGTTATACAATACAAAACAATCGAGGAAAGCCCACAAACAGCGAGTTTATTGCTATGATTGCTGATAACCTTCGTCTGAAGTATAAGATTCGCTGATAGCAAGCTTCTCTCCATCAGAATAGCACACTATCGTACCCTGTAGATCAGTTCTGAAATAGCTAATGTTTCTGTTTTCAAACATATTTATTATTTCACGATGTGGATGACCATAAGAATTACCCTCTCCGCATGATATCATAGCATATTGAGGTGAAACGGCATCAAAAAAATCTACAGATGTTGATGTTGATGATCCATGATGTCCTACTTTCAGAATATCTGAATCAAGAACATAAGAAGGATAGTTATCCAATATCTCTTTTTCAATAGCATTTTCAGCATCACCCGTTACCATTGTAGAAATCTTATCAGTTGTTATTTTTGCAACTATACTGCAATTGTTCAGATCTTTATAATCGGTAGTCACAGGAGAAAAAATATCTATTTGTATTTCACCAAATGCGAAACTTTCTCCGGATTTTCCTTCTTTAACCTGACAATTATTGTTTTCAAGTGCCTCAAGAAGTTTATCAAAACAAACTGTTTCTGTTGAAACGTCAGGCATTATCACTGTTTTAGCGCCAATCTCATTGATAATATCAGCTGCCGCACCAATGTGGTCTTCGTGAGGATGAGTGAGAATGAATACATCAATTTCATCTGTAAACTGTTTTATGTATTCAACAGTTGTGTATCTATGATCTCCGGGACCTGAATCCACTACGATTGTCATATCTTCGCTGAGAATCATAGTACAATCACCTTGACCCACGTCAATAAAATGATATGAATACTTTATATCAAGGTCAGCAAGATTGGCATTCAGTGATATTTCTTCGAAGTATTGATAAACTGCTATTCCTACAACTATAAGAAAAGCAATTATTTTAGCTATATCTTTAGCATTAAGTTTTTTAGGCTTCCTCGCCATATGTTTCTCCTTTTGCTTTGAAAATCTCCCTGACAATATAGCTTATCGCAAAGGCAGGCACACACAACAAAAACCACAAAAGCGAGGTCCTTATGCTGATCTGTCCCAAAAGGTTATATTGCAGTCTGGAATAATCCCAGATATTCAATTTCAGCCATATATTAACTATAATGCCTGAAAGCAACTCAGCCACAGTTATTCCTAAAGCTCCGACAATGCATCGTAAAAAGAAACATATATTATCAGTTTTTTCATTAATAACGTAAACTAGTGCGGCAGATATTCCCCCAACAATAATCATTGCCCAATGGGAATACCCTCTCCAAAGGATTTCAAGCAAATAATAATAAATACCGCCAACTGTTGTTATTATAGCATATTCTTTAAATCTTTTCAAATAAAATCACCCTTTCATTGTTGTTTCCAATGAAAGGGTGATTTATTCATATTACATTATTGAACTGACAAAACCGGAAATGAGATTGCTGATCGGACAAATAACTATGGGCAGAAAAACTGCAGGCATACAATCTGCAACTTTTATTTTTGTTATTCCGGCAAGATTAAGTCCAATAGCCATTACAAGTATAGCCCCTGTACAAGTCATTTCAGCAATAACAAAATCACTGAGAAAACCTGCCGCTAATCCTGCACAAAGAGCAATCGTTCCCTGAAAAACAAACACAAATAATGAAGAAAGGATAACGCCTATCCCGAGTGTTGATGTGAGAACTATTGCCATAACAAAGTCAAGCAGGCTTTTCGTAAAAAGCATTTCATTGTTACCACTGATTCCTGCCTGCAAGCTACCCACAATAGTCATTGAACCCACGCAAAAAAGAAGGCTTGCCGTTACAAATCCTTGAGCAATATTCACTTTTCCCTTCTCTTTTGAAAATCTGTTTTCTACCCAATCACCCAGCTTGTTTATACCGGTATCCACTCCGGCAATAGTTCCTATAACCGTACCAAGAGCAAGGGAGATGATTGTTATTAGAATGTTATGACCGTCAAAAGCACTGGAAAGCCCTACGAAAAATACTGCAAGGCCAAGAATTGAAGTGATCGCATCTGATATTCTGTCAGGTATTCCCTTTTTAAAAACCAAACCTAATAAACTTCCTATTATTACTGCCACTGTGTTTACTGTTACGCCAAGCATTTTACTAATCCTTACTGATATACAAATCAATCAATTCATCACTAATGTTATTTATGTTGTCTGCAATTGCTTTATATCCATAAAACAAACTGCCTTTATAGAAACTCTTTTGTGAAGCATACTGCACCTGAGATGTCATAATACCGGAGGGTGACTCCCAATCATTTTCATATCTGTATGCACCGTGAGAAATAAGCAAACGCACTTTAGTGCCACTAACTCTGTCTGCCCACCAATCACAAATCTTATCATATGGAGCGGATGCTGTTTCATCAGTCCAATATATTTGCGGGGCTATATAATCAATATAACCGCCATTTATCCATGCAACGCTATCACAATACAATGAATAATATGACTCTATACCTGAACTCAGGCTTCCGCTTTCATCACCGTATCCATTTTTCCAGATACCAAATGGAGAAACACCGAAAAGGCACTCATTATCAATGCTTTTTACTACGTTATAAACATCGTTTACAAGTATATTCACATTTTCTCTGCGCCAATCTGTTATATCTATGCTTTTATTATTATACTTTTCATAGGTGGATCGGTCATCAAATTCTGCTATTTTGCGCTCACCGGTTTCTTCGTCCTCGTAATAAGACGGATACGGATAAAAATAATCGTCAAACACTATTCCGTCAACTTCATAGTTTTCTACTATTTCAGCAACACCTTCACAAATAAGCTCCCTTACCTCAGGGATCCCTAAATTATAGTACATCTTACCATCACCGTATTTTACTACGTAATCAGGATTCATTTTTGCAGGATTTGAATCAGCAAGACTTTCTATGGTTACGGAACTTTTGGACGATACTCTTACGGGATTGATCCATGCGTGCACCTTGATATCTTCCTTATGAGCCCGCTTTACTATATAGTCCAAAGCATCAAAAGTCATTTCATCATTACTGGACATATATCTGGAAGGAGGAAAAATATCCGATTTATACAATGCATCAGACTCAGGTCGCACCTGAAAATAAATAGCATTAAGACCGGTCTTTTTTGTATTCTGAATTATTTCATCTATTTCAGCTTTTAAAGCTTCTTTACCAAGATCAGCTTGTGAAGGAAAGTTAATATTAAAAACCGATGCTATCCAAACTCCGTTTATATCTGCCGTATCGTCCATAATACTTGAGGTATCATTCGGAATATTTTGTTGGTTACCATTACGGAGAAAATATACAACGCCCATAACAACTATGATTGCTACTACAAAAACTATACTTACACAGCTTGTAATAAACACAGTTTTATTTTTATTAAACAATTCTTTCAGCATTATTATTTTTAAACCTTTATTTTCAATATAATCAGTGACATTATTTTATACTATTTTACCTTATGTGTCAACTTTCAATATGTGAGAAAACTGCTGCAGCAATCACCAGTCCAAGCTTTTTTCTATACTCATCATCACATAAATTTTCTGTATCTTCTGCATTTGATAAAAAGCCGCATTCTACAAGCACTGCCGGTATTTCAGCTCTGTCAAGCAGAAATATCTTGCTGTCTGCCTTTTTCACTGACCTTTCATTATCTGATTGCAAATACTGTTTACAATAGTCCTGTATACTTTGTGCCAGTTTTTCACTGTTTGCATGATTCTTAGAATAATATACCTGAAGGCCCTTATACTGTGACTGAGGAAACTTATTCATATGTATGCTTACAAACATATCCGCATCATTTTCACGCGCAAATTTCAATCTGTTTTTCAGATCATACGTCTTTTTTCTTCCCTTATAATTATCTCCATACATATCGTAAAGCATCTTATCCTGACTTCTGGTCAGAACGGCATTATATCCCATCGTGTTTATAATTTCAGCAACTTTTTTTGAAACTTCAAGATTTATATCTTTTTCAAGTATACCATTTGAGGACACACATCCTCCATCCTCCCCCCCGTGGCCGGCATCAACAACTATACACACATTTTGTGCATCTGTTGAAACAAATACTGTTTCCGACTGAATATTTAGCAAATGCCCGATTACTGCTGCTGAAACCAAAAAAATAGCCGAAAGAATTGTAAACCCTAAAAAAAAGAATTTTTGACTGTTCATATAGCTCTCCACCGTATTTTCATATATTACCATAGTATGATTCGGACAGCCATTTATGACATATAAAAAGCGGAAGCTATTAAGCTTCCGCTTTAATTTTTTATCCTTCTTTTTGGTTTACTTTAAATATTCTTATATTTCTATATCCCATTGAATACGCAATATATCCCACAAAAACAGCAGGAACAGAAATTGCAATATAAATGAGATTTGATGCTACAAATCCCCATCCTTCAAGACCTACGGGAATAACAAAATTAATAATACCGTTATACATTGCCTGCCAGAGACGGGCAATAAATACTACTATAGTTGCAGCACTACCGGACCAGACTGTCTGCGAAAACGTTCCTACTGCACAAAGAATAATCGCAAGAACCCCCAAAACAATATTAGGAAAGTTCGCACAAAGCGCAATTTTGAATCCACGGTTCATATCCTTGGATTTTCTGCCGCCCTCAACCTTTAATCTGTCCTTTGCAGCCGCATCCCAAACAGCTGTGTATATAAAATAACAATATAGAAGCACTGCAAGAATACTTGTTAAGCAATTAAGCCACTTCACAGCCATTGATGCTGTTGAAAGCATTGAACCTACTATGGCTGACGCAAACTGATATCCAAGAAGCTTTCTTATAATTGCTCCTTCGTTACGAAAAACATTTAACACGGGTGCACCTCTCGTTACTTTTTCATATCTATATTTTATATTTATCTGTCACTAAGTTCAATACCATATTATGAAAGTTTACAAAGCGGTCAAGAAATATGAACCCGTTGTAGTATAATAATCTTGGTATAATTCGTTTTTGAGGTGTTACAGATGATTGATTTAAAAGATCTCTCCGCTTTTCCTGCCCATATTCAGGAATTTGCAAGATATAAGCTGACTATACAAGGTTGTTCTCACCGAACTGTTACTGAATATCTGTTTGATCTTCGTACTCTCTGCAGATTCTTTGTTGCGAAAAGAAACGGAGAGCCAACTGACAGCGAAAGCCTCAAAAATGTTTATATTGCA
>JAFXGC010000072.1 GCA_017513325.1 Clostridia bacterium
AGTGAGTTTTTCTTGCGATCAGCAGTATATAGCAAAAAACAAAAATAATTTAAAAGGAGAAAACACAATGAATTTCAAAAGAATTCTTGCAGTAGTTCTTGCAGCTATCATGTGCCTTGGTGTTCTTGCTTCCTGTAACCAAGGCGGCGGCGAAGAAACTCGTCCCCCTGAAGAACAGATCGGCGATGCTAATGCAGGTAACTTCAAGAGCGCTGACTACGAAGGTAATGAATTCACATTCCTCGTAATCAAGCACAGCGATATCATTAAGGACTACTACGGCGGCGCGTTCATCGACTCCGAAGCTATGAACGGTGGTAAGGTTAATGACGCAGTGTTCACAAGAAACCACGCTGTTCAACAGAAGTACAACGTTGATATCGTTGAAAAGTCTGAAGTAAATGGCGACCCCGCTCAGATCCTTCAGTCTTACATCATGTCAGGTGACTTCGTATTCGACGTAGTTTACGGCTGGGGTTATAAGCTTGGTGCTTGTATCACAGAAAACTACCTTGGCGACTTCAATAACCTTCCTGATGCTGATTTCACACAGGAATACTGGAGCCCCTCCACAATCGAAGACCTTACAGTTGATGACAGACTCTTCCTCAGCATGAACGAGATCTCCATGAACGTTCTTGACTGGGCAAGCTTCCTGTTCTACAACAAGACAATGGCTGAAAACAGAAACATCGAAGCTGAATTCGGTTCTCCCTACGAAATGGTAGAAGAAGGCACTTGGACATATGATAAGTTCCTTAAGATGGTTCAGGGTGCATCCGCTGACCTCGACGGTGACAATGCTATCACAAGAAACGACTTCTTCGGTCTTCTCGACGGTAACGGTGTAGGTTCCGGCGCGCTTCAGAACTGTGGCGTATACTACACAACAAAGAACGACGACGGTTCCTATGAGCTTTCCTTCTATAGCGAAAAGACTCTCGGTATCATCGATATGGTTCACAAGGTATACTCCAACGATAAGTACGTTAAGGACTTTGAGGACATCTGGAACGAACCCGGCAGCTCTGCTGATGGATTTGACGATCAGTGGCAGTATGCACGTTCTTACTTTGCAACAGACCATGCGCTCTTCTGCGGCGGTTCTGCTAACATCACAAGTGAGCAGGCATTCCGTGATATGGAAAGCGAATATGGCGTACTTCCTTATCCTAAGTACGATGTAAACCAGGAAAACTATAATGCAACTCTTGATCCTCTTGCTTCTGTATTTGCTCTTCCTTCCACAGAGAGAGCAGACATCGGTAGCTGGGAAAGAACCGGCATTATCCTCGAATATATGGCATACAAGTCTCACGAAATCCTCCTTCCCGCTTACTACAATGAAGTTCTTCAGGGTCAGCGTATGGATGATGACAGAGACCATAAGATGCTCGATATTATTCGTAACAATATCCACTATGAATTCGCAGATCTCGTAAGCATCACTTCTATCAGCGATACAATCACAAATATGTTCAAGAAGCCCACAATGGCTGCTTCTACATACACACGTAGCCAGAAGAAGATGATCAACGATCTTGACGACTTCTATTCTAAGGTTATTGCTCTTGACTAATTTCAATTAGTTATAAAAAGAACCCCGAAAATCGGGGTTCTTTTTTGCTATTAAAAACTCCTTTGATGCAAATCAAAGGAGTTTTTGATTATTCAAGTTCCAGGTGATCACAGTTAAGAAAGGCATTTGCTGTTATGGTGCTGGAAACGGGAATGAGAGCTTTTGCTCCACAATTCTCACATTTCACAACGATGCCTTCATCTGTCACATCAACAAAGTAGTATCCTTCATCTTCATCACATTTGCATTTGATCTGTCCTGATTCATCAAGATCGCGTATAACAAAATTTACGATATCAAGAATCTGAGGATCAGAGAGAAAAGGAGAATCAGCAGCTTCCCTTGTTTTGGAAAAATCGCTGTAATTATTTTCTCCTAATATTTCCAGAAGCTCCTTGTCAGATGCATCAGTAGCGGAGCTGACTTTATCTTCAGCGCCGATGAAGCAAATATCAATTCCGGAATAAGCGCAGGGAAGAGCGAATATATCGCGTTCAAAAAACATTGCTGAAGATACTGTGTAGTGATGTGCCTGAGGACAGAGAAAACAAGGCACTGTGAGACGTATCTTTTTTTCAGCAGTATGAACCATGGTTGCTTCACTTTTTCCACAGGGACATTTAAGGCGAAGCATGTCAGCTGTTAAAGAGAACATGCCGACTATACCTGTCACCCACATTCCGCAGTCGGGGCAGCGATATGCAACTGTTATCTGTTTATCGTTAAGGATCATAAATTGCTCCTTTTATTTGTTTGAGCTGAGAACTGCCTGGTTTTTTGCAGGGCTGTTTCTGCCAACCAGGTTTACAGCGCGTCTTTCAAGTGCTGCGAAGGATATTTCAATATCTTCAGCAGCTTCGCGTTCGTTGAAGCAGCCAACTGTAACCATATCGCAATCGCGTATGGTAGCGAAGGAAAAATTGAGACCAACAAAGGGTGTTGTTCTTCCTGCAGCCATAGGTTTGATTGTCATAACAGGCTTCTTGGCGTTTCTGATAATAGTGTTTACGCTTTCGATTTCAACCTGCATAAGAAAGCCCATACAGTTGTATATCTGGATATATGTTTCAACGTCGTATCCGTTTTCATCGCTGAAAAGAACGAGTTCGGGCATATGCGCAGAAAGTCCGGGGATCATTCCTGCATCGCGGATCATTTTTGTGTAATCGTCAAGGCGTGTTATCTGACGCTTGTTTTTATTTACAAGCTGTTCTGCGGAGTAGTGATGAATGAGGCAAATTTTTGCGCCTCTTTCAGCGGTTGCTTTAATGGTTGCTTCGGCTTCGCGACGAGCTTCCGGTGTATCATCAACGTTGATAACGGGAGTGTCAACCATTATCATACCGCGCCCCCAGTTATCTTCTGTAACTTTAACAGCTTTGCAGAGCTCAGGAAGCTGGCCGAAAGGAGCCATAATCGTGTCGATGCCATTTTCCATAAAAGTGTCAAGCATAGGCAGCATAGAATGATGGCAAGCGTGAGTTTCTTTTATCATACAGTCAGCAGCGTTGCTTCTGTGGCTGTAACCTGCAATCCAGTTTGTTCCGATGATGAATCTTGAAAGTGAAAGACCATCAACTTCAGTTCTGGGAAATTCTCTTTTAACAATGTAGTCCATTATATTATCTCTCATTCATAGGAATATATTCCTGATGGTTTTTAACACACATATAAGCGGGGCGGATAATCTTTCCTGCGTTCTGAATTTCTTCAAGGCGGTGTGCGCTCCAACCTGCTATTCTTGCAACTGCAAAAATAGGTGTGTAAAGTTCTTCGGGGAGATTAAGCATTCTGTAGATCATACCACTGTAGAAGTCAACATTGGGGCTAACGCCTTTGTAGATCTTTCTTTTTTCTGCGATAAGCTCACTTGCGATTCTTGCGCTTCTTTTATAAAGGTCGTATGTTTCTTCCATACCCTTTTCAATGGAAAGCTTCTTTGCA
>JAFXGC010000073.1 GCA_017513325.1 Clostridia bacterium
GGGGAGCAGTATTAGCTGATGTAGGCATGTGCATAATATGTGTTTCTAATTCGATGAGACTGTTGAAAAAATAATATATTAAAAAGCATCCCAAGCTGCATGACAACAACTTGGGGTGTTTTTTTAGCATTTTGATAAAAATCATATTGTGATAATTTCATTGCATTTAAGTTGACTAAAAAACAAAGCCAAGCTCTTTCGAGCTTGGCTTGTTTATTCAATTATTCAGCAAATCAGCTTATACTATAAACTATACTCAGCCGATCCAAACACCGTTTGAAGCGAATGTATAAACCTTACTGCCTATAGTCACTGTACCTGTCTGCATTACACCACTATAGTTGAAGTAATACCAGTCACCGCCGATAAGCTGCCAACCGGAGAGCATTGTACCGTTAGCATTGAAGTAATACCATTCGCCGCCAATAGACATCCAACCAGTTGCCATAGCACCGTCACCACCGAGGTAGCACCAACCTGCGGAGTCTGCTCTCCACTGGTTATAAACCATGTAACCTTCAGCGTCTACATAGTACCACTTGCCGTCTGTTTCTACCCAGCAAGACTTAGCCTGAGAACCGATGCTGTTGAGGTAGATCCAACCCTTAGAATCCTTCTTCCACTGGTTAGTAATAGCATAACCATCAGCGCCTACATAGCACCAACCGTTGCTATCCTTAGCCCAGTTGTTTGTAAGCATAGCACCATCAGCACCGAGGTATACCCAACCCTTAGAGTCAGCTCTCCACTGGTTAGTTACCATGTAACCTTCAACGTCTACGAAGTACCACTTGTTGTTATCAAATACCCACTGGTTGTAAACCATGTAACCGCTAGCGTCTACATAGCACCAACCCTGAGAATCCTTAACCCAAGCATTTGTTGCCATTATACCATTAGCCTGGAGATAGCACCAACCCTTGGAGTCCATTCTCCAAGTGCTTGCTACCATGTAACCTTCAGCATCTACATAGTACCAGTTGCCGTCATGGTGTACCCAAGAAGCCTTAACCTGAGAACCGTTAGCGTTCAGGTATACCCAGCCCTTGGAGTCCATCTTCCAAGTGTTTGTTACAGCGTAACCGTCAGGACCAACATAGCACCAACCGTTGCTGTCCATTTCCCAAGCGTTTGTAGACATAGCACCGTCTTCACCAAGGTATACCCAACCCTTAGAGTCAGCCATCCACTTGTTGCAAACAGGAGCGCCGTTCTGGTAGTAGTACCACTTACCATCAAGATATGTCCACTTGTCGTACTTAGGAGCGGGAGCTTCGAGTTCGAATTCACCAACATTGATTACGAGACCAACTTCGTCTCCTGCAACGTTGATTACGTTGCCTGCATCATATGTTACTTCGAAATCAGCTGTGCCTGCAGCAAGAACGTCGAATACGAGTTCAACCATTGTGCCTGCACTTGTTACGTTTCCGAGAGCATCATTGTTTGCAAATACGTTAACTACGCCTTCAGTGCCGTTAACGATTACGTCTTCTGCTGCGAATACATCGCCGTTTACAACGTAGCTGTTCAGAGCGAGAACAGATGCATTGTAGTTAAGAGCGTATCCGATGGACCAGATGGGAGCGTTGTTTGTATTAGCGAGATTGATATAAACGTGGAACTTATCATCGATCATTTCACCTGTCACATCCATCCAAACGGACTTGAGTGTAGGATCGTAGTCGTTGCCGTTTTCAGGCATATCTTCTGCTACTGCAAATGTGAACTCAACGTCAACGGGGTTGTCGTCTTCGTCAACACTTGTATGGTTAGCAGGATTATTATCCTTTGCTACGAGTTCGAAACCGAAATCAGCTTCAGGATCGAGAATATTGAATACAGCTGTGAATACTTCGCCGTTTTCGTAAACATTGTAAACATCGTCTTCTGCGCCTGCTTCGTGCCAGATTCTGAGCATACCAGCTTTATTGTTGAGAACTGCAGCATTTTCAAATACTGAGTCTGTGCAATCAGCAGATACAAACTCAAGAGCGTCTGTGTTATAAAGGAGGTCGAGAATAGCTACTGCAAGACCTTCATCGTTGCCGCTGAGGTCGAGCTTGATTGCAAGCTGTTCGCCTGCACCGAGAACTTCGCCGGAAAGTACGTAATCAACGCTGGGAGCTACATACTTTTCAAAGCTGAGGCTCCAGTTAACTGTGCCTGCAGGAGCGTTCCATGAATCTGCGGAATCGTATGTGTTAACCATAATCTGGATCACATCGCCTGCTTCAACATCAATTGCCTCTGCAGCAACAACAGGATCATCATCGAACCAGTGGATTTCACCATATATACCTGCTGTAAGATTTTCTACAGAATACATCCAACCGGTTGCATCATTCATTGTGATTGTTACTGTACCCTTTTCTGTTGCTGTCCACTCGTAGTAGTAACCCTGGGATCCTTCTACGATTTCTGCTACATGATCACCGATTTCGATGACCTCGGGGTTATCCATTTCACCAACATCAGGAGTCTTAGCAAATATTGCATTTACTGAAACTGTACCTGCGGGATTTGTCCATGATCCGGGTTCATATGTAGCAACCATAATAATGAGCTCGTCGCCTTCGCTTACAGCTACTTCTTCGCTGTATACGGGTTCCTCATCATCGCTCCAGTGAGTATCACCGTAAATACCTGCTGTTACATTGTTTACGGAGTACATCCAACCAAGATCTGTCATAGAACCGTCTTCTTCAGAAACATATGCGCCGGGACTGATGTAGAATGTACCATCAGCGGGAGCAACTACTTTGTAGAAACGGCCCTGGTTGCCTAATTCGAGATCATATTCTGCATATCCCATTACACGGCCGAACATATCCTGGAGAACAAGCTCTTCGGGATTATCGGGACCATTGGGTTGATCAATAGGATCGCCTGCTGCAAGAGTGAGATATACTACTACATCTTCTGTTTCAGATGTATTATATACGCTAAATACATCCATTCCTGCGTCAGGAATCATTGTAAAGGAAGTTGCATTATCTTCGCCTTCAGGCATATATGTGAAACGGAGATAATTGAGCATGTAACTAGCACTAGTTGCATAACCAGCTGTTACTACAGTGTTATTGATATCGCTTACCTTAACATAAGCAGATTCCTGAGGCTTAACTGTTACTGCAAGAGGCATTGCAGGGAAGCCTTCGCTTACATTAAGGAGATAGGGATTTTCGTAAGAACCGAGAACAGGTTCAACGGGTTCTGTTTCAATAGGATCTGTTTCAATAGGATCTGTTTCGATGGGATCTGTTTCGATAGGATCTGTATCAGGTGTTGTACCACCGGAAACATTTGCGTGCTTAGCTGCAAGGCCAGCACCGCCTGCGTAAAGGTCTGTGAGGCACATTTCAAGGTTGAACACACGGAAGATAGGATCTGCTGTGGACTGACCTGCTGCACGCTCGAAATGGTAATCATACTCACCAACAACAAGCTCGCCATCCCAGAAGAGGAGAGCTACGTTTGCATCGTAGTCAACGAAGAATGTCAGGTTGTGCCATTCGTCTTCACCGATGCCGATGAGAGCAGGATCAACTTCTGTGTATGCAAGAGCTGTCTCTTTAAATGTTTCATTTGTTTGAGAAGAACCGTTCATGCCGGAAGGACCGATAGCAAAATAGTACTTTGTATCTGTTACAACTCCGTCTTCATCCTTATCTTCGACGATGAAGAGACCTGCTGCATATTCGATAAGGTTAGGACCGAACCAGAATACCATTGTGTCATGGTAACCTGTTTCACCTTCCATTTCTCTTTCAAGCTGAGAGAGACGATTCCAAATGTTAACGTCTACTGTTACTGTAGAGTTCTTAGCCTTGAAATCATAGATGTGGAAGTATGTACCTGTTTCGGACATACATGTAAGGTCAAGAACTGTGAAGTCATAGGGGTTAACGATACCGGAAACTTCAACCTGTGTTTCGGAAGCGATTTCAGGTCTTGTCTGTCCGGGCAGCCAAAGCATATTCTTAGCCTGTCCGGCATTTGCACCGTTATCGTTATAAACTACAGCGCCTGCCTTGGGAGTCCAAGAGGGCTCTGTTGCGCCTTCAGCTGTTGCGTAAGTCCATTCGATCTTTGTCCAAGCTGCGTTGAACGCGCTGCTGAGACGGCTTGTAAGATCGATAACACCATCGTTTCTGTCCATCCACTTGTATACTTCAGATGTGGAAGCTGCAAGTGTCTGGTTTACTGTATCGTTACAATTAGGACAAGTTGCTACTGCATAGCCGTCTTCGCTGTCTGTAGGAAGCTTGTAGCTTATGAGATCATAAGCGTGACCAGTCTTAAAGCCTCTCTGGTGACCACATACTGTACATGTTTCAGGCTTTGTACAGTCAGCTGCTGCATATGTGTGCTCATGATAATCTGTGCGAGCATTATATTCTGTTGCAGAAAGTGTGAGAGAGTTAGAACCATTACATGTTGCATGGTCGTGGTACATACGATGGTTGTTAACACCGTTACCCCATTCAAGGAATGCACCAAAGCTTGTTGTCAAGCTGTTCTGACGGTCGAGAAGCATTGTAGCGAAACCAAATTCGTCGCCTGCTTCTGCAAGGAAGTCAGCTGCATCGTCGATGTATTCCCAAGGAACAGCGATCTCATACTGTGTTGTATATCTTGTACCGCCCTCTTTCTGAGGATATGCTACTGCGTATGCAGGACCCCACTCGGAAACTGCCTTAGGCTGACCGCCAAAGTTAGAAGCCTTGTAGTCTTCATATGTTTCGCATACATCTTCAAAAATAATAGCGTAAGAAATGTCGATATCGCAGTACTGTGTTTCGGGGATAAGATCTGTTTCAACTTCGGAATCAGGGTCATCAACCATTACTTCGTGAGGATAGTATCTGTTTGCATTGTCACGAATGATTGTTGTACCGCCGTTACTTGTTGTGTAAGTTGTGATGAAGTTGGGAACATCGGATGTGAACTCAATACCACCTCTGATCACGGAAGACTTCCAGGGGTAGTTAGTAATATGACTACCTTCTTCATCTTTACCGCCGTCAGCGTTGTATCCGTCAGCTCTTGTGTAGGAGCCTTCCTTGTCAACTCTGAACTGGAATGCGTCAGCGTTCCAGATGCCGCTGTCTGTAGCGGAGCTGGAATGACCTGTGATATCATATACATCAGCTGCTACATAAAGGAATTCTTCGTCCCACATAAGATATACCTTATAGGACATACCGGACTCGATAGGAGTCTTAACGTACTTGTTAGCATACTTATAGCTGTTTTTGTTGTAATAGAAATAGCTATTGTCTGCAGAGGGCTCTTCAAAAGCACCGTTTTCCTTTGATGTGAAGCCGGCGTTGTTTGCAGCATATGCGCTGTCAACTACAAAACTGGGGTTACCCCATTCGCCCTCTTCAATCTTACCGTCAATGGTAAGAGTACCCTTTGATGAGTCGCCGTCTTTAATGGTTTCTTCACCATAGTAATCGAAAGGGTTATCTGTTGAACCGGTACCGTAAAGCTCATTGAACTTAAAAGT
Source organism: Clostridia bacterium (assembly GCA_017513325.1). Lineage (GTDB taxonomy): Bacteria > Bacillota > Clostridia > Oscillospirales > CAG-272 > Avispirillum. The sequence goes on from JAFXGC010000073.1 coordinate 5,516, forward strand.
ACCACCGAAGTAATAAGCTTCGGCTTCTGTGCTCAGCTTATTCTCATCTGCTGCGCCTGCATTCATAGGTATAGCCGCTACCATAGAAAGAAGCATTGCTGCAACGAGAACAAGTGATAAAAGTTTTCTCATAATGTATCCTCCATTATAATTTTGAGTAGTGACGGTTAAGCCAAACCGACACTCTTCTGAGTAAAGTATATCACAATGGGTTTTTAATTTCAACATATGATTAAATTTTTTTCGTAAAATTTACCACAAAAATTTAAGCAATTTTTTTACATTCGTCACTTTCGCCAAAAGCATATTAGTTCTTTTGTTAATTGTGCTTTATGTGTTTTTTTGCGTTTTTTACGCAAAAAGCAACCGCTTTTTTGAAGGCGGTTGCTTAAGATGTTATTATTTTTGACACTCGTCAAAAAACGGCGAATTACTGCTCTTTTTCAGCAACCACAGCGATACCAAGCTCGCTAAGAGCCTTAGGATCAGCAGGTGTGGGACACTTGGAAAGAAGCTCGCTTGCGTTCTGAACCTTGGGGAACGCGATAACCTCGCGGATATCCTCAAGACCGAGCAGAAGAGTTACAAGTCTGTCAAGACCGAAGGCAAGACCGCCGTGAGGAGGAACACCGTACTTGAAAGCTTCAAGCAGGAAGCCGAACTTAGCCTCGGCTTCCGCCTCGGAAATTCCAAGGGCAGCAAACATCTGCTTCTGACGCTCTGTTGTGTGGATTCTGATAGAACCTCCGCCAAGTTCTGTGCCATAGAGAACGATATCATATGCTCTGGAACGAACTTCACCGGGAGCGCTTTCAAGCTTATCCATATCCTCTTCCATAGGCATTGTGAAAGGATGGTGCTTGGAATAGTAACGTCCGTCTTCTTCATCATACTCAAAGAGGGGGAACTCTGTTACCCAGAGGAAATTGAACTTTGTTTTATCGATCATATCGCGGCGCTTTGCGATCTCGCAGCGAAGAGCACCGAGAGAGTCAAATACAACCTTGGGCTTGGATGCAACAATGAGAGCCAGATCGCCTTCAGCTACGTTCATCTTATCAAGGATAGCCTTTGTTTCATCTTCTGCAAGGAACTTAGCAAAGGAAGATGTGGGTGCTCCTGCTGTGTTCTTATACCAAGCAAGGCCCTTGGCACCATATGTCTTAACAAACTCAACAAGAGAATCGATCTCCTTACGAGCCATAGAAGCTCCGCCGGGAACTGTGATACCTCTTACCGTACCGCCTTCAGCAACACAACCAGCAAATACGCCGAAGCCGCAATTTGCAACAACATCACTGATATCGCAAAGCTCCATTCCAAAACGTGTGTCAGGCTTATCGGAGCCAAATCGGTCCATAGCCTCTGCGTATGTCATTCTGGGGAAAGGAATCTGAACATCCTGCTTCATAAACTGGTCAAACACAGCCTTGATGAAGCCTTCATTTACAGCAATTATATCCTCTTCATCTGCAAAGGACATTTCAAGGTCGATCTGAGTGAACTCAGGCTGACGGTCTGCGCGAAGGTCCTCGTCTCTGAAGCAGCGCGCGATCTGGATATAACGGTCAAAACCGGAATACATAAGCATCTGCTTGTAAAGCTGAGGGGACTGAGGAAGCGCATAGAAGCATCCGTTATGAACTCTGGAGGGAACGAGATAGTCTCTTGCTCCTTCGGGAGTGGGCGCAATAAGAACAGGTGTTTCAATATCAATAAATCCGTTATCGCGGAAATAGTTTCTTGCAATGTTTGTGATCTCACTTCTTGCAAAGATATTTCTCTGCATATCGGGACGGCGAAGATCAAGATAACGGTATGTGAGTCTTGTTTCGCTGTTTGTTGTGCTGTTTTCAACTATGGGAAAAGGAGGAGTCTGAGCTGTGGAAAGGATCTTGAACTCGTCAACTGCAACTTCAATCTCACCTGTGGGAAGATTTGTATTTACAGCGCCCTCTCCGCGTGCGCGTACTACGCCCTTTGCACAAAGAACATATTCACTACGAACGCCGAATGCATCATCAAAGATAGCACGGTCTGTGTTATCGTCAAAAGCAAGCTGAACGATACCTGTTCTGTCGCGAAGGTCGATAAAGATAAGACTGCCAAGGTCTCTCTGGCGCTGGCACCAACCAAGAACACAAACTCTCTCACCTATATTTTCTTTTCTAAGTTCAGCGCAATAATGAGTGCGCTTATCGTTTCTTTCAAAAGCTACCATATTTATATAAACCTTTCTTTATACATCAGAATTCAAAAAACTTTTCGCAAACTGTCATCAGATCGTCGGTTACATAGTCACTTCCTGCATCGCTAAGTTCGTCAGAAGTGAATGAAGTGTTGACAGTTGCTACTCTCATTCCTGCAGACTTTGCAGCCTGTATTCCTGAAATTGCATCTTCTATGACAAGGCAATTCTCCGGTTCTTCCCCCGCAGACTTTGCTGCAGCAAGGAAAATATCGGGAGAAGGTTTTTTCTTTTCAACATCGCTGCCCGTTATAATAGCTGAAAAAATATCTTTTTCAACACCAATGCATCTGATATTGATATCCACCTTATACGCTCCGGCTGAAGAAGCAACCGCTATCTTCACTCCCTCACTGTGAAGCTTAAGAAGGATTTTCTTGCTCCAATCGAAGACTTTGAGAAGCGTGGGGGCATACTCATCATAAAGCTTATAGGAAACGTCTGTCATTTCCCTGACATAAGGCACACCGTGAGCTTCGGATACGCCTCCAATATACTTTTCATCGCCCATACCTGTGAAAGGCTGAAATTCATCATACGCTGCCTTAACGTTCCACTGTTCCAGCGCTTCTGAACAAGCGCGTCTGAATGCGCCCTCTGAATTGACAAGAACTCCATCCATATCAAAAATAACAAGACGTGGGATTTTCTTTTCTGACATACAAATCCTGCCTTTCGTTTTTAGCATTACATTTCATTATAACAAACCTTTTTGTTCATTACAAGAAGAAACTAAAAAATTACAGATATTGTTTCTGCATTTTTTCAAGGTCTTGGGGTGTGTCGGCATCAATAAGCTCTTCTTTTTTATAGGTTTCATAAAAGCATACCATATCAAGATGCTTTTTTATGACCGCCGAACCTCCGCCTTCATCGAGAGCAGAAAGCTCCAAGTACAGTTCTTCAGGGAATACGACCGGCATCCCGACTTCGCCTCTGTACCCAAGGCGCCATATCTTTTCGCTTTGTAAAACAAAGCTCTCTGCAAGACTAAGAACCGAACTCCTGCTGAGAAGCGGCTGGTCTGAGGGGCAAAACATACAACCAACGGTGCCTTCCATTTCCCTGATTCCAAGTTTTATAGTATCACTTCTGTTGGGAAAGCTATGCAAAATGCAATCTACCCCTTCCCTACGGCAGATATCTGCTATTTCTTTATATCTTGTTACAACCACTCTGCGAGAAAAAATACCGTCAGTTGCCGCAAGGACCCGTTCAATCAGCTTCTTGCCTCCGAATTCGCAAAGCAGTTTGTTGCTTCCAAACCGACGGCTGTGGCCTGACGCCATTATTACACAGCCAATATCACTGCGCAGGATATCCACATCCAATACAAATACGTCTTCACGGCACAGAAGACTTTTGATAAAATCAGTTTTTTCCTTACGGACAGTCAGCACAACGCTTCTTTCATCCATCAGGCAGGATACTGCTCTCTGAAAATCACAATCTTCGTTTTCAAGATATCCGATCTCGTCAAGCAGGATGTTTCCATCATAACACTCAGCTTGTTCCAAAGCTTTAATACCAAGTAAAAATCCATTTTCAACAGGAACCATTCTCTCAAGTTCTTCTGAAAATATTCCTATCAAACATTTCTCACCCGTGAGCCTGTTGCAAAGAACCACTTCTTTACGCGGCACGGCATACGTTTCAAAGCCTGCAGGATCAGTTCCTGCCAAAGCACGTGCCAACGTGGTTTTTCCCGAGCCTTTTTTGCCCGTTATCAAAATATGCTTTTTGCCGCTTCTCTTAAAAGCGGCAAAAATGCTGTTAATATTTATTTCTTCCATATCAATCATCAGGCAACATCACTATCCTGCTATTCACTTTTGCAAGAGTGATATTTCCATATATCTGTTTTAATTTTTCTTCCATATACTCAAGCTTATTCTCATTGGGATTCAGCTGAGCAATACAGCGACCTTCATTTATCAACACAAGTCTGTCGCAATACTGTAGTGCCACCGACGGCTCATGAAGGCACACAAGACCCACACTCCCCATGGTTTTTATTTTACTCTTTATCAGCCCAATGACACGATTTCTGTTTCTGAAATCCAGTGAGCTTTCCGGCTCATCCATAAGAAGCATTTTTTTGCACGAAACAAATGATCTTGCTATTATGGAAAGCTGTTTTTCTCCTTCGCTGAGGCTCTGATAATCTCTGTCTGAAAGATGTCCGATGCCTACCTCTTCCAATGCTGCCATTGCGCGTTTTCTCTGTGAATCAGTGTATCTTGATAAAACACTCATTTCTGCATTGAATCCCATAAGAGTAGTATCAAGAACTGAGATGGATATATCAATTCCGCTTCGCTGAGGGATATAGGAAATTATTTTCGCAACCTCTCTGTCACTTTTATCCGCAAGATTTTCGCCGCAAAGTACTACTTCGCCATCCCCTTTTAAAAGAGAGCATATTGATTTCATAAGCGTTGTTTTTCCGCTACCGTTTGCGCCGATTATTCCAACAAGCTCTCCGACTTCAGCAGAAAATGTCACTCCGCTGAGAACTTCTTTTTTTTCGTAAGAATACTTCAGATTTCTGCATTCAAAAAAGCTCATACCCTTCTCCTTTCACGCCAAATCAGCCACACCAGGAACGGTGCACCTATAAGCGATGTGAAAATGCTGACGGGAAGCTCGCTTGATGCAATACTTCTGGAAAGAATATCGGCAACTGTCAATAATATACTGCCGCACAGTCCTCCAAGCAGGAATGTGAACGAATCCACTTTCTTTGTCATAAGAGTTGCCGCATGAGGAGCAAGAAGTCCCACAAAGCTGATAATACCTGTTACGCTGACGGTTGAGGTTACGGCAAGGGTTGCAAATATGAGAACTGCAAAACGCATTTTATTTACGGGAACACCAAGCATTTTGGCTTCGTCCTCACTATTAGAAAGCATTATTATCTGTCGACTTAGGAGGAAGATGGGCAAAACTGCGACAACGCATATTATCATATTCACATATGAATTTTTGAGCGATACGCCGTTTAAGGCGCCCATTATCCAATATTCAATAGATGCAAGTTCTCTCTCGGGATCTGCCGCTGTTTTCAGAAACATCAAAGCCGTTTGACAAAGAGAGTGCACCGCTATTCCTGCAAGCACGATGGAAGCCTTTCCGCCGTTTTTCACCGCACCCGACAAAAGCAACGTCACTATTACAGCAGCAAGGCCTCCTATAAAGGAGGCCAGCCCTACAGAAAATACAGTTCCTGAAGCAAATAATATGGCAAAAGCTGCGCCTGCAGAAGCACCCGAGGAAACACCTATCATATCCGGTGCCGCCAAAGGATTGTGAAAGACAGTTTGAAAAACGCTGCCTGCAATACCAAGCGCAAAGCCGCCAATGACCGCAACCATAGTTCTGGGAAGACGCAATGTGAGGAATACTCTCCCCATCATTTCATTTCCTGAAATGAGGCCTTCTACGGTTATAGGAAATTTGCCAACCGCAAGAGAAACACATACCACTGAAAACAGCAATAACAGTATTGCCGACAGAAGCACTAAGTTTCTATATTTTTTCATTCAAACAGATCGGGAGCGAATCCGTAAAACTCTTTGTAGAATTTAGTCATCACACTATTACATTCAACAACAGAATACTCTTTTGCATGGATCTGTGAAGCCAGCCACAAGCTTCCGACAAAGCTTCCGGGAACAGGGCTGTCCCAAGATTCAATCTCACCGGGGAGCTTGATTACGTTCTTATTCTTTACTGCATCGAGCGCTGCAAGATTTTCGTCCTCAAGAACAGACTCAACTGTGTATTCGGAGTCAGATGCGAGAACGATATAGTCAGGATTCCATGTGAGAAGCTGCTCATAGGAAACTTCTGCCCAATATGTATCAGTAATATCCTTTGCAACGTTTACACAGCCTGCTTTTTCAATGAGCGCATTCTGGTACATAGCCGCACCTGCTGTTGAAAGGAGCGCGCTGTTGGATGCAAGATAAACTGTGGGCTTTTCTTCAACGTCGGAAATGCGCTCGCCAAGCTTTGCAAGTGCTCTTGTCATTTCTGTGATAACGCTTGAACCTCTGTAGAATGTGTCTGTAGCTTTTGAGATCATTACAATAGTCTGAATAAGTTCATCGGAGCTTTCGGGATTAACAGCAAGAACTGTTATACCAAGAGCCTCAAGCTGTTCAATAACACCGCTGAGCTTAACGGGTATAATAACGAGATCGGGATTAAGGGCTGCGCAGCCTTCAACATCAAAGTTCTTTGCTGTTCCAACGCTGGGAAGATCAACTATTTCAGGAGCTGCGTGCTTATAAATATTTCTTGTGTCAGCCTTTGCTTCGATACCTACGAGCTTATCCTCAAGGCCAAGGGCGATAACTACGCTTGTGGAAATATAATAAGCAGAAACAAGCTTTTCGGGCTTTGCTTCAATAACAACTTCACGGTCGAGATGGTCTGTTATTGTCAAAGGATACTGGGTTTCATATTTTGACAGATCAACTGTTTCAGCTTCTGTTTCGGGAGTTGTGTCCTTTGCGTCATCCTTGTTGCCTGCACAAGCACTAAGGCTGAGAAGTATTGACAAGCAAAGCAATAATGCAATAATTCTTTTCATTTTTCCCTCTTTTTTCTCGTGCGATTCACTCCGCACTTTTTTCTATTGGTATTTTATCACACTCCCCTTTGCTTTTCAAGGGAAATATGTTATAATAAGCAAAGAAATGTAAAACACTGCGAGGTATTTTATGATTACCATCAAAGAATATAAGAAAGTTTCAAGCCTTGAAGAAGCTTATGAACTTAACCAGAAAAAAACAAACCGAATAATAGGCGGTATGCTCTGGACAAAAATGAGCTCCACCAATATCAACACTGCAATTGATATTTCAGGACTGGGGCTTGACAAAATAGAAGAAAACGACAATGAATTTGTAATTGGAGCAATGACTACTTTGCGAGACATTGAAACTCACAAAGGTTTTGATCTTTATACTGACGGGGCAGCAAAAGAAGCCCTGCATCACATAGTTGGAGTACAGTTCAGAAATCTTGCAACTGTGGGCGGCAGCGTTTTCGGACGCTACGGTTTTTCCGACGTTATAACCCTGCTTCTCTCTCTTGATACATACGTACAGCTATACAAGGGAGGCATCATCCCACTTGCTCAGTTTATCAATATGCCTTATGACCGCGATATTCTTGTGAATATTATCGTTAAAAAAGAAAAGATCAGATGCGCATACAAATCTGTAAGAATAACAAAAACAGACTTCCCCGTACTGGCCTGCTCCGCTACACTTACTAAAAACGGCGTCAGAATGGTATTCGGCGCAAGGCCCGGTAAGGCTGTTCTTTTGACAGATACAGAAAATATTATTGACGGCGAAATAACCGAAGAAAAAGCAGAACAGTTTGCCGCATTCGCAAAAGAAAATATAAAAACAGGCTCAAATATGAGAGGCAGCGCAGAATATCGATCCCATCTTGTTTCGGTGCTGGCTAAGAGAATCCTTATGGACATGGGGGGACTTGAAAAATGATTGTTACAATGACTCTGAACGGCAAGAAAATCCAGCGCGATATTGCACCTGATACAGTTCTTCTTGACTTTGTTCGCAACGAGGGCTGCAAAAGTGTTAAACGCGGATGCGACACATCAAACTGCGGTCTCTGCACAGTTTTTATAGACGACAAACCTGCCCTCTCCTGCTCCGTTCTTGCAATGAGAGCCGACGGGCATATAGTTACAACACTTGAAGGTCTTCAGGCTGA
>JAFXGC010000005.1 GCA_017513325.1 Clostridia bacterium
GGTGCAATGGGAGGGGAGGGGCTTAGCCTCCCTCTACCCTATTTTTTGGAGACTTGGTGTTTTTATACCTCATTCTATTCATTTTTCGACAACGGGTAAAAGTGCCAAAAACCCTGTAAAATAAAGGATTTTAAAAAGTCTTGGTGAATACTTGACACGTGGAGATGATCTTGGACGTGTTGTTATCCCTAAGGAAATAAGAAGAACAATGAGAATAAGAGAAGGTGACCCGCTTGAGATATACACAGATAGGGACGGCGAGGTTATTTTCAAAAAATATTCACCCATCGGTGAATGGTCGCATATCGCAACACAATATGCCGAAACACTGAATAAAACCTGTGGATTGTCGGTTATAATCTGTGACAGAGATACGGTTATAGCTGCGGCAGGCGTTTCCAAAAGAGAGTATTCCGATCGCCGTCTGACACCTGAATTTGAGGAGATCATGGAAAACAGATCTCTTTATTCTGCCAACGAAAACAATCGTATTTCTGTTATCGAAGGAGGCAATCATTATGTCAGCTGCGCTATGCCGGTAGTCAGTGACGGAGATATAATAGGTTGTGTTGCATCACTTTCTGTTGATGGCAGCAAAAAAGAAGAGGATTTCCCTGAGGCGAAGCTTATTCAGACAGCGGCTTCGTTCCTTGGAAGACAAACTGAAGCTTGATTGTTATAACAGCAACAAAAAAAGCCCCTCGGGGCAAAGGTTCTGCATAAATTAGAAATGACCCTTAACTGCACATCTTAATTGATACTACGCAGTTAAGGGTCATTTCTGTTCACTCTTGATATCTAACATCATTTGATTATCCTCTCTTTCTTTAGTTGCCTTCCTCTTTAAATCTCCTTCTTCTCTAAACACACAATCAATTAATTCTCATAAGTGAGATATCCTTTTGTTTCAGAATAGTTGTTTTAATTTGGAAGGGAATCCTTGTTTTTCAAAAATCAATGAAGCTAATTAGTTGTGACCTGTTTTCAGTTCATATTGTTCAAAGATTTTTGAAAGAGTGTTTAAATGTTCATTGGTTTGATCTCTCTTTCCTTTCTGTGTCTATAGTATATCATAGGAATAAGTGCTTTGCAAGTGGTAATTTGTACAAAGTTAACAAAAATATTTTATATATAACAGAGAATTTGTCATAACAACCAAATATAATTATTGACAGGTGCATAATATGTGTGATATAATAATGTTGTTAGCGGTGCAAATTTGCGCCGCTGTTTTTATTATATATATTGTTCTATATTGAGCAATTTAATGTATAAACCTATTGACAAAGTATATTTAATACAGTACAATGGATTCAGAAAATATCCCTAATAATAAGAATAAGGAGTAGAAAAATTATGAAGAAGATTCTCAGCATTCTTCTTTGCGCAGCAATGCTTGTTGCAATGTTTGCATTTGCAGGTTGCGAAAAGAAGGCAGAAACACTTAAGTTTGGTTTTGCAATTGACGCAGAAATCTCTGCAGTTGAATCTGCAACAGCAGAAAAAGAAGGCAAGGGCGAAGTTGTTATCAATGCAGCAGCAGTTCTTGTTGATGCTGAAGGTAAGATCGTTAAGTGTGTACTTGACACAGCTGACAACACAGTTAACTTCACAGCTGAAGGAAAAGCAGTTGCAGCAGAAGAGTTCAAGACAAAGTATGAATTGGGCGCTGACTACGGTATGGTAGCATACGGCGGCGCAACTAAAGAATGGTTTGAGCAGGCTGATGCTTTTGCAGCAGCAGTTGTTGGTAAAACAGCTGATGAGGTTAAGGCTCTTGCTACAGCAGACGGTAAGGGAACAGATGAACTTATCACAGCCGGATGCACAATCGGTGTTAATGAATTTGTAGCAGTTGTAAGCGAAGCTGCAAAGAACGCAGCTGAAAGCAGCGCAACAGCTGATTGCAATGTTCAGCTTGGTATCGTATCTGCGCAGAGCGTAAAGGATGCAACCGCTGAAGCAGCAGGTGCAAACGACGTTGACACAACTATCGTTGCTGCAGTAGTAGACGCTGAAGGTAAGGTTGTAGCTATGGAAACAGACGCTCTTCAGGCTAAGTTTGCTTTTGATGCTACAGGCGTTTGCTCAGTTGAAACAGGCGCTATCAAAACAAAGAATGACCTTGGTGCTGACTACGGTATGGTAGCATACGGTGGAGCAACAAAGGAATGGAACGAACAGGCTGATGCTTTTGATGCTGCTTGTATCGGTCTTAACGCAACAGAGATCGCTGCTCTTGTAGCTGAAAACGGCTACAACGGTGTTGAGTCTCTCGTTAGCGCAGGTTGCACAATCGGTGTTGCTGACATGGTAAAGGCTGCAGTTAAAGCTGCAACTGTTGCATAAATCAGAATAATAGGGTATAATTAAAGAGGTGCCTTTGCACCTCTTTAATTTTTTTGATTTGGGGATCATATGAAACGTATTTTTAGTTTCCTTTTGGCTTTTATTACAAGCATCAGCCTTGCAAGCTGTGGAAAAACAGGCAGAGAAAAATTTACTGATTATAGTTTCGACTATTTTGATACAGTCACTATGATAGTCGGTTATGAAAAAAGCAAGGATGTTTTTGATGAGAATTGCAAAGAAATCAAAAAACGGCTTGAAGAGTATCATAAGCTTTATAATATATATAACACTTATGAAGGCGTCAACAATCTTTGTATGCTCAACAAAGTTTCAGAGGGCAGTCATAGCGAATTGGAAGTTGACGATAAAATCATAGATATGCTCACATATGCAAAAGAAATGCATACTGCAACAAACGGTAATATAAATGTAGCAATGGGAAGCGTGCTTTCCATCTGGCATAACTATCGCGAGAGCGGGATAAAAGATCCTTTGTCGGCAGAGCTGCCACCCATTGATATTTTAAGATCGGCATCTGATCATACGGATATTGATGATGTTATTATTGATAAAGAAAATAAAACCGTGCTTCTTTCGGATCCCGAAATGAAGCTGGATGTTGGTGCGATAGCCAAGGGGTATGCTGTTGAACAGGTAGCCCAGTGGATGCTTTCAGAAGGAATTGAAGGATATTCTCTGAATGTTGGCGGAAATATCAGGATAGTGGGAAAAAAGCCCGACAGAACCAAGTGGAAGGTCGGAATTGAAAATCCAGATACTTCTGATACGGAGAATCCATATATACAGTATCTGACGATTGAGAATGTGTCTGTAGTAACCAGTGGTGTCTATCAGAGATATTACGAGGTTGACGGCAAAAAATACCATCACATTATTGACCCGGAAACATTGATGCCGGGAGAGAATTTCCTGTCGGTAACAGTAGTGTGCCAAAGCTCAGCTTTGGGTGATGCGCTTTCAACAGCACTTTTCAATATGACTTATGAAGAAGGGGTTGCCCTGCTTGAGGATTATACAGATGCTGAAGCCCTCTGGGTTTTCCCCGATGGTCAGATAAAGCGATCTCTCAGATTCAATAAATTTTGTATCGAATAAAAAATAAAAGATTCCATTCCGATGCACAGAATCGCGAATGGATCTTTTTTTTAACGTAAAATAAAAAAGACACGCTGAAGCGTGAGTTTTGGGGCGGACAAGCTCTCGCTTGTGGCAAAAATTGATTTTTGCCTATCACGGTCATTTGCGAGCACAAGCCTCGTGGGCAGTTTAGCACAACGGACTAAAAACAACCATTTGGGTTGTTTTTGCCTGTCGTACCGACATAGGCACGCCCTTTCGATTCCCGTCAATACGGTATCACCAAATAAAAAAGACACGCTGAAGCGTGTCTTTTTTATTTGGTGACCCGTGGGGGAATCGAACCCCCGTTTCCGCCGTGAGAGGGCGGTGTCTTAGCCGCTTGACCAACGGGCCATCGACTTGCTTAGTATACCATCATCAGTTTTGTTTGTCAACACCTTTTTTTGATTTTTTCGATTTTTTTAGAGTCCCTCCTGCGTTGACACAGACCTCCGGTTGAGTTATAATATATCATATTCATTTATAAGGATTGTATTTATCATGAATAAAAACATTTTCGTTCCTGCTGATATTCTTTTGCCTGATTTTGATGTAAACTCTGCCGATTGGCAAAAGTGGGCGCTGATTGCTTGTGACCAGTTCACAAGCCAGAAAGATTATTGGGATGAGGTTGACAAATTCATTGGTGATGCTATGTCAACTTATTCTCTTGTTTTGCCTGAGGCATATCTTGAAACAGAAAAAGAACCTCAGCACAAAAAGGTTATTGTTGAATCTATGGTGTCGATTCCCCAAAAGCTTGTTTGTCACAAAGAGGCAATGGTTTATATTGAGCGTATCCTGCCTGATGGAAAGCTTCGTCGCGGCATAGTTGGTTCAATTGATCTTGAAAAGTATGATTACAGATTTGAAAACAAACCTCTTGTTTCTGCAACAGAGGAAACGGTTCTTTCCCGTATTCCTCCCAGAGTTAATATTCGCCGCTTTGCGTCTATGGAGCTTCCTCACATTATGGTTTTCTATGATGACATTGAAGACCGTATTATGAGTTTTATGGAAGAGGTGAAATCAAGCTGCAGAATGTTATATGATTTCACTCTTATGGCCGGTGGTGGCGCTATTAAAGGCTACAAACTTGAGGGAGACGTTCTGGACCAGCTTTGTGCTCTGATCGGAGAATATGAGGCATCAAAGGGCGGAGCTTCATATGCTGTTGGCGATGGCAACCATTCGCTTGCGGGTGCAAAAACATACTATGAAGAGCTTAAGGAGCAGTTTGGCGATGGCGCTGAGACTCATCCTGCAAGATATGCTCTTTGTGAGATAGTAAATATTCACGAAAGTTCCATTGAGTTTGAACCTATCTACAGAATTGTTAAGAATGTTGATGTTGAAGCTTTGCTTGCAAGCCTTCCCGATAACGGAAGAAAAATGGACGCTTACATAATGGGAGAAAAGAGAGAGGTTTATTTCCCGGACGTTCATCCTATTGATATCGGATGTCTGCAGATCTTTATTGACGAATATCTCAGAGCTCATCCTGAGGCTGAGTGCGACTATATTCACGGAGTTGAAGATACTATAGAGCTTTCCAAAATGGAAAACACTGTTGCTTTTCTCTGTAACGGTATAGAAAAGGATGACCTCCTTTCCTATGTTGCAGAAAACGGTTCTCTCCCCAGAAAAACATTCTCCATGGGCGAAGCTAAAAGCAAACGATACTACATTGAGGCAAGAAAAATATGACAGGGATATCTGGGGGAAACTTTTTGAGGAAAAGTTCTCCCCCAGGCCCCCTTCAAAACCTTTTCGCAGAAAATCCCCCTACCATCCCCACAAAAGTGGGGTGATAGGGGGATCTTTTACAAAGAGGTTTGGGGGAGGGTTTGGGAGGAGACCTTTCCTTAAAAGGTCCCTCCCAATTATCCTATCATATCTTACTTGTCCCAAAGAACTATTTCGTGTGTGGGTATAGTTTTTTTGAGATCAATTATTCTTTGATTTGAGGAGCCTCTGAAACGCAGTGATATATCGTGGAGGGCTTTAACGTATCGGCCATCAACGAGCACATCTATCATAGAAAGCATTTCGTCTGTATACTCGCAGCGGGGATATGAGCCGTCAACCCATAACTCTTTATCAAGTGTGAAGCCTGTGAAGCACCAGATATTCTTATCGGGGCATTCTTCTCTGACGCGGCGAAGAAAGGGAACGAGCTCTTTCTGATTCTTAGGTTCAAAAGGTTCACCGCCCAGGAGAGTAAGTCCGTTAACGTAAAAAGGCTTGATGCTTTCGATTATCTTATCGGCAACCTCTTTTGTAAAGAGTTCGCCGTATTCAAAGTCCCATGTCTGAGGCTGAAAGCATTCTTCGCAATGATTTGTGCAACCGGAAACGAAAAGGGAGGTGCGAACTCCCTCTCCGTTTGCTATATCGCAGGTTTTAATTGTACAGTAGTTCATTACAGGTGCAGCACTCTTTCCTTAATTTCCTGTGTTCTGCCCTGATTCCAATACTGAGTTCCGATGTAACCACATGTACGGCGTGCAACGTTCATCTTGGACTGATCAGTGTTACCGCACTTGGGGCATTTCCAGATAAGCTTTCCGTCTTCCTCTTCGATTGCGATTTCGCCGTCCCATCCGCAGCACTGGCAGTAGTCGCTCTTTGTATTAAGTTCAGCGTACATAATGTTATCGTAGATGAACTTCATAACCTGAAGAACTGCAGGAATGTTCTGCTGCATATTGGGAACTTCAACGTAGCTGATAGCTCCTCCGGGAGAAAGCGCCTGGAACTGAGCTTCGAAAGCAAGCTTTGTGAAGGCGTCAACTTCTTCTGTAACGTGGATGTGGTAGCTGTTTGTAATATATCCCTTATCGTTGATTCCGGGAACTATACCAAAGCGCTTCTGGAGGCACTTTGAGAATTTGTATGTTGTGGATTCAAGGGGAGTGCCGTAAAGGCTGAAGTCGATCTTGTGCTCTGCTTTCCACTTCTTGCAGGCGTCGTTCATATACTGCATAACGCTGAGAGCGAAGGGAGTTGCAGAAGGATCTGTATGGCTCTTACCTGTCATATACTTAACGCATTCGTAAAGACCTGCATAACCGAGAGAGATCGTGGAGTATCCGCCGAAGAGGAGCTTATCAATGGGCTCGCCCTTTTCAAGTCTTGCAAGTGCGCCGTGCTGCCAAAGAATAGGAGCGGCATCGGAAAGAGTTCCTTTAAGGCGTTCGTGGCGGCAGAGGAGGGCTCTGTGGCAAAGCTCAAGGCGTTCGTCAAAGATCTTCCAGAACTTTTCGATGTTTCCGCCGGAAGAAAGCGCAACGTCAACGAGGTTGATTGTAACAACGCCCTGATTGAATCTTCCGTAATATTTAGGCTGACCGTTTTCGTCAACGTAAGGTGTCAGGAAGCTGCGGCAACCCATGCATGTGTAGCAATGTCCGTCGCCGTTTTTATCCACTTTAAGCTCCAGCATCTTCTTTTCGGAGA
>JAFXGC010000006.1 GCA_017513325.1 Clostridia bacterium
GAGGAAAACACTTGCGAAGATTTTTAACTTCAAGGATCACTTCAGGATCAATATTTTCAATTACTTTTTCTTCAGCCATTGTTCTGATCCTCCTCATAGAGATGACATGATACGAAGTGAGTAGGACTAACCTGAATCATGCAGGGATAATCACCTGAGCACTTTTCAATACACTTGTCGCATCTTTCCTTGAAATAACAATAATTGGGCATATTTACAGGGTTAGGTACATTGCCGGGAATATTAAACAGCATATCACTGTCTGATTTAAGGGTAGGCTTAGACTTCTGAAGTCCGATAGTGTAGGGATGCATAGGATTATGGAAAATTTCTTTTGCTGTTCCCTTTTCGATAACCTTACCTGCATACATTACAACTACATAGTCAGCCATCTCGGCTATAATACCAAGGTCATGAGTAATAAGCATTATAGAGCCATCAATCTTATCCTTCAGATCTCGCAGAAGGTCAAGAATCTGCGCCTGAATAGTAACGTCAAGCGCGGTTGTAGGTTCATCTGCAATAATAAGTCTGGGGTCTGCTGCAAGAGCCATAGCAATCATTACTCTCTGTCTCATACCACCGGAAAGCTCGTGCGGGAATGCTGCATATACTCTCTCAGGAGCCGCAATTCCTACAAGGTTGAGCATTTCCATAGACTTAGCTTTTGCATCTTCTTTTGTAGCATCCTTCTTATTTATAAAGGTTACTTCATCGAGCTGCTGACCAATTGTAAATACAGGATTCAAAGAGGTCATAGGCTCCTGGAATATCATAGCTATCTGGTTACCACGAATCTTATGAATATCGCGGATAGGCATCTTCGCTATATCATAAATCTTTTCCGTGCCATCGTTCTCTTTAGCATTAAAGCGGATCTCGCCGGAGTATATCTGACCTGTAGGGCCCTGAAGAAGACGCATTACAGACATACTGGTTACGGACTTACCACAACCGGACTCACCAACGATACCCACTGTTGCATTTTTTGGGATATCGAGAGATACGCCGTTTACGGCTTTAACAACGCCTTGTTCTGTGAAAAAGTATGTATTGAGATTTTCAATTTCGAGAATATTCTCAGGATTGCTCATAGTGGTGAGGTATTCAGACTCGTCACACTTGCGATGTTTGTATGCCTCGAGCTGCTTCATCACTTTATTATTTTCTTTAGCTATCTTTCGAATCTCGCGGCCTGAGAGGTAATTAGTATTTTTCTTTGCCATTTTCATTTACCTCCTTGCCTTAGGGTCAAGAGCATCTCTCAAACCATCACCAACGAAGTTGAATCCAAGAACGGCAATAACTATGCACACACCGGCAGGAACCCATACGTTAAGATGATTCTGGAGAATATCCTGATTAGTTGAAATAATGTTTATCATTGTACCCCATGCTGCATAGGGCGCCTTAACACCAAGGTTAAGATATGAAAGAGTTGCCTCATAAAGGATCATGCTACCAAGAGAAAGGCTCATGGATACGATAAGCTGGGGCATTACATTGGGTACAAGATGCTTAAAAATCTTTCTGGGAGTAGAATAGCCCATTGCTTCTGCTGCTACCATATACTCCTGTTCACGCAGAGACAGAATCTGACCTCTTACAAGACGCGCAGTTCCCGGCCAGGAGATAAATGTCAGATAGATCATAAGAAGATAGATACGATATTTTGCATCTATATTAGAAGCATCAAGTATCGTACTGATAATAAGAAGGATCGGAATACCGGGAAGACAGATAAGAATATCGCAAAGTCGCATGATAACATTATCTATTACACCGCCGAAAAATCCGGCAATGCCACCCATAAGTACTCCTAAAATCGTTATAAGAAATACTGCAATAAAGCTAACTATAAGAGAAATACGTCCACCATACATTAATCTTACAAAGATATCATAACCTTCATTATCTGTTCCAAGTATATGTTCAGATGAAGGAGGCGCCAGAAAATTATCCTTAAGTGACTTTTCTGTTGTCTGGCGAAGAGTATACTCAACTCCGTTAACTTCATAAGTAGTTTCAGAAATTGAATATTCTGTTTTGCCGCTTTCGTCAAGTTCAATTTCACCCCACTCTGTATAGAATACGGGGCCAAGGAACGAGAACACGAAAAGGCTGATACACATAATCAGACCCAAGATACTGAGCTTTGAACGGAAAAATCTGCGAACCACCATTCTTGTAGGTGACATCAAGCGCACATTTTTATCAAGAGGCACTTCTGTATCTTTAACTTCTTCAACTACTTCTTCTTTGTTTTTGAGTTTTTCCATTCTTCGTGCCTCCTTTACTCAAGTTTAACTCTGGGGTCAACTAATCCATACATAAGGTCAGCAAGCAATACACCTATAACGCTAAGAAGCGCAAGGAACATATTATATCCCATAATGAAAGGGATATCTCCTCTGTTCATCGCATCAAGCGCAATATTACCGATACCGGGAAGGTCAAATACCTGCTCAGTGATAATAGCACCTGAGAAGAGTGAAGGAAGAAGACCTGCAAGGCTGGTTACAAGAGGAATCAGTGTGTTACGGAATGCATGTTTATTGATAACAACATTCTCACTGAGTCCCTTTGCACGTGCTGTACGAATATAGTCAGAATTCATAACTTCCAGCATATTAGTTCTTGTCATTCTCATTCTCGCACCGATACTGAGAATAACAATTGTAAGTATAGGTATAAACATATGTCTTACATAGTCAAGAAGCAATTCAACACCGGTGTAAGATGCAGTTGCATTTACAAGACCTGAAGCCGGGAACCAACCAAGCTTAAGGGCAAGAAGGTCTTTAAGCATCTGACCGAAGAAGAATGAAGGCAGAGATATACCTATCATAACAAGAATAGTTACAATATAGTCACGGAAACTATACTGATGAGTTGCAGCTGTAATACCAAGGGGTATAGCTATCATAAACTCAAATATTGTTGCAATAAGTGCAACTGCAAATGATACTCCCATATGCTCAAAAATTACGTCTGCAACAGGAATACCGTAAACGAAACTGGTTCCAAGGTCAAATCTTACAAGAGCTGACAGCCAGCTTACGTAGCCTTCAAGAATACCAAGAAAGCTGTTATCTCCCAGTCCATACATTGCATACATTGCGTTTACTGTTTCTTCACTTACTGTAGCACCACCCTGATTGATGGCGTTGATTTTATCCTGGATAAAATCAACGGGCATCAATCGGATAAGGAAGTAAATGATCATAGAAACGCCGAGCAATATGAACAGGGACATTACTAATCTCTTTAAAATATACTTAAACATAATATTTTACTTCTTATATTATTCAGCTATTATTTAGCAAACTCAACTTCCCAGATACGGTCAAGGGGAGATGAGAAAGGATTCATTTCAGATTCTTCGGGAAGACTTGCGGGATCAATTACCTTGGAATTGTATGCATAAAGCACACTTCTCTGGTATACAGGAAGTTCAATTGCAAGATCGAGGATCTGTTCCATTGCTTCCTTGTAAAGCTCAGAACGTTCTTCCTGATCATTTGTTTCACGAGCCTCATCAATGAGTTCACTGAGATCATCAAGAATGTCAAGTTCTTCAGAAGTACCGCTTGTCTTAAGATAATTATAACCCCAAGCAAGTGTACTTGTTGCTGTAGAATCCTTATGATATACCTGATAAAGGTCAGGGTCAAGAGCGGAAGACCAAGCAGCTGCCCAAACTTCAAGAGAACCTGTATTGATCTTTGTAAGAGCCTGAGTATCACAAACAACTTCTACATCCCAACCAAGGCTGTTAAGAAGAGCTGCTGCATCTCTGAATACTTTATATGTAGGATGGTCCTGAAGGCTGGATCCTGCGATTGTGAACTTAACCTTAAGATCGGAATCACCTGCGCTAACGCCAGCTTCCTGCATATACTTCTCAATGTTATTAACTGCGATTTCTTCGCTCCATGTTCCAAGAGGAGGATAGTCAAATCCGTTATCGGTTGCATCAGCGCCCTTAGGATATGCCCAGCTTACTTTGGACATAGGCCAGAAAATCTGCTCTGCAGTACCTGCGCGATAGTAGTCAAGAGCAAGAGATGTGTTCATTGCACACATAATTGCTTTACGAAGGTTGATATCATTAACCTTCGCAGAGTTGATACCGATATAACCATAACCGAGCTGGTCTGTAGAAAGAGTTACCATTCCCTTAGATGAAAGCTTTTCAAGCTTTTCATAGTTATCGGTTGTGAGAGCAGGAGAAATGTAGTGTACGTTTCCTTCTTCAAGTGCTGCTATAGCGTTTGCAGAACTTACAACCTGATAACGAATCTTTTCGATCTTTGCGTTTTCAAGGCCTGAACCTACTGTGCTGAAGTTTTCATTAGCCTTGAAATAAACAACGTTGTTAATGTAGAAATCACTTTCGGAAGGG
This sequence comes from Clostridia bacterium, assembly GCA_017513325.1. Classification (GTDB taxonomy): domain Bacteria; phylum Bacillota; class Clostridia; order Oscillospirales; family CAG-272; genus Avispirillum. Next base: position 4,406 of record JAFXGC010000006.1, read on the forward strand.
TTGTCTTCATTCTTTGTATTTGTAGCCTTGTACGCACCAGCACCCATGGGGATCTTGATGTTTCTTGTAGACTGAACGATATCTGTCATAAAGTCAAAGCTTGCAAATTCAACACCGAACTTATTGTTCTTGATGTCAACACCAACTGCACTTCCCTCACCATAGTAGTGCTGAGGAGCGATTGTGAGAGCAAAGTTCCAGATAGCCTTAGGGTCGATACCATCAATAGTGATCTGAAGAACGTCATATTCTTCAGCATTAGCAACTGTACCGTCATCGTTATGAGCGGAAGCTACTTTATAGTCTGTGCCATTTACTGTGATTGTTGTGCCTGCAGCATCTGTGTGACCGAGAGAAACAATACCTGAAATGTTAGGAACAGCAAGTGTGCCGTCATCAGAAACATTTTCGTGAAGGATTACTTCCTTAGCCTTAGCTGTAAACTCTGTTGTGAGAGTTGAAGCTGTTCCCCAATACTGAAGAATAAAATCAAGTTCTCTTGCGATCTTATCATTGTAGATATAGTCGATAGCTGCTTCTTTTGTTGTGATAGAAGAAGGATATGCGGGTGTGAGTTTTTCAATCTTTGTACGGTCGATCTTGCCATCTTCACCTTCTGCATATTCAACCTCTACATAACCTTCTGTGTACATAAAGCAGAAGATTTCGTCCTTAAACTGTTCAAGGCTTTTATAAGGTTCATCTGTATAAGATTCCTGTGCACCGAGATAGTCGTTCTCAAGTTCTTCCTTGAAGAGTTTGAGCGCATACTCATAGTCCTCAAGAAGATTCTTGTTAGTAACTTCATCTGCATTATTGGAAATTGCAGACTTATAACCGTTACTTACGGAGTAACCTGCAATAGCTTCCTTCATAGCAGCATAGCTAACTTCCTTTGTGGAAGAAGCCTTGATTTCAGAGTTGAAGAGGTTAATAAGCTCATTAATTCTTGCAGCAGCTCTGGAAGAAGCCTGTGAAGAAATGAGATTATCACTATCATCTGAAGAAGAACCAACTGTCTGTGTTCTATACTCGGAAAGACCAAGAATGTCAGTTGAATAAAGTGTGTTTGAACCTGTGTATACAGGGTCAAGATATACGTAATAGTTGAAAAGAATATCTTCCATAGTCAAAGGATGACCGTCGGAAAATTTGATTCCATTTTTAATTACGAAGCTATATGTTGTTGTGTCATCATCATTTTCTACGATGTCGTAATCCTTAACAACTACTGCTTCATCTTCACCATATGCAACCTGAATTTCACCATCTACATACTTTGAACCCATCATACCAATCTGAGTCATAGCAACGATAGTTCCGTCAGGAGCGGATGTGTAGAAGAAGGGGTTAAACAAGCCGTCGAGCTGCTCTGTCATAATAACAAAAGCATCAGTATTGTTGCCTGAGCATCCGGTAAATGAGGCAACCACGCCCATGCACATTGCAGCACACAGGATTAAAGAAAGAATTTTCTTTTTCATATTTATCTCCTTATTTATTGAAATTAAATTTACTTACTAATTATCATTCGGCTTCTACTACAGTTACCTCGTTGCCGTCAATGGCAATGGACAACTGTTCAGGATTATCACCTGTTACCTTACACTCTATTTCAGCCTGATCGATCACACCGGGATCGCCAACACCGCAAACAAGACCTATAAAGTAGTTATTTATACCGAAATGACAACCGGAATCAATGTTGATAGTACTATTAAGCACTTTAACATTTTCAATCTGTGCATTAGATGAAATATTACCTGCAAACAGACCAAGTCCGGTATCTACCTTAAGCATACTTGCTTTAATAGTAAAGTTAATATTCTCAAACGTAAGATCAGATACTTTGGAACTCTCTGTGAGGTTTCCAAAAAGACCTGCATTTAATTTAGAATTGTTATTATAAACAAACTCAACATTCTTTATTGTGTGACCATTTCCTCTGAATTCGCCCACAAAATTACCTGTCATAAACGCTGTTGGCCAGGATTCTCCTTCAAAATCGAGGTCTGCTACAATATCGTAGCATCCTTTAACACTTGCGTTATCCAGCAACTGCTCAACAGTATTGATGCGGTACCATTCGCCCTCAAGCCAATCTACATAAATCTTGAGAACGGAATCTGTTGATGTACCTGTAGTTTCATCCACATATCCGGGGTGTTCAATTGTTTCACCGGAAATAGGATTCTTCATATCTTTATCATAGTATGCGCCATTAAACGTAAATCCTGTTTTTTCACTGAATTTAAACATTTCAATCGCGCCTGTTTCTTCGTCCCACTTGGGTACTGAAAGTTCTTTTTCAGCACTTGGGTCGAATGAATATGTACCTACAAGGTCATCTGTACCTGCGGTATAAAACTCATATTTGAACAGTGGAATCCAAGCCGCATAAAGAGTTACGCAAGGCTCTTCTGATTTATACTCTACGTCAGGGTCTATTTCTAAAACATCATTTTCAAAATCCCACTTTTCAGAATATGAATAGCATGTATTCCCTTCACTGTCCTTGGATTCAGTACACTGTTTATACCAACCGGCAAGGAAATAACCATTATTGATAGCTGTGAATGCATCATTGCCTCTATGGGAATCATCCGGAGAAAGCAGAGCTATTTCAACGAGCCCCTCACTGTTTTTACTCATATCCAAAACGTTATATGAGTCTACAATTACTGATGTATTTGTTGTGAAAATACCCCCGTTAGCGTCATATTTGACGCTAACGGTGTAATTATCCTCATTGTTTACATCATAGGGGGTTTCCTCAGCACGACATCCGGTGATGAAGGTAATAGCAACAAGACACAAAGCAATAAGCAATATTGATTTAATTCTCAGCTTCATTATTATCCTCATCTTCCTTTTTAACTTCAACTGTCTCTTCTGCTACAGTTTCAGTTTCTTTCTTTTCATCATCAATATTCTTTTCTGCAATCACAGGATTTGCTGAATATCTTTTTCTAACTGTGATACATACAAATACAACAACAGCTGCCGTTACAATTACTGCAATTACCGCTGCAATTACAATTGTCTTTGTATCAAGGTTAAGCTCAGCTTCATCCTGTTCTACACCCTCATTCTCTGTAGGAGCAAGAGCTTTGATTCGCTGTTCTGCAGATACCAGATCAGAATAATTGATAACAAGCGCCATCTGCTCAAGTGTTGCAATCTTTTCATATGCTTTTCGAGCAGCTTCTACTATCTTCTTATCTTCATAAGAAACCTTCTTGGGAATTGCTTTGATCGCGTTGATAGCATTTACTGCTGTATCATCAGGAGCAGCAGGACCGTCAATTGTAAGATCAAAATACTGGTCGCAAATAAAGGAATCATATCCAACACCGTTTACAGGCTTAACCATTGTAAGTTTATTATCAACATAACCAATATAATCAACGAAGTTTGCACCATAGAATACATTGGAATACATACCACCTGTCGCATTCCATATAAAGTAATCTACAACACCGATACCAATAATCGGAATTTCTTCGCCATTATAATCTTCATATGTTCCATAATCACCTGTGCCGGGAATGTGTTTCAAAGAATCATAGTACGCAGGGTCAAATTCTTCTTCAAAATTAGGAGCTGTATAGCTTCCGAATGTTACCATCTCAAGCTTATCGCAAGCATAGAACGCTTTATGTCCAATAGCTGTGGTAGTATAGGGCAGTTTAACTCTTACTACATCACTACCAGCAAATGCAAGAGCTGTTATGCGGATAGTATCATCTGCAACTGTTACTTCTTCATTATTAATACCAGCGTATGTAATAAGCTCTGTTCCTTCAGCATTCTTGCAATACAATGAGCCATCAACTACAAATACTTCATCATTGATTTCAAAGTTATAAGATACAACGTCTTTCTTTTCGCCATTTACTTTTTCTGTTACGATCTTACTGAAAGGTTCTACCTTACACATTGCAAAAGGATTGTCGCCGATTTTCTCAATATCCTCACCCAATGTAACTTTGAAAGGTGTAATTTCTTCCTTAAGGAATACGTTTTTACCAATAGTAACTGCAGATGTAAAGTCAACTTCTGTTATTGCTGTATATGCAAACGCATAATCACCGATATTTTCAGAGAAGTTAATATTCTTTATTGACGCCAAAGGATCACAATAAGAGAATGCACCTTCTCCAATATCAGTTCCCTTTTCATTAAATGTAACATTTGCAAGATTACGATTGGAAACAAATGCATAATCACCAACTGTTTCAGCACCTGAAATAGTTACACTTTCAAGTCCACACTCCATAAATGCATATTCACTAATTGTTTCTACACCTTCAAGATTGATGTTCTTAAGTGCATCACAACCCGCAAATGCATATGGAGGAATTTCTTTGATCTCAGGATTAAGAACGACATCAACAAGATTTCTGCAATATGAGAATGCATATTCACCGATACTCTCAGCAGAAGAAACATCAATGCTTTCAATCTTGGGACCGTGATAAGTGTACATATATGTACCTTCAGGAGAAACAGCCGCAATAGTCATACTATCGTCCAGGCAAGCGTAGTAAACGTCACCGGAAACAGCATAGTCTCCAATGGATTTAGCCTTGGAAAGATCTATTTCTTTGAGGCTTGATGTATTATAAAATGCCATTTTTCCGATTTCA
>JAFXGC010000074.1 GCA_017513325.1 Clostridia bacterium
ACTCCACAACCAAAAGAAACAAGCTGCACCAGCTGACAGTTATCGTGAGTTGCAGCATATTCTGCCGCTTTATACAAACGCGAATGATACGTCCACTGATTCAGAACATTGACCTTCGGAGTTTCTGTCAGATCAGATATACTATCCTCGCTTACAACGGCAAAGCCCAATGAATTTGCCAATTTATCTATTCCGTGTCCTATTTCAGCGTCCGTATGATAAGGTCTGCCTGCAAGGATCATAACGGGAATGTTATTCTCCTTACTATATTTAAGAGCTCTCTTACCTTCGTTTCGGATATCCTTCATCCATTCGTTATAAGCTTCAACACCCACTTTTACAGCAGCTTTGAGTTCTTTGAGCGTTATATCGTCATAGAACTGTGCAAGGTATTGATGGAGCCCTCTTGCAAGTTCTTTTTCTGAGTTGATATTCAAATACGGGTATAAGAACTTCACTTTTGAAAGGGACTCTGTGTTGCCATTAAGCAGTTCGGAATAATACGCCACGACAGGACAGTTATAGTGATTTTGTCCGCTATGTTCGTCTATATTATAAGTGAGACATGGGTAAAAAATTGCCTCTGCTCCGCTTTCAATAAGTGTTTCAATATGGCCGTGCATCAGCTTTGCAGGATAGCACGCGGTGTCCGACGGAATACTGAAATGTCCCTTTTGATATATTTCTTTCGTTGATTGACCTGTTAACAGCACCTTGAAACCAAGATGGCGGAATATACTATGCCACATAGGCGCAAGCTCATACATACCAAGTGCGAGAGGGAGTCCTATTATACCCCTCTTTGCCACTCCGGTATCCTCTGCAAGTGAAGCAAGCTTTGCTCTCTTATATCTATGAAGATTGGGAATATCACCTGCAACACTATACTTTGCTCCTGCACCTCGCTCACACTGGTTACCCGAAACAAAACGAGCACCGTTGCTGAATGTATTTATTGTTAACTGACATCTGTTTTCACATCCGCCGCAACGGGTGCTTGTTGCTTTATGAGTGAATCCAACAAGGCCACTCGGTGTTATAAGAGTTGATTTTTCAGGCGCAGTGTTTTTCACATACAGTGCCGCACCGTAGGCACCCATCAGTCCTGCTATGGTAGGTCGGATGACATTTTTTCCAAGCTCTCTTTCAAATGCTCTCAGTACGGCATCGTTATAAAAAGTGCCGCCCTGCACTACAACGTTCTGCCCCAATTCATCGGCACTGCCGGCTCTTATAACCTTATAGATAGCATTTTTCACAACGCTTATTGAAAGGCCTGCAGAAATGTCCTCAACGCCTGCTCCATCTTTTTGAGCCTGCTTAACTGAAGAATTCATAAACACAGTACAACGACTGCCAAGATCAACCGGAGCTTTACCGAAAAGTCCCAAGGTTGCAAATTCAGAGGCTGTTCTGCCCATAGACTTTGCAAATGTTTCAAGGAATGAGCCACACCCCGATGAACAAGCTTCATTGAGCATTATAGAATCAATTGAATTATTTTTAACCTTGAAACACTTTATATCCTGACCGCCTATATCAAGAATAAAATCAACCTTAGGCTCAAAATGTCTCGCAGCTGTGTAGTGAGCTATAGTTTCCACTATTCCTTTGTCAACACCAAACGCATGGCATATAAGCTCTTCGCCGTAGCCTGTTACGGCACTTCCCGCTATAGTTATCCTTGTGCCGCATTTTTTATATATTACCTCCAGCTGTTCGCGAACGATCTCAACCGGATTACCTTTATTTGAATCATAGTATGTATAAAGCAGATTGGCATCTTCATCTATAAGCGTCAGCTTTGTTGTTGTGCTTCCGCAGTCGATGCCAAGATATGCTCTGCCGCTATACTCTTCAATAGGAAACACAGGAACGTCAGCGCTTGAATGGCGCTTGCAAAAAGCCTCATACTCCTCTTCGGTTTCAAACAGAGGCGCAATATGGCTGATTTGAGTTTTTTGAGAAACAGCGCCTTCGATACTTTTTATAAGATCTTCATTGTTTGTTATTTCAGATGACCTTCCTGCATAAAGAGCCGCGCCCAATGCAACAGAAATTCTTGCATACTCCGGAAATACAGCGTGTTCTTCATCAAGCTTCAGAGTTTCCGTAAAACGACGGCGAAGCCCCTTACAGAAATAAAGGGGACCGCCAAGAAACATAACCTTTCCTTCTATCCTTCGGCCTTGGGCAAGCCCCGCTATAGTCTGATTGACAACTGCCTGATATATGCTTGCTGCAATATCTTCCTTTCTGGCACCTTGATTGAGCAGTGGTTGGATATCTGTTTTTGCAAATACGCCGCAACGGGATGCAATAGGATATATTCTTTCGCTCTTAAGTGAAAGCTCATCAAGTTCATCGGGAGTTACGTTAAGCAAGGTAGCCATTTGGTCAATAAAAGCACCGGTTCCTCCTGCACAGCTACCGTTCATTCTCTCGTCTGTTCCGCCTGCAAAGAAAATCACTTTAGCATCTTCTCCCCCAAGCTCAACGACAGCAGATGTTTCGGGAGACAGAGTTTTTACTATTTCTCCGGTTGCAAAAACTTCCTGCACAAAATTTATACCTGCGGCATTCGCCATTCCAAGACCTGCAGAACCTGAAACTGCTACTTTGATATCTTCTCCTGATATAAATTCATTAGCATCACGAAGAAGCTCCAGTGTTTTTTCGCGAACCTGTGACATATGACGCTCATATCGACTGTGTACGATACAACCGTCTTTAACAACTACCACCTTTGCAGTGGTAGAGCCTATGTCAATTCCTATCAGTGTTTCTTTTCCTGTAGCTTCAATGATTTTTTTCATAAAATCCGTCCTTAAAATACACACAAAACGGCTTCAAAATTAAGCCGTGCACTTTTCTAATCAAGTGATTATACCACAAATAACCACTTTTCAAAGAAATATGGATTTAACCCCTTTATAATTTTTTGTTAATTTTCTGTTAAATTGTCGCTTTTTAGATATTATGGCATACGTTTCATTTTTCAACTGTTTCAGTCAAGAAACAAATTAAAATATGAAAAATCCACAGCATTATACGCCATAACAGCAACCTCTGCACCTATAGGAACACTATCTAACATAAGTATTTTACCAGCTGAATTGGCAGCTCTTTTTGCCGCCTTTCCAAGCATATGCGGCGGCGCACAAACCTCACAAACTTTATCTACCGATACTGCCGCACACATATACTCCCCGTCAATATCAAAACCTATAAATTTCAGACCGGATAAAGAAAGCATATCTTCATCAAAACCAAAATACCCGTTCCCGCCAAATTGAAAATCGCGTTGACTCTTATACTCTGCACAGGATATTTCAAAATAGTTTCCACCGTCTCCGCTGCAGCTTATTTCATAGAAATACAAAACCGGTGAAAAGCCGTTTTTATTATAAAACTCAGCAAGACCTTTATCTGCAGGATGAAGCAACAATGCGAATTTTTCTTCTGTGCTTTTTGTTTTTAAAAAGTTCAGTATGCTACTGCAGATTCCTTTTCCCCTATGCTCAGCTGCTGTTGCAACAGCATAAAGGTAGTAGGCCCTGCTTTGGTTTTCAAGCTTTATGAGATGCGCCATACCAATAAGCTCCCCATTGCTCTCAGCACACACAGCGCCTGCATAACTTTTTGATGCGATAATTGATGAAACAAACGCTTCATCATCACCAAAAGTTTTGCTCCAAAGCTCTGTTATCTTTTTTAAATATTCTCCATCGGGAGATGTTATAAATTTTACACTTTCGTTCATTATAATAGTACCTCAAGTTTATTATATTTTCACATCATGGTAATGTCAAGTAAGGTTATATGATATTTTTGATACTTTATTCTTGACATAAAAGAAATAATCCCTTATAATGATTATATATGTGCAATGGTGGATAAGTGTTTATTCGACACCAATCCACGTGACGCTTTCAAATTACATTTACAATTTATTGTAAATGCTAAGAAAGGATTGATTTCAATAATATGAAAACATTCAATAATCTTTCACCTTATCAAGAACCAAAGCCTGTTGAAAATCTTCGCCAGCTCGCTCAGTCCAATGCTGACGTTTACGGCGACAAGGATTTCTACGTATACAAACAGAATGGTGAAAATGTTACCGTTTCTTACAACGATTTCAACAAAACCGTAAGAGCTTTCGGTACCGGTCTTTATAAGATGGGACTTGCCGGAAAAACTATTGCTATCTCCGGTGACACTCATCCTAACTGGACAGCAGCTTTCATCGCAATCATCTCTGCAGGCGGAGTAGCCGTTCCGCTTGACCGCGATCTTGATGCTAAAGAAGCAGCAGGATTCCTTAAAATTGCAGATTGCTCTGCTGTTATCTACACAGCATCACTTAACAAAAAATTCAAAGGAATTGCAGAAGAACTTCCTCTGGAATACTACATTCCGATTTCCCCCGAAGAAGATGATACTATCTCCTTCGATAAGATCGCAGAAATAGGTCAGAATGCTCTTGATGAAGGCGAAGACTTCTTTGATACAATCGAGCCTGATATGGAAAAAATGAGTATCCTGCTCTTTACATCTGGTACAACAGGAACAAGTAAAGGCGTTATGCTCTCTCACGGAAACATTATCTGCTGCATCAATGCTTCCTGCAATGCAACTCAGTATTGCAAAGATGACAGATTCGTTTCTGTACTTCCTATTCACCACACATATGAACTTGCAGCAGGTCAGCTGGCGCTCTCCAATCAGGGTGCTTCAATGTTCATCTGTGAAGGCCTCAGATATGCAACAAGAAACTTTAAGGAATATAAACCCACAGCTCTCGTTCTCGTTCCTCTCTTCCTTGAAACAGTTCATAAGAGAATCTGGGATGAGATCAAGCGCAAGGGCATAGAGAAAAAAGTTCGTGCAGGTATGGCATTCAGTGATTCAATGCTTAGGATGGGTGTTGACCTCAGACCTAAGCTCTTCTCTGAAGTTACAGCTGCATTCGGTGGCGAACTCCGCAGTATAGTTTGCGGTGGCGCTCCCGTTGATCCCCAGATACTCCGTGATTTCTATTCATTCGGTATCACAGTTCACCAGGGTTACGGCATCACAGAGTGCTCTCCCCTCGTTGCTGTAAACCGTCCCGGTAACATCAAGTTTGACTCCGTTGGTCAGCCTGTTGACAATTGCGAGGTTAAAATCGTTCCTCTGGAAGACGGCGAAGGAAAAGGAAATGAAGGCGAAATTCTTGTTCGCGGCGGAAACGTTATGCTTGGCTACTACAAGAATGAAGAAGCAACACGCGCTGCTTTCACTTCTGATGGCTGGTATCGTACAGGTGACGTTGGTAAGATGAACAAGCAGGGACATATCACTATCACAGGTCGCCTTAAAAACATTATTATCGCTTCCAATGGTAAGAACGTATTCCCTGAAGAACTTGAAGAACATTTGATGAAGATAGATGCTGTTAAAGAATGCGTTGTTGTTGGACGAGAGGAATCCGGCAACGTCACCATCACAGCAGTTATCGTTCCTAATCTCGATGTTCTCGGCGAAAGCTCCTCTGACACAGCAATCAGCTTTGTTCTTAAAGAAGCTATCGCTCAGATCAACCGTACACTTCCCCCTTATAAGCACATCAACAAGTTTGAAATCCGCCATGAGGATTTTGAAAGAACACTCAGCAAGAAGATCAAGCGTTTTCTTGTTAAATAAAAATATTTAATTTACGGAGACTATTGTTATGTTTGAGAAATTTAAGGAAATCCTTGTAGAAGAACTTTCTGTTAATGCTGATGACATTAAGCTTGAAGCTGAGCTCGTAAATGACCTCGGTATCAACTCTCTTGAACTTGCTGACCTCGTTCTTCTTTGTGAAGAGCGCTTCGATGTTGCTATCGATGATGACGATATCCAGAAGTTCACAACTGTAGGCGATGTTGTTGCTTACATGACAGAAAAAACAGGTAACTAATCAAAAATATGGGCTACATCTATACGTAGCCCATTTTTTCAAGAATGGAGTTTTAATATGACAATTGAAAAAGTTAATATTCGCGGTGTTAATATTTCAAACGTTACCATGGATGAAGCGGATGCATTTATCCGTGAAAGAATGGAAAATGATGAAACAACATCTGTTTACACTCCCAACTCAGAAATCGTCCAGCTTTGCATCGAAAAGCCTGAATTTTCAGATCTGATCAACAAAGCGGAACTTATCGTTCCCGACGGAATCGGCGTTGTTAAAGCGGCTAAAATTCTCGGCACACCTATCAAAGAAAAGGTTGCCGGCTTTGACCTTGGACTCCGCGTTATGAAAATGGCACAGGAAAAGAAATATCCTGTTTTCCTTTTCGGCGGCGCTGATGAGACAAGATGCGAGTGCGGTGTTTCCATTGCTGATCAGTGCGTTAAAGTTATGGAAGAAAAACTCCCCGGCATCGTTTTTGCAGGCACTCGCCACGGATATTTTAAGAAAGACGGAGAGGAAAATGATGAAACTATCCGCCTTATAAACGAATCCGGTGCAAAGATCCTGTTCGTTTGCCTTGGTTGCCCTGCTCAGGAAAAATGGATCGACGCTAACCGCGACCGACTCCCCAACGTTCGTCTCTTCATGGGCCTCGGTGGCAGCCTTGACGGCTACACAGGCAACGTTAAGAGAGCACCTAAGGTGTTTATAGATCTTGGCCTTGAATGGTTCTATCGCCTTCTCTGCCAGCCTCAGCGCATTGGCAGAATGATGAGCCTTCCCAAGTTCTATTTCGGCACATGGATGTACAAGCTTAAGAAAAAATGATATATATTGCTTTTGAAAAATGCGAGAATACTCCTGCTTCACAACATGAAGCAGGAGTTTCTGCAAGAAACAAGCTTTTTTCCCAGTTCGGAATAAATGATATAGTGAAAAAAAATGAAAACGGGAAACCGTATATTGATAATTCTGATTACCATTTTTCTGTCAGCCATTCGGGAAATATGGCTGTCTGTGCGTTGAGATGCAAAGAGGAAAAATATGATCTTCCTGACGAGATTTTTACGATTTTTGAAGATAGCGAAGGTGAGATAGGAATTGATATTCAAGATTTCCCTTCCGTCAACGATCTTGAAAAGCTCAACAGAATATCTGTACGTTATTTTGACAAAACATTCGATGAAGCGGATGATTTTATTTATCATTGGACAAAAACCGAAGCTTATTGCAAATATATCGGGTCCGCTTTAGCTGATGTTTTCAAGGCAGAAACCAGTGATAAGAGCTTTTTCTGCGGAACAATTGAATTCCACAACGCAAAATATATAATGTCAGTTTGCTACTGATAAAAAAATACCGATCTTACGATCGGTATTTTTTATTTAATTCTTTTTCTTATTCATTAACGCTGCTATAGCTTTAGAAACTTCCATTACCACTAAAGGAACAAGGGCAAGGCCAAGACCTATGAGATAAAGCTTGCCGGGAAGAATCACCATTCCAAAGGGAACGCGAAGGGGTGTGAACAGTACTACTGCAATCATCACAAGAGACGCAAGAAGCGCCAAATTCAGCGTTTTATTTGTAAAGAAGCCTATCTTAAAGAGTGAATGGTCACTACGCATATTAAGCGCCTGAATCACCTGAGAAAGAGCGAGAACCATAAACGCAAGTGTCTGTCCGCCTGCAACATTGTTTGTCATAATCCAACCAAAATAGAAACCAAGCAAAGAAAGAACAGCAAACATTGCGCCCTGCAACACAACTCTTATAGCAAGACCGCCTGCAAAGAGGCCTTCCTTTTTAGGCTTGGGTGCTTTTTCCATTATATCGCTTTCAACATCTTCCATGCCAAGAGCAATTGCAGGAAGTGAATCTGTTACAAGGTTTATCCAAAGAAGCTGCATTGAAAGAAGCGGGCTTCTGTGCCACAGAAGCATAGCAACAAATACTGTAATAACTTCACCGATATTTGTTCCAAGAAGGAATCCTACAACCTTTTTGATATTAGCGTAAATACCTCTTCCCTCGCGGACAGCATCTACAATTGTTGCAAAGTTATCGTCGGTGAGAGTCATATCAGCTGCACCCTTAGCAACGTCTGTGCCTGTGATACCCATAGCGCATCCGATATCGGCAGCCTTCAAGGCGGGAGCATCGTTTACTCCGTCACCCGTCATAGAAACGACCTTATCTTTTCTCTGCCAAGCCTTAACGATTCTGATCTTATTTTCAGGAGAAACTCTTGCATAAACTGATATGCTTTCAACATTTTCGTCAAGCTCGAAATCTGTCATATTATCAAGCTCAGCGCCTGTGATTGCACGATCACCTTCTCTATAGATGCCCAGTTCTTTTGCGATCGCTGTGGCTGTGATAACATGGTCACCGGTGATCATAACAGGTCGGATGCCTGCGCCGCGGCAAACTTCAACTGCAGCCTTTGCTTCAGGACGTGCAGGGTCGATCATACCTACGAGGCCGAGGAATGTGAGCTCGCACTCGATATCAGCAGCCTGGGCATTTTCGGGAATACTGTCAAGCTCTTTATATGCAATTGCAAGAACTCTGAGAGCACTTTCGCTCATTTCGTTATTGATCTGGCGAGCGCGATCTATATCACCCTTGACACAGAGCTTTGTCATCATATCAAAGGCGCCCTTAACGATGGCGATCTTTTTGCCGCCAATTTCGTTAATACTTGTCATAAGCTTACGGTCAGAATCAAAGGGAAATTCAAGAATACGGGGATATTCCTTTTCAAGATCTGCTTTTGTCATTCCCTTTTGATATGCTGCATATACGATAGCTGTTTCTGTAGGGTCACCGATATGCTGAACGCCTTCATCGGTTATATTAATGGCACCGTCACAACAAAGTGTGGAGCGGCGAAGCAGGTCTATGCTCTTTTCGTCTGTTGCATTCTCGATATCCACTCTGTTATTTTCACCGTCAACATAAACGGAAACAAGAGTCATTCTGTTCTGTGTCAGAGTACCTGTTTTATCAGAACAAATAACTGATGCGCTACCGAGAGTTTCAACAGCGGGAAGTCTTCTTATAATGGCATTTTTCTTAACCATTCGCTGAACGCCTATGGAAAGAACCACCGTTACGATTGCAGGAAGACCTTCGGGAATTGCAGATACTGCAAGAGAAACGCTTGTCATAAATATTTCAAGCACCGGAATTTCGTTTGCAACACCTACAATAAAAATAATAGCGCAACAAGCTAGGGCAACAATGCCGAGATACTTACCAAGCTGGGCAAGCTTCTGCTGCAGAGGTGTCTGTGCGTTTTCCTCATTATCAAGCATATTAGCTATCTTACCCATTTCTGTATTCATTCCTGTACCGCAGACAACTGCAGTTGCAGTACCGTAAGTTACGCTACAGCCGGAAAACAACATATTGCTTCTGTCGCCAAGAGGAGCATTTTCAGCTATCTCTGCCATGGCATCCTTTTCAGAGGGCACACTTTCACCTGTCAACGCTGATTCCTCACTCTTAAGAGATGAGCTTGAAATAAGGCGCACATCTGCAGGGACAAAGTCACCTGCTTCAAGGTGAATAATATCACCGGGAACAAGATATGCAGATTCTATAACCTTTTCTGCTCCATCACGAATAACTCTTGCATGTGGAGCGGACATACTCTTAAGAGCATCAAGCGCTTTTTCTGCCTTACTTTCCTGAAATACTCCCATAATTGCATTGAGAATAACGATAAGTAAAATAAGTATGGGTTCAAAGAGCTCGCCGGGGTCCTTCTCCACAATTGCTATCACAAAAGAAACAGCGGCAGCTGCAAGAAGGATGAGAATCATCACGTCTTTGAGCTGGTCAACAAATCTCATAAACAAAGATTTCTTCTTCTTTTCACGGAGTTTATTTTCTCCGTGCTGCCCTATTCTCTTTTCAGCCTCTGCCTGCGAAAGACCCTTTACTTTATCAGTTTTTAATTCTTCGCAAACAGCATCAAGCTTTTCTGAATAATATTGCATTATTTCTCCATTCTGCCAAAACCGGCAATATAATCATTAATGATATTAGTATATAAGTATAATAACCAATTGTTAACAGTTTTGCACTAATTCTTAAATAATATTGAAAATATTCACAAGTACGGTTAAGACTTAGCTAAAATACACTATATCATCGCAACGCAAAAAGGTTCCCATTTTATCGGGAACCTTTTTATAAGTTATCTTTCTTCGCGGAAATAGGATCTGCCAAGGTGTGCAGGGCCAAGATTTTCCTTCTTATTACGAACACTGATAAATACGAGAACTATGATCGTTACAACATAAGGCAACATTTTAAAGAGTTCCTGACTGCTTCGTGTGAGACCGGGAATGTAATAATATGCCCAATAAAGTACACCGAATACATACGCGCCCCAAATAGAATTAAGAGGTTTCCATGTTGTAAATATTACAAGCGCAAGAGCAAGCCAGCCAAGCTTTTCGATTGAGCCGTCATTTGCCCAGGTACCCTTGATATAGTCCATTACGTAATATACGCCGCCAAGACCTGTGATAGCAGCACCGATACAAACTGAAAGATACTGATACTTAGTTACATTTATACCTGCAGCATCTGCCGTTGCAGGGTTTTCACCAACTGCTCTGAGGTTAAGACCTGTGTTTGTACGGTTAAGAAAGAAATGAAGCATAATAGCAATTACGATAACTGCAAAAACCATCCAACCGTACTGGAAGAATATATCTCCGAAAACTCCAAGATCTGAAAGAAAAGGGATCCTTGCTCTGAAGGCTGCACTTGTTGTAGGAACAGAAATCTGACCTACTCCACCTGCAAGTTTATTGAGAGAACCACCAAAGAAGTTACCAATACCCGTACCGAAAATTGTGAGAGCAAGACCACACACATTCTGGTTTGCTCGAAGAGTGATTGTGAGAAATCCAAAAATAAGACCTCCAATCATTGAGCCCACAATACCACATACCAAGGCTAATACAAGGCAAATAAATGTGTTGGGATTTTCGGTTGATCTTTCATAAAGGAATGTTCCTGCAAGGCTGGCAATACCACCGATATACATAATTCCGGGAACGCCAAGATTAAGGCTGCCGGATTTCTCTGTTAATATTTCGCCAACACATCCAAACATGATAACAGTACCGAAAGCGACAGCTGCCTGAATAAGAGTTACTATCATATCCATATTACTTCGCTCCCTTCTTGCCGATTATAAGCTTGTAGTTAATGAAGAATTCGCTACCAAGAATAAAGAAAAGAATAATACCTGTGATGATCTTGGAAGCATATTCGCTAAGCTGGAACTTGGATGCGATCTCAATAGCTCCCTTTTCAAGGAAAATGATAAGGAATGAAATGAGAACCATTGTTATTGTATTAAACTTAGCGAGCCAGGCAACGATGATGGCCGTAAAGCCTCTGCCACCTGCTGTATCTGTGGAAATTGTATGGCTGACACCTGAAACTGCAATAAATCCTGCAAGACCTGCAACAGCACCGGAGATGATCATTGTACGAATGAATACCTTTGAAACGTTGATACCCGCATATCTTGCTGTGTTTTCAGATTCACCTACAACTGAGATCTCATATCCGTGCTTACTGGAACGCAGATAGAAGAACATTGCAATTGTGAGGACAGAAACGATAATCACATTGAGCATATACTGCTCTCCGAAAAGCGCAGGAAACCATCCGATTTTAGACTGAGAATTTATGATACCTACTGTATTGGAACCATAAGGGTTTTCCCAAAGAGAAACGCAATAAGCTGTTATCTGAATAGCAACATAGTTCATCATCAATGTAAACAATGTTTCATTTGTATTGAATCTGGACTTGAAGATCGCAGGGATCATACCCCAGATAGCGCCGCAAACACAGCTTGTAACTATCATAACCAAGAAAAGTACGGGAGTGGGAAGAACATCACCAAGATAGATCATACAAGCAGCTGTTGCGATACCGCCCACAAGAACCTGACCCGCCGCACCGATATTCCAGAAGCGCATTTTAAAAGCAGGAGCAAGAGCAACTCCGATGCAGAGCATCATCATAACGTCACGAACAAGCATCCAGATTCTGCGCTTACTGCCGAATGCGCCCTCAAACATAGTTGCATAAACCTTAAGAGGGTTCATTTTTGTTATTGCATAAATAACCACTGCACAAACTACAAGAGAAAGTGCTATTGCAATTGCGCGTACTGCAATTGCTTTCGCAAGAGGCATGGTATCTCTCTTTGCAATTCTCACAAGAGGTTCTCTATGATGTTTTACACTTTTTGCCATCTTACTTTTCCTCCTGTTCTGTCTTGAGATGTGTCATGAGCAAACCAACTTCTTCCTTTGTGCTGTTTTTTGCATCAACGATACCATTTACTTTGCCGCCGCAAAGAACAAGGATCTTATCGCAAAGCTCCATAAGAACGTCAAGGTCTTCGCCAACATAAACAACAGCTACGCCTGCCTGCTTCTGCTCATTGAGAAGTCTGTATATTGTATAAGATGTATTGATATCAAGTCCGCGAACAGCATAAGCTGTCATAAGTACTTTAGGAGCAGCTGCGATCTCACGGCCTACAAGAACCTTTTGTACGTTACCGCCGGAAAGACGACGAACAGGTGTGTTTACGCCGGGAGTGATAACTTCAAGCTCCTTCATAATGCGTTCAGCAAGCTCTTTAGGAGCCTTCTTTTCCGTGAACACAGAACGACCCTCGTTATAGCTCTTGAGCATCATATTATCGGTCATACCCATAGATCCAACAAGACCCATACCAAGTCTATCCTCGGGAACGAAAGAAAGGCTGATACCCATATTCTTAATCTGACGGGGATTCTTACCGAGAAGCTGAACAGCTTCATCTGCACCGGGAGCTGTGTACATAACGCTGCTTCCGGGAGCTGTGAGCTGCAGACCTGCAATACTTTCGAGAAGCTCCTTCTGTCCGCATCCGGAGATACCTGCAATGCCGAGGATTTCTCCGCTGTAGATATCGAAGTTAACGTTATCAAGTACGTTAAATCCCTCAGAGTTCTTTACGGTGAGATTTCTGATCTCAAGACGGAGCTGAGGATCAACAGGAGCAGGTCGGTCAATGTTGAGCTCAACTTTTTTACCAACCATCATCTCTGTGAGAGAAAGCGCTGTAGCGTCTTTTGTATCAACTGTGCCTACGTACTCACCGCGACGGAGAATGGAAACTCTGTCGGATATACGAAGAACCTCGTGGAGCTTATGTGTGATGATGATAACGGATTTGCCGTCATCCCTCATATTTTTGATAATATCAAAAAGTTTATCTGTTTCCTGAGGAGTAAGAACAGCTGTGGGCTCGTCCAGAATTAGGATATTTGCTCCTCTGTAGAGAACCTTGATGATCTCAAGAGTCTGCTTCTGAGAAACGGACATCTCATAAACCTTCTGTTTGGGATCGATATCAAAACCATAACGCTGACAAATCTCGGAAATTCTTTCTTCAGCTTCCTTGATTGAGCATTTTTCATCGATACCGAGAATTACATTTTCTGCAGCAGAAAAAACATCAACAAGTTTAAAGTGCTGATGGATCATACCGATTCCGCAATCAAATGCATCCTTAGGTGAAGAGATAGTTACCTCTTCGTCATTTACATAGATCTTACCGCTATCGGGATAATAAATACCCGAAAGCATATTCATAAGTGTGGTTTTACCGCTACCGTTTTCACCAAGCAGAGAAAGAATCTCTCCATGGCGGATCTCAAGGCTAACGTCGTGGTTTGCTACGACCTGGCCGAAGGTTTTGGTAACGTGGCTTAACCTGATAGCTGTTTTCTGTTCCAAAACTACACCCCGCTTATAATTTTTAGTGAATAGTG
>JAFXGC010000075.1 GCA_017513325.1 Clostridia bacterium
AATAGTCAACGTCGTGGGGAAGTCCTATATCTTTTGCTTTAAATACAGGATCAACACCTTCTTTACGCTGCGATAGATAGTCATTAAGCGCTCTGAAGGCATATTTACCAAGGATAATTATGACAGGCATATTAATAAGAGTCATAGCGCCCATTGTCAAATCAGCGATATTCCAAAGTAAATCTGCACTGAGACATGAGCCAAATAGAATGAGAAGGGAAGCGATGATGTAGTATATTGTATTGAAAACTTTTCCGGGCTTTCTGCCAAGTATATAACAGAAAGCTTTATCAACGTAGAAAAGGTTACCAATCAAAGTAGTAAAAGCGAAAAGTATCATTGCTATTGTAATGAATATGGGGCCGAAGTTGCCCATCGCTGCTTTAACTGCAGCTTGAATAAAAGGCGCGCCGGAAAGCTCGGCAGAAGGTTCAACACCTGAAGCCATACACATAAATGCAGTTGCAGAGCATACAAGCAGCGTATCAATGAAAACAGAAAGAACTTGAACCAATCCTTGTTTTACAGGGTGAGAAACCTCTGCGGATGCAGAAGCGTTAGGCGCTGAACCTACACCTGCTTCGTTACTGAAAAGACCTCTTTTGATACCATACATAACACAAGAGCCTGCGAAACCGCCAAAAATAGCATCAAAATCAAATGCGCCGGCAAAAATTTCTTTAAAAATAGTAGGCATACTACTGATATTTATTAAAGAAATGACAATAGCTATGAGTATATAAGCAGCACCCATAAAAGGAACGATGAAGCTGGTTGCAGCGATTATTCTTTTGCCACCACCAAAAAGGCAAAAGCCTACAAGTACAGCTGTTATAGAACCGATTATCCAGGGAGAGATATTTCCATCATAGAAACTATAGGTTGAAAATGTTGACTGGAGGTTATACGACGCAAGCATATTGAAGCCTACTCCGTATGTGAGAATCAGCAAAACGGAGAAAATAACAGAGAGTATGCGATTATTCAGAGCAGCTTCTATATAGTAAGCAGGCCCACCGAAACTACCTTCAGGTGATCTTTTCTTATAGATCTGAGCAAGCGTGCTTTCTACAAACGCAGATGCAGCGCCTATACAAGCTATAACCCACATCCAGAAAACGGATCCGTAGCCGCCCAGGCATAGTGCTGTCGAAACACCTATTATATTTCCTGTACCAACTCGTGAGGCTGTAGATACCATAAGTGCCTGAAAAGAAGAAACACCTTTTCCGTCTTTGGGTTTTTCCGTTACAGCCCTAAATTGCTCACCAAGTAATCTGAACTGCACAAACTTAGTTCTGAAGGTAAAATATAGTCCGCCGGATATTAGAACAATAATTAGTATGTAACTATATAGAGCGTCATTAATTGAGCCTACAATTTTGTCTAGCATGAAAATTCTCCATAACAATATTTTTAAAAATTATATCATAATTCTAAAACATTATCAAGCTTATCAAAAAAACATTATTTTAGCAGTATACTTTTTAAATTCAAAGGAATAATAGTTTTACAGGAGTCATTTGGACTTCTGTATAGCTGAAATTAATATTAAGGAATGGTTTTTCAAAATGGAAAAGAAAGCAAATCCAAGCATCAGTTGTTCTGTAGAACAGTGTGCTAACAACAATTGTAAGGGTTATTGTTCACTCGATAAGATTAAAGTGGGCACACATGAGTCAAACCCTACAGTAAGTCAGTGCGTTGACTGTGAGTCTTTCGTACTCGGCAATAACAACTGCGCAAGATAATTTCAGAGCATATTAAAAACGGCTGTCTACTGACAGCCGTTTTTATATTAAGGTTTAGCGAATTTCTACTGTGACCTTTTTGTCGGCCAGCTTTGCCGCAGCTTTAGTCACGGTACGGATCGCGCGAGCGATGTTGCCGTGCTTACCGATAACCATTCCCATATCACTTTCAGCAACCTTCAGTGTAAGAACGATGTTATCATCGGATATTTCCTGGGTGACCTTAACTTCATCAGGTTTTTCGACAATGGCGCGAACCATATCTTCAAGCAGACGAATAAGATCGATCATCTAATTATACCTCGCCTGATTACTGAGCGGAGTACTTGTCGATGAGGGACTTAACTGTCTCTGTGGGCTGAGCGCCGTTAGCGATCCACTTAGCGATCTTTTCGTTATCAAGCTTAACTGTAGCGGGGTTTGTCATAGGATCGTAGTAACCAACTTCTTCAATGAAGCGGCCGTCACGGGGGTAACGGGAGTCTGCAACTACTACACGGTAAAAGGGAGCCTTCTTTGCGCCCATTCTTCTAAGTCTGATCTTAACCATTTTTATGGCCTCCAAAAATAATAAAATAATATAGTTTTTTAATTTATAAAAATCCGTCAGAAATTAAACGGCATTTTCATCTTTTTACATTTTTTGCCCATCTTACCGAA
>JAFXGC010000076.1 GCA_017513325.1 Clostridia bacterium
AGTGGATGAAGCATATGTTGATTTCGGAGCTGAAAGTGCTGTAAGGCTCCTCGCTGAAAACAAAAATATGCTCATTGTGAGAACATTTTCAAAATCTCGCTCAATGGCAGGAGCAAGACTTGGGTTTGCAATAGGTGATCCTGATTTGATTGCCGATCTGGAACTTATAAAATACTCAACTAATCCCTATGATATTAACCGCCTGACTCAGATTGCAGGCGCTGCGGCAATTGATAGTGACTCATATTACTTTGAAAATGCTGATCGGATAATTGAAACAAGAGAATATGTTACCCAAAGGTTGAGAGGCCTTGGCTTTGAGGTTATAGATTCTAAGGCAAACTTCGTTTTTGCCTGTCATCCCCTGTTTGACGGAGAAAAACTGTACAGCAGGCTTCGCAGTGAAGGTATTCTTGTCAGACATTTCAAGGGAGATAGAATAAAACAATATCTTAGAATTACGATAGGACTCCCTGCTGAAATGGAAGTGCTGTGCGAAACTCTTGAAAAAATATTGAATGAAAGAGGATAAGTAAATGCTTAGAGTAGCTCAGATAAACAGAACAACTAAAGAAACAGATATAGCTCTTGCTCTTTCGCTTGACGGAAAGGGAGTAGCGGAAATAGAAAGCGGAAACGGATTTTTTGATCATATGCTTACGTTGTTTGCTGCTCACGGAAGATTTGATCTGAAGATTAGCTGCAATGGTGACACATATGTGGATTTTCACCACAGCGCAGAAGATATAGGCATTTGCCTTGGTAAAGCTTTCAAGGAAGCTTTGGGTGATATGAGAGGTATCAAACGCTATGGTGATATAATTCTACCTATGGATGAAGCGCTTATTATGTGCGCAGCTGACATTTCCGGAAGAAGTCACCTTTCATATACAGCTGATATCCCAACAGAAAAGGTTGGAGATTTTGATTGCGAGCTTGTAGAGGAGTTTCTTCTTGCTTTTGTGCGCAATGCGGATATAACTTTGCATGTAAAGCAGCTTGACGGAAAGAACTCTCACCACATAATAGAAGGGATGTTCAAGGCAATTGGCAGAACCCTTCGTCAGTGTGTTGCAAAAGATCCTGATTTGCTCAACGAAATCCCCTCAACAAAAGGAATGTTATAATGGTTGCAATAATTGATTATGGAGTGGGTAACCTTTTCTCACTCAGATCCTCTCTTTCGTTTATCGGAGTTGATGCGGTAGTAACGGGAGATCCTGATGTGATAGCGGCATCTGATAAGATAATTCTTCCGGGAGTAGGAGCTTTTGAGGATGCGGCAAACAAGCTCCGCCAAAGCGGTCTTGATAAGGTTATATACGAGGAAGTTGAAAAGGGTAAAAAGCTTTTAGGCATTTGTCTTGGGATGCAGATGCTTTTTGAAGAAAGCCATGAGTATGGCGTTCATAAGGGCCTTGGGCTTATTAAAGGGAAAGTGCTTCCGCTTGCCGATGTTGTTGGGGATTTAAAGGTCCCTCACATTGGATGGAATTCTCTTTCTCTAAAAAAAGAGAGTAAACTTTATAAATACGTCAATCAAGGAGATTTCGTATATTTTGTTCATTCGTTTTATGGCGCAGAATGTAGCGAAAGTATTTCTGCAATTGCCGAATATGGAGTGGAAGTGACGGCATCAGTAGAACGAGATAATGTTTACGGAACACAGTTCCATCCCGAAAAGAGCGGAGAGGTGGGACTGAGTATTCTTCGAGCTTTTTGTGAAATGTAACGGAGGCAGTTATGTACATATTTCCTGCAATAGACCTTTATGGAGGGAAAGCAGTTCGCCTTCAGAGAGGCGATTATAATAAAATGACAGTTTATTCTGATGATCCGGTTGAACTTGGATATATGTTTGCTGATGCAGGCGCTCAGTTTCTTCACACAGTTGATCTTGAAGGAGCCAAGGATGGTACAACTCCAAACTTGTCTGTTGTTGCAGAGCTTGCGAAAAAAAGCGGACTCAAAGTTCAGGTTGGCGGGGGTATAAGAACTGTAGATACGGTTGAGAGATATCTTGATGCAGGTGTTGAACGAGTGATAATAGGAACAGCAGCAGTAACTGATCCGGATTTTCTTTATAAATCAGTTGAGCGGTATGGTAGTCATATAGCTGTCGGAGTTGATATAAAGGACGGAATGGCGGCAATTCGCGGCTGGATGGAAAAGAGTGAACTTTCCTGCTATGATCTTTTTGACAGGTTGACTTCTGCAAGGGTTCAGACTGTTATCTGCACAGATATTTCAAAGGATGGTATGCTTTCCGGAACCAATGTTGAGCTTTACCGCGATTTGATGAACAGATATACAGTTGATATTATCGCTTCGGGCGGCGTGACAACTGTTGCCGATATAGAAGAGCTTCGGAATATGAATATGTACGGAGCTATTGTCGGAAAGGCGATATATCAGAAAACAATAGACCTCAGAGAAGCTATAGAGGTGGCAAATAAATGATAACTAAAAGAATAATCCCTTGTCTTGACGTAAAAAACGGCAGAGTGGTAAAGGGTATCAATTTTGAAGGATTGGGCGATGTGTCATCTCCCGTTGAGCTTGCGGCATATTATAGTGGCGCAGGCGCAGACGAGCTTGTGTTTTATGATATAACAGCTTCGGCTGAGGGTAGAGCACTTTTTACAGATATATTGACTCAGGTTGCAAGTCAGATTTTTATTCCTTTGACAGTTGGTGGTGGTATAAACACGATTTCTGATTTTGACCGCGTGCTTAAATGCGGTGCAGATAAGGTGAGCGTAAATTCAGGTGCTATCAGAAATCCCTTGCTTATTGAAGAGGCTGCTAAAAAGTATGGTGATCAGTGTGTAGTGCTTTCTGTCGATGTTAAAAGAGTGGACGGCGGATTCAGGGTTTTCGGACGCGGTGGACGTGACGATACGGGACTTGATGCAATTGAGTGGATAAAGCGCGGCGTTGCAATGGGCGCAGGGGAGATCGTTCTTAACAGTATCGATACAGACGGTGTAAAAAACGGGTTCGACCTTGAAATGCTCCGGGCTGTTTGTGATGTGGTGGATGTTCCTGTGATAGCGTCGGGCGGAGCAGGATGTATGGACGATTTCACAAAGTTATTCAAAGAATTACCAAAGGTAGATGCAGGCCTTGCAGCGTCTATTTTCCATTTTGGAGAAGTTAAAATACAGGATCTGAAAAGAGAATTGAATGCAAATGGCATAAATGTGCGATTGTAAGGAGAAATGATGGATATAAACAATCTTAAATTTGACGAAAAGGGGCTTATTCCCGCAGTTGTTATAGATAACGAAACAAAGGCTGTGCTGACAGTTGCGTATATGAACCGTGAAAGTCTTGAGATAAGCATTAATGAAGGAAGAACTTGCTTTTGGTCCAGAAGCAGACAGGAGCTTTGGCGCAAGGGTGAAACTTCAGGCAATGTTCAGTATATAACCAAAATAGATGCTGATTGCGATGGCGACGCGCTCACAGTGTACGTAAACAAAACCGGACCTGCTTGTCATACAGGAAATGAATCATGTTTCCACAATAATATATATACCAATACTGAGGCTGCACCTGCTTTTTCTCTTGAAGGCCTTGCTTCGCTTATTGAGGGGAGAAAAAACGAGAAGAAAGAAGGATCATATACAACCTATTTGTTTGAAAAGGGAATTGATAAGATCCTGAAAAAAGTAGGTGAAGAATGTACAGAGGTCATAATCGCAGGCAAGGCGGATGATAAAGCGGAAACTATATATGAAATATCTGATCTTGTATACCATGTGCTGGTGCTTATGGTTGAAATGGGCATATCTATAGAAGATATAAAAAAAGAACTGGCATCGCGTCACGTTATTGACCATAAGGTCAAGCAGGAGAAAATGACGAAATGAATATAAAATCAAATTTGCATACACACACACCGTATTGTGATGGATCGAGTTCCATAGAGGACGTAATACTCAGAGCGATAGAACTTGGGTATGAATCGATAGGCTTCTCGGGCCATTCATTTACCGACTTTGACCCTCTGCCTTCAATGAACAACTGCGAAGCAGAAGCTTATGAAAGGGAAGTCAAATCTCTGAAGCAGAAGTATAAAGACAAAATAGAGGTATATTTGGGTATAGAACAAGATATTTTTTCTCCTGAGCCGCCTTTCAAACCGGATTATATAATAGGAAGTGCTCATTATCTTGATGTGGGAACTGAGAAGGTTTCTGTTGATAACACGGCTGAGTTGGCTTGTGATGCTGTGAAAAAGTATTTTTTCGGTGATTGGTTGTCTTTTGCTGAAAAATACTACGAAAGTGCTAAAGATGCTGCAAGAATTACGGGATGTGATATTGTGGGGCATTTTGATCTTGTGACCAAGTTTAATGAGGGCAACAGGTATTTTGACGAAAATCATATCAGATATCGCACAGCAGCGATTGATGCTCTCAGATATGAAATTGACTATTGTAATCTGTTTGAGATAAATACGGGAGGTATTTACAGGAAGAAAAGGACTGCTCCATACCCTGCGGAATTCCTTTTGTACGAAATCAACAGATTGGGTGGAGAAATTATATTTTCCAGTGATAGTCATGATTCTGCCAGCTTGGGGTACATGTTTTCCGAAGCCGTTGAAATAGCCAAAAAATGCGGTTTTGTTTATGCAAAAGTGCTGAAAAATGGCGTTTTTAAAGATATTAAGCTTTAAAAATAAAAAAATGAATAAAAAATATGCAGTTTTTTTGGTTATGTTATATATCAAAAAAAGCTGCATTTTTTTGTTCAAAATGAAATAAAAACCATAAATAGAGATAAAATTTTTTCAATCTTATTGACAATTCTGTACAATGAAAGTATAATGATATTACCAATGTTATTAGGAGGATATACCATGAAAAAACTATTATCTGTTATAGTTACAGTGGCTATGCTCATTTCCTGCATCTCACCTTCTCTGGTGACATTTGCAGCTGATGAACCTGCTATCGTTATTGCAGATGCATCTTTTGACCCCGCGGCTAGAGATGCAAAGGCTACAGCAACTGTTTCTATAGCAAATAACCCCGGATTTTGCTTCGGTGGATTCTATCTTTATTATGATAGCACAAAACTCGAGGTAAAAGATGGTGCGATCACCAGCCTTGTTGGTGACGCCTATACATTAGAAGCAACTTATAACGTAGCTTCCAGTGATAAAAATCCTGCAAATGCACTTGCTGATGCAGGCGTAGAAGCTTCCGATGATCTCGTTTGTGTTGAAATCATTGTTGAAGGCAATGACGATTATATGCTGGAAGATCTGTTTGCTGTTGAACTCAACGTAATTGCTGAGCTCGCAGAAGGCGAAACACTTACATACGGTGTTGTTCCCGGTGTAGGCAGAAACGATGCGCCTTATAACGCAAATGACGACGATGTTGTTTTTGCAGCAGGTGTTGGTACAATCACAGCAGTTGCTGACCCCAACACACCCATTTACGAGGATAAGCAGTTTGACAGCACAACTGTTTACGCTGACTCTGTTACAGTAAACAAGGGCGTTACAACAGTTGAAGTAGGTTTCGCTATTGATGGAACAGGCGAGCTTATCGAAGCTTACGGTATGAATACTCTTGTATTCAGAATCGTATACCCCAAGGAGCTCACACTTGTATCCACAAGACTTGGTGATGTATTTGCTGCAGCTGATAACGGTATCGATCTTGATTCCACAAAGAAACTTGATGATCCCGCTTACGCTCCTGACAAGGCAGCTAAGGACGAGTTCGCTTGGTCCGGATACGATTGGGAAAATTCCGACGATTATATGGTAACAGCATTCTTCTCTGATGATGACCCCTATTATCAGTGCAAGAATCGTGGCTATGTTGCATATGCAACTTTCGAAGTTCCCGCAGATGTAACAGGTACATATGATATCGAAATCATCACTTGTGCAGACAACCTCTTTGCAAGTGTTTATGAAACAACAAACGACGTTCCCGAACCTACATTTATTCCTTTTGTAGTAGATAACGGTTCTATCACAGTTTCCGTAGCTAACTGCAAGCATGAAAATGTAACAACAACTGAAAAAGCTCCTACATGTACAGAGGCAGGCGTAAGCCAGACTGTATGTGGAGATTGTGGTGAAGTTATTGCTGAGGAAGTAATTGAGGCTCTTGGTCACAGCGCAGGCGACAAGGTTATCGTAACAGAACCTACAGTTGATTCTGAAGGTTGGTACGAAATCAAGTGCGGTGTATGTGGCGAGACTATTGAAAGTGGTTCTGTTCCTGCAATCGAAGCAGTAGTATTCACAATCGGTGAAGCTACAGCTAAGTATGGCGACACAGTAACACTTCCCATTAATGTAAGCAATAACAATGGTATGTTCATTGCAACATTTGATGTTGAGTATGATGCAGCTGCTCTTACATTCAAGGGCTTCACAGCAGGCGATGTATTCCCCGCAGACGCTAATGTCAGCGCTGTTGAATACGAAGCAGGCAAGGTAAGAATTTACTTTGAATGTGCAGATGTAGCTGATGCAACAGCTAACGGCCTTCTCGGTAATATCGAATTCGCGGTTGCTAACGATTCCGCTCTTGCTGGTACAGCAGTTGAGGTTTCTGCAACAGCTGAAGTTGATAACATTATCGGTGCTAATGGTGTGGCTCTCGTTGCAGTATTCAAGAGCGGCTCTGTAACAGTTGCAGCTCGTGAAGCTACAATCGCTGTAGGCAACGTTTCCGCTCCTTTCGGTAAGGAAGTTGTTGTTCCCGTAACAGTTGAAGGCAACCCCGGAATGTTCATCGCTATCCTTGATGTTGCATTCGATGCTGCTAAACTTGATTATGTTGGCTTTGAAAACGGCGACGTATTCGGTGCTGCTAACGTATACGCAGTTGAATACGCTGACGGTAAGGTTCAGCTTTATTTCGAGGCTGAAGGTGATGCAGACGTAACAGCAAACGGCGTTCTTGGTAACCTCAAGTTCGTTGTAGCTGACGATGCTAATCTCCTTGATTCTGACATCGCTGTAACACTTGCAGCTGATGATGTTAATATGCTCAACTACGCAGGCGAGACATTTGAATATGCTCTTGCAGACGGTGCTGTAACAGTTGCAGACCGTGATAAGGTTTATGTTTCCGATTCTTCTGCTAAGTATGGTGAAGAAGTAGTAGTTGACCTCACAATTGCAAATAACCCCGGATTCTTCATTGGTATCTTCGAAGTTAAGTATGATGCATCCGTTCTTACACTCAAGGGTGTAGAAGGTGCTGAATTTGCACACGTTCTCTTCAGCGAAGTAGAAGGTGGAGTAAGAGTATATGTTGAAGCTGAAGCTGATGAAGATATCACAGTTGACGATGTTCTTGCAGCTCTCACATTCGAAGTAGCAGCTGATGCAGCTCTTGTTGGCACAGCAACAGATGTTACAGTTGACGTAGTTGAAGTTATCAACTATGCAGGCGATGATGTAGATCTTGCAGCAGTTGCTGGTTCCGTAACAGTTCTTGATCGTGAAAAGATCGCTGTTGACGATACAGTTGCTGAATTCAAGCATAACGTTAAAGTTCCCGTTTCCGTAAGTCTCAACCCCGGCTTCTGGGCAGCAGTTGTTGAATACACATTTGACGCTGAAGCATTTGATTTCGTTGGTGTTGAAAGCGGTCTCTTTGAAACAGTTGCAGGCGAAAGCTACAGCTGTAACGGTAACGTTATCACAGTATTCGTTGAAAACGCTGATGTAAATGCAAACGTTGCAGAAGATGGCGTTCTCTACTATCTCGTATTTGCTCCTAAGGCAGAAGATTCTGCTATGACAGTTGATGTTGCTATCCTTGAAATGATCAATGCTGATGCAGATGACGTTAAGGGCTTCGCAACTGCAGCTGGCAAGGTAACAACAGTTCCTTGTGATCACTCCGAAGGTGAAACATATAGTGTAGTAACAAAAGAACCTACAGCATTTGAAGAAGGTGTAGAAACATTCTACTGTGCAATCTGTGATGCAGAAGTAGGCACAGAGTCTATCGCTAAGCTTGATGCAATCGTTATCGGTAATGCAGAAGTTGGCGCAGACGCAGAAGTTAAGGTTCCCGTATCACTCTCTAATAATAAGGGTGTTTGGTCCATCGGTATGGAAATCGCATACGACGCTGCAGCTCTTGAGTTTGTTGGTGTTGAAGGCGGTCTCTTTGCAGTAACAGATGCTAATGCAAGCGCTAATGATGGCGTTGTTACAGTATTTGTTGATGCTGCTGATCTTGCTGATATCACAGCTGATGGCGTAGCATTCAAGCTCGTATTCAAGACAGCTGCTGATGCAGAGGGTGAATATGAACTTACAGGTGCACTTATCGCTGATAACACAATTAACGTAAACGGTGATAATGTTCAGTTTGCAGTTGCAGCCGGCAAGGTTACAGTTGGCGAACATACACATACACCCAGCGCAGATGCTCCTACATGTACAGATGACGTAGTATGTACAGGATGTGGTGCTACTCTCGAAGCAGCTCTCGGTCATTCCGTAGTAGTTGATGAAGCAAAAGATCCTACATGTACAGAAACAGGTCTTACAGAAGGTAGCCACTGTGAAGTTTGTGGTGAAGTTATCGTAGCTCAGGAAGTTATTCCTGCCCTTGGTCATGAAGAAGTAACAATTCCCGGTTATGATGCAACATGTACAGAAACAGGTCTTACAGATAAGATCACATGTTCCGTATGTGGCGAAGTTATCCAGGATGCAGAAGTAATCCCTGCTCTTGGTCATAATGAAGTTACAGAAGGCGCTTACGATCCTACATGTACAAGACCCGGTCAGACAGGTACAGTATACTGCTCCGTATGTGGTGAAACAATCAAAGAATCTGAAGAAATTCCCGCTCTCGGACACAGCTATGAAGCAGTAGTAACAGCTCCTACATGTACAGAGGCTGGTTACACAACATACACATGTTCCGTATGTGGCGACAGCTATGTAGCAGACGAAGTTCCCGCTCTCGGACACAGCTATGAAGCAGTAGTAA
>JAFXGC010000077.1 GCA_017513325.1 Clostridia bacterium
CACGTACTTATGTCCAAGCGCTGCTATTGTTTCGCCTTCTTCGTAGCCGCAGTTATAGCACTTGCCGCCTGAATATCCTGCTTCTGTACATGTGGGAGCCTCGTATGTTTCGATCATATTATGACCGTGTGCTTCAACGTCAGCTACCTTTTCTGTGTATCCGCAGTAGATACATACGTTATTCTGTACGCCTGCTTCAGTACAGCTGTTTGTATACTCAGTCATGTAAGTATGAACGCCGTTATCAAGCAATTGATCACAGTTGGGACAGCTTATAGTATGAACGTTGGGCATCTTTTCATGGAGCTCATATGAAAGAAGATTAACGTTGTTATGATAAGCAACTTCTTCTTTATATGTTGTGTAGCTGCAAACTGTGCAGACATACTTTATCTTACCGTTTGTTTCGCATCCCGTGGGAGTTACAACTGTCTTTTCCCAATGTTCGCCATCAGCGTG
Source organism: Clostridia bacterium (assembly GCA_017513325.1). GTDB lineage: Bacteria > Bacillota > Clostridia > Oscillospirales > CAG-272 > Avispirillum. The sequence continues at coordinate 460 of JAFXGC010000077.1, forward strand.
GAGTGTGGGGATATGCTCAACGTTTACAGCACCGCAAAGTGTGCAAGTGTGAGTTCTTTCACCCATTACAAGGCAAGTTGCTTCTTTTGTTACAACGCCTTCGTCGTACTTATGCTCACAAATTTCCTTGGAAGCCGCTTCAACAGCGTTACCAAGATCTACTCTTGCCATTGCCATTACGTCATAATCATCCATAGTGGGATCAAGAGCGCTGCGATCGAAATGAGGAAGTGAGATATAGTTTGCTACGTTCTTGGAAACTGAGCCTACGATAGCATCAGAGGCTGCGTTACCCTTGAGATCTTCAAGCATTGTGAACATCTGGTAGTCTTCAACACCGTCACGAAGGATCTCAACTCTTACGCTTCCAACATAGTCAACAGTTGTAAGACCTGCCTGTGTTGCGGTATAGAAAAGTACGCCGCCGCCATAGGAGTTGCCACCGCCGCCTGTTGTTCCGAGATTATACTGCCAGGAACCTGTTCTGTTACCGGTTACGGTTTTATCAACTGCGCCTTCCCATTTGGCTACGTCATAATAGAGATAACCTGTAACGTCTTCCTGATACATCTGCCAGAACAGCATCTTTGTCTGGAGACCTGTGTTTTCAATAAGGTGATGAGCGTATACATAAGAGCCGCCCTGACCTGCTGTGTATGCCCACAGCTCGTCGTTTGCGCCATTCTTATTTCTTACGATATTATTAGAGAGGATTCGATCGGAGAAATCACCATACACATCCGCCCAGTTAAAGAAGCTTTCGCCGTGGAGAACTGCGCCGGAAATTGTTGCAGAAAGGCTGCGGAGTGTTCCGTAGGGGCTTGCTCCGTTGTAATTATGAGCCTTAAGCTCATAATTGGGTGTGAAACCGTGAGTTTTGGGGCACCATACCGTACAGGAAGCTGTGTCGATCATTTCCTGTGTTGCATCGCGCACAAGAGAAAGATCCATGCTTGCTATAGGTGTATTATATGTGTAGTAAGGATAGGGGTGGTTTTCGTGATAAGGAACTACTGTTGCCGCATTGGGCCAATACTTTTTAAGGGCTGCTGATGTTGCCTTAACGTCGTCTATTGTATGGCCGCTGTTTGCGCCGGCTGCCATTCTGTCCTGATGCTCTTTGGACATAGGCTCGTCTACTGTGTAGAAATAGAATTTATCCTTGATCTGCTCCCACTCTTTCATAGAGGAAAGGTCGGTATATATATCAGCATACTGATAATATATGCCGGGGTGGCTTTCCATATATGTATTGGTGTTACCGCCGTTTGATATGGTTACTCTGACAGCGTTTACTCTTTCATTTGTGAGATAGGGGTTAGATGAATTCAGCTCTCCGGGAACGTCCATAAGGAGAAGTCTGTTTTCAAGGAGATAGTCGTAGTATTCCTTATATGAACCGTATGCATCGTGTCTGTTGTTCATATAGAAGGATGTTTTCAGCGCTGTTGCTTCGTCGATGGTGAAATCCCATACGTAAGCATAAACAGTTGCTGTTTTTACAACCTGGCTTGCAGAATTATACACGTTGAGCTGTGCGGAATACCAACCGGGAGCTGTATCCTCAGTGGTCTTGAGGCGGATATAAAACGCCTGGCTCTTTCCGCCGTTAAGCTGGAAACGTCCGATCTTGCTTACAGGCACGATAGGATCAGGCTGCTCACCGTTGCGCAGGAATGTGTTCTCTGCTGTTGCACCAACATAGTCTGTAACACCGATATTCTGGAGAGTTACATACATCTGATAGTAGATTTCTGCTGAGATAGTGTCACCGTTTTCATTGGTGAACTTACTTACAGAAGTTCTCATTTTTTCATGAGTTTCATCGGAATAAAGAACAAACTGAGCATTTTCAATTTCGTTCTTTGCCATATAAACCGAATAGGTATCCATATCAGAAGGTGTGGTATCGCTTGTCATAACCTTTTTGAAGCTATGCTCGAACCACATATCAATAGTGGGATCCTCATATTCAGCTGTTTGCGGAACGTAAATATCCGCGGGATCGCTTGATGCTTCTGCGGCATTTGAGAAAACTCCGGCGCACATGCCGATCATCAGAACGATCATAGTTGTTATAAGCAACGCTCTTTTCACAGCTTTTTCCTCCATTGCTGATAAATTACACAAATATTGTAGCATATTTCCTTCAATTAGTCAACACAGTGCAAAAGCCATTGGCTTTTTTTTACACATAGTCTATATTTACACCGTGCCGTCACAATACGCTCACTTTTTCTCCAGAGAATTTTTATTTTACCAACATTGATTGATGAAAAAATGTGTGATATAATGTTAGATGGATTATTCCGACCGAAAGGAAGTTTTTAATATATGTACAAAATCCTTATCGTTGATGACGAGGAAATGATACGCCGACTTATTGCAAAATACGCCGTTTTTGAAGGCCACACCATAGACGAGGCCGCAAACGGTATGGAAGCAGTTGAAAAATGCAGAAACGAAAGCTACGATATCATTATTTGCGACATTATGATGCCCGAACTTGACGGTTTTTCCGCTTGCCGCGAGATCCGCCGCTTTTCTGATATTCCCATCATTATGCTTTCTGCACGAGGCGAAGAATACGACAAGCTCAACGGCTTTGGACTTGGCATTGACGACTACGTTGTCAAACCCTTCTCCCCCAAAGAGCTGATGATGCGAGTTGACGCTATTATGAAAAGAACCAGAAGATCTGCCCCCGAAGCCGAAAAAGGCAACGAAATATTTGAGATCGAAGGTCTCAAAGCGGATATTGACGCGCGAATCGTTTATATCGACGGCGAGCGAGCTGATATGTCTCCAAAAGAATACGACCTTTTCTTCTATATGCTCAAAAACAAAAATATCGCCCTCTCAAGAGAGCGTCTTATTACAGAAGTTTGGGGCTACGACTATTACGGAGATGACAGAACTCTTGACACCCACGTCAAGCTTCTTCGCAAAAGCCTTGGGGAATATGCAAAATTTATAGTTACTCTGAGAGGAGTTGGCTACCGTTTTGACACACAAGCCTGAAAATAAGCTGAAAACAAAATCAAGGATGCAGCGAAAGATCCTGATGTATATGGTGATCTTCGCAGCTATCATCCTCTCTATTATGTGGGTGCTGCAAACTGTTTTTCTTGACGATATTTATAAGAGCATCAAGGAAAATCAGATAAGAAACGACACCATCCTCATTTCTCATCTTTCTTCCGACAAAAACTTTGAGGCAGAGGTTTATGAGCTTGCCACAAGACAAAACACCTGCATCAGCGTTTACAAAATAGAAAGCGGACGAGGCAAGGCTGTTATCAATGCTCACAGCCAGGGACACTGTCTTATCCACTCCGCCGTTAACGACAGCCTTATAAGCTCGGTTTATTCAGGAGCAAAGGAAAACGGAGTTTACACATACCTCGTTGAAGCGGAAAACAAAAATTTTGCCGACAGCATCATTTGCGCAACCATTACAAATATCGATGAAACCGAGCTGCTGATCCTTCTTAATACAGAAATACAGCCCGTTAACGCAACCGTCACCACCCTCAGATATCTGCTTATTTGGATAACCGTGCTCCTTGTTATCGTGACTGTTGTTATTTCATATCTTATTTCAAAGAATATCACACGACCCGTTTCCAATATGAACGAAGAAGCTAAGCGCCTTGCCCTCGGCAACTACGACGTTAACTTCGACGGCGGTGAATTCCTTGAAACCTCGGAGTTGGCAGGAACTCTCAACTATGCCGCGGGGGAGCTTTCAAAGCTTGATACTATGCAAAAAGAGCTTATCGCCAACATATCTCATGATCTGAGAACACCTCTTACCATGATTTCAGGATACAGCGAGGTTATGAGAGATATTCCCGGTGAGATAACTGCTGAAAACATACAGGTGATAATAGACGAAACTGCCCGCCTTTCTTCGCTTGTCAGCGATATGCTTGACCTTTCGCGAATCACGGGCGGCCAGAGAAAACTTAATAAAACTATCTTTTCTCTCACAGAATGTGTCAGCGCAACGCTTGAACGCTATAACCGGCTGAGAGAACGCGACGGCTATAAATTCATCTTTGACTGCAAAGAAAATTACTACGTTGAAGCTGACGAAATGCTTATCCTGCAGGTGATATACAACCTTATAAATAACGCCGTTAACTACGCAGGAGAAGATAAAACCGTCACCGTCGAAATTACGGAAAAGGACGGCGTGTGCCGCCTCTCCGTTAAGGATAACGGCGAAGGCATCCCCCCCGAAAAGCTGCCACTTATATGGGACCGCTACTATAAAGCAAGCGATTTCCACCGCCGCGCCATCAAAGGTACCGGACTTGGATTGTCCATTGTTAAAAATGCGCTTATTCTCCATGGCGCTGACTTCGGCGTTACAAGTACCCTCGGTTGCGGCAGCACATTCTGGTTTGAATTGAAAGTTGCAGAGAAAGAATGATATGCAGAATATTCAGGGGGAACTTTTTGAGGAAAAGTTTCCCCCTGAAACCCCCTCAAAACCTCTTTGCACAGGATCATTTTCCCATCCCCTTTTAAATAGGGGTGGGAAAATGATTTTCTGCGAAAAGGTTTGGGGAGGGTTTGGGAGTGACCTTTCCTCAAAAGGTCCTCCCAAGTATTCCGCACGTCACTTTTTCTCTATAACATTCCAAGGAAAGCCAGGATACCGTTGGCGACGCCTGCAGCAAAAAGCTCGGGCGAGTTTGCCATAAGAGTTGCATCATAGGGATTGGTTATAAAACCAAGCTCAATAAGAGTTGCAGGCATGGCCGTACGTCTGAGCACGTAAAGTGAAGGCCGCGAGAATACGCCTCTGTCCTGCAGACCTGTGTTTATGTTAAGCTGATTAAGAATATTTTCTGCAAGAGGTACAGCCGCAGAATTCTGAGAAAAGACATAAGCCTCAGAGCCCGATGCCGACGTTATCTCCGAAGCGTTGGCATGGAGGCTGACGAAATAATCAGCGCCCCAGCTGTTGGCATCCTGAACTCTTGCAGCAAGGGAAGAAGAAACTGAGGTTCCAAGCTGAGTTTCCTCAGTTGGCCTTGAAAGCCTTGTTTCAATGCCTGCGGCGTTCAGATACTGCGCTGTCAGAACCCCTATTGTGTAAACAAGATCCTGCTCTCTGTAGCCGTTGCCCTCGGCACCGGCATTGGGATTGACGGGATTATGTCCCTGATCAATATAAACTTTAGTTGCCATATTAAACCCTTTCAAACAGATATCATTACAGTATATTGTAAAAGTTACGGAATTGTGTATGAAAGAACTTCAAAAAATTATGAGCCGCGCGCGCTCGGCTGTTGAAAAATATAATATGATAGAGGACGGTGACCGCATTGCCGTCGGCGTTTCAGGCGGAAAGGATTCTCTTGCACTGCTTTGCGCGCTGGCCGAAATGCGCCGCTTTTTACCGCAGAAATACGAGGTTGTTGCACTGACGCTTGATATGGGCTTTCACACCTGCGAGGCGGTTAAAGCAGAGGAAAACCGCCACGAAGGAATACGAGCGCTTTGCCAAAGGCTTAACGTTGAATATTACGTTAAACAAACGGAGCTTGCCCATATAATTTTCGACGTTCGAAAGGAATCAAATCCCTGCTCCCTTTGCGCAAGAATGAGGCGCGGCTGCCTGCACGACGCAGCCCAGGAGCTTGGCTGCAATAAGATAGCCCTCGGACACCATTCGGATGATGCAGTTGAAACTTTTATGCTCAATCTTTTCTTTGAAGGCAGAGTGGGAACCTTTTCACCCGTCACCCTACTTTCCCGCAAGGAGCTTGTGATGATACGCCCCCTCATCCTCTGCGAGGAATCAATGATAAAAACCTTTGCCAAAAAGGTGGACCTTCCCGTTGAGGAGAGTCCCTGCCCGGAGGACGGGCATACCGAAAGAGAAAATATGAAACAATATCTCCGCGATTTTGACTATAAACATAGAGGACTTTATCGGAGAATTAGAGGCGCAGTTGAAAGACGAGAGCTGGACGGATGGCACGAATGAAGGCGCAACTTGCAAAAATATGCGGATTTTCATAAATTTTTTTCGTATATAACTAAAAAAATTGCAAAAAAATATTGTGATTGGCGTCATTTTGAGTTATAATAATTCCGTTAGATTGATTTTATCCGATCAATGATCGGTTTCTAAGGAAAGAGGTTCTATATGGAAAGAAGAGTTGGTACAACTTCCAGAGGTATTCGCTGCCCCATTTTCCGTGAGGGCGACGATCTCGCTAAGGTAACTGTTGAAAGCGTTCTCGCAGCTGCCGAAAGTGAAGGCTTCAGTATTAACGATCGCGATGTTGTTGCTATAACAGAATCTGTTGTTGCCAGAGTTCAGGGCAACTACGCATCTGTTGATGCTATTGCTAAAGACGTTAAGGCAAAGCTCGGCGGCGAAACAATCGGCGTTATTTTCCCCATCCTGTCCCGTAACCGTTTTGCAATCTGTCTGCGCGGTATTGCAAAGGGAGCAAAGAAGATCGTTCTTATGCTCAGCTATCCCAGCGACGAGGTTGGTAATGAGCTCGTTTCTCTCGATAAGCTTGACGAAGCAGGAGTTAACCCCTACAGCGACGTACTCACACTTGAAAAATACCGTGAGCTTTTCGGCGTAAACATCCACCCCTTCACCAATGTTGACTACGTTCAGTACTACGGAGATCTTATCCGTGAATGCGGTGCAGAAGTTGAGATCATTTTCGCAAACGATCCCAGAGTTATCCTTAACTACACAAAGAACGTTCTTAACTGCGATATCCATACAAGAGCAAGAACAAAGAGACTTCTCAAGGCTGCAGGCGCAGAGGTTGTTTGCGGACTTGATGATATTCTCACAGAAAGCGTTGACGGCAGCGGCTGCAACGAAAGATTCGGTCTGCTTGGCTCCAACAAGTCCACAGAAGACACAGTTAAGCTCTTCCCCCGTGAGTGCTCCGACCTTGTTCTCAAGATCCAGGCTGAAATGAAAGCTCGCACAGGCAAGAACGTGGAAGTTATGGTATACGGCGACGGCGCGTTCAAGGATCCCGTTGGAAAGATCTGGGAGCTTGCTGACCCCAGCGTTTCCGTTGCAAACACACCCGGTCTTGAAGGAACACCCAACGAGCTGAAGCTTAAATATCTTGCAGATAATGACTTTGCTGATCTTAAAGGCGAAGAACTCAAGAAGGCTATCGAAGCAAGAATCCGCGAGAAAGAATCCAACCTTGCAGGCAAGATGGCATCTCAGGGAACAACTCCCCGCCGCCTGACAGACCTGATCGGTTCTCTCTGCGACCTTACAAGCGGCTCAGGCGATAAGGGCACACCCGTTATTCTCGTTCAGGGCTATTTCGATAACTACACTAACTGATTTGCATTTTTTAAAGCCACACCTTTCGGTGTGGCTTTTGTTTTCTGTTTGATAAATTATCGTTTAGCGCCCAAGCCTTCCCCTTGAGGGGAAGGTACGGCGAAGCCGGGGATGAGGTGCATAGGCTTAGTTTATGCAAGAATCGATAAATACACCCGGTAGGGGCGCACTTTGTGCGCCCGTTACGAACATTAAAATCGGACGAACACAGTTCGTCCCTACCAGTTTGTATGATAAATTATAGTTTAGCGGTATAATTGTGGCGGATACCTGTAGGGCGGCTTGCCCTCAAGCCGCCGAGAACGTAATTGCTAAGCCTTATGAAACGGCGGACCCAGGGCAAGCCGCCCTACAGTCATCTAATATAGTTATTACGCTAAATTATCGTTTAACGAATTAGCTTTTCACCGGATTTAACAACTTTCCTCCACAAAAAAAGAGCACCATTAGGTGCTCTTTTTACATCTTATTATCAATTTCATCGCATATCTTCACAAGGCGCTTTTCCATCTTTTCAAGATCGGCAGGATGTAATGTTTTTTCTGCATACTTTGCCTCGATCTTATCCATTGCCTCAATAACGTCTTCCCACTTGGAAATAAGACGAACGGAATGATAGAACTTGCCAAAGCTTTTCAGCTGAATTGCGCCGTAGATATAAAACGTTGCCACAACCAACGCAAAATACAGCACAACAAGGGCAAAAAACAATGCCACCTGCTCTCTGTCATATGCGCCGAGAATAAACGCAACCATAATGGCAAAAATTACAACTGCGCCTATCGCGCCTGCAACCATTGCTTTTCTCTTTATGATCCTGGCTTCGTCTACTTTGCTCTGAGCGTTATATCGTCTTTCATAGAGATACTGACTGAAATCAAGCTGTTCACTCATTTCCATCGCCTCCATTTTCCATTTCAAGCCCAAGACGCACGAAATCTGCAGCCGAAAGCTTTTCACCTCTGATATCCGCTCTGAGTCCCATTCTCTCAAGCGCCGCCTCGATTTCAGCTTTTGCCGCCATACCCGAAAGGGCATTTGTGAGAGTTTTTCTGCGCATTCCGAATGCCGCCGCGATCATCTTTTTTACCTTTGCAACAAATCGATCAAGCTCTTCGTCATCTTCAGGCAGGCCCTCAAAAGCATCTCTTATACCGTTTTTATAAAGGGTTATCTGACAAACCGCAGAATTCACCTTGGGCGCAGGATAAAAGCTTCCGGGAGGAACTGTGAACAGTTTCTTTGCCGTGCCGCAAAGGGCAACGGAGGCTGTTATGGAACCATACTCTCCCGAGCCTGCTTTAGCGCACAGTCTGTCTGCCACCTCCGACTGAACAAGGACGGTTACTGACTGAACCTGAGGCTTCTCTGAGGGTTTGACTCCTTCAAGGATCGCCATTAGAATCGGGGACGTTATATAATAAGGAAGATTTGCGCAAACTCTGACAGGTCGCTCTCCAAACTGTTCCTTTAAAAAGGAAGACAGGTCAAGCTTCATAAAGTCTTCATTGACAACAGAAACATTGGGGCAATCTGCAAGAGTTTCACCAAGCACAGGAATGAGACCGCGGTCGATCTCAACTGCAACCACTTTGGAATACAGCTCCGACAACTCTCTCGTCATAGCTCCGAGACCGGGACCTATTTCAAGGGCGCAAACATTTTCATCTGCGCAAGGCTCACCTCCGCCCCAGCCGCAATCGGCACCGAGGGCGGAAGATCCTGCAATTCTTGCAGGGATATCGGCATTTATGAGAAAGTTCTGTCCAAAGCATTTCTGGGGCGCAAGAGAATATCGCTGAAGAAGCTCTCTTACGTATGCGGGGTTACAAAGATTCATCAGTCGATCACCGTTGCTGTGTAGCTTGTTGTGAAGCTTTCGCCGGGCTCAAGGATTCTTGCGTATTTCTTTGACATAAACTCAGATGTTTCGTCAATGCCTGCAGGAACGCCGTTCCAGGGTTCAAGGCATACGAAGGGTGCATCAGCCTTAATAGGCGTCCAGATACCGATACAGTCGAAGCTGTCGAAATCGAACTTGATGCCCTTTCCGCTTTCGCGGTTTACAAGCTTAACGCTCTTTTTATTAAGACCTTCGATAATGATAGCATCGTTATCATAATCGGAATAAACAAGCTTAAGCTCGTTATCTTTGATCTTACCGAGGGGCTTGTTTGCAGGATTTCTGTAGCCTTCGGGAAGGTCTACGTTAACGTCTGTTGCGCCCTCAGCGTCCTCAAAGATAAGGCTGTAGTCGCTGAAGCTTTCGCCCTCGTTCATAGGGCAATTGAATGCAGGGTGGCCGCCGATGCAGAAAGGCATGGGAGTCTCTCCCTTGTTTTCAACTGTATACGCTGTTGTGAAGCTGTTTTCTGTTACGCTCTGAGTTACCTTAAGATTGAACTCAAAGGGATACATTTTCTTTGTTTCGTCGTTTGCGCCGTACTGAAGAACAACTGTGTCAGGAGTTACTTCAACAGGTGTAAACTCTGCATTTCTTACAAAGCCGTGCTTTGTCATAGGATATTCAACGCCATCAAAAGCTACTTTGTCGTTAAGTGGACGGCACACTACGGGGAAAAGACAGGGAGCCTGTCCGCTCCAATATTTAGCATCGCCGCACCAAACATAGTTTTTGCCGCCGCACACAAATGATGTGAGCACCGCGCCTTTACTAGTTACCTTTGCTTCTGCTCCGTTTTTAGAAATTACGAATTCCATATTGTAAATTCCTTTCAATAAATACAGAAATGCGGAAACGATCTCGCATAAATGACACGTTTCCTGTAGGGCGGCTTGCCCTCAAGCCGCCGTTATGTGCAATGAAGA
>JAFXGC010000078.1 GCA_017513325.1 Clostridia bacterium
GAAATAGACAATAGATTTTCTAACTCTTTTATTTTCAAAATCATCACCTCCGCTTTACTTATACACTATAAACAAGGTTTACAGTCAAGTGATTTTTAATTATTTTATCAATTATATCACAAAATCATTAATTTTGCAAAATCGCTGTGTCCTATATTGACAGCAGCAGAAGGCTTTATATTGGGCGTTGGCGCAAAGATTTTCTCCATAGCAGGTCCTGTAATACTCTACGGCACCGCCGCAGGAGTGATTTATGGGGTTATTTATTGGATAATGCAAATTATAACGGGCGGCTGATGCCGCCCGATTTGCTATTCTTCAAACTGCGCTTTTATTCTTTCATTTACTCTTGCATCCATTTTAGGGATAAGTTTCAAATCTTCTTCCTTAATGGAAATTTCAGCAATATCATCTTTTTCTCCATATTGAGGGAAATTAACAAGCCAAGTTCCAAAGGAGTTGTCATCAAGACAAATCCATCCTTGCATCCCCTTGTGCACACCTTCTTTTGCATAAGTTTCTTTTTCTGTTATTACTTCAACTATATCCATCATTTTCATAATTATTTTCCTCCATAAGGTGTAGTTAACTGAATATGACCGTTAGGATATACCATCCAACCTGATACAAATGTTACAGTACCTTTTTTATCCTTTCGTTCGATTTCTATTACAATATTTATTCTTTGACCGTCTTTATTTAACTTCCCTAAAGTATATTCCCCATATATATATTTTTGCAAACCTTGTTTTTCAATCTCTTCCTTTAAGTACTGCGAATCCGCAACAGAATACCCCCAAGAATTAAACATTTTTTCTTTGCCATGCCCGTATACACCTTTTGTATCAAATAAATATGGATCAAACTTACTGTAAGCAGAATCAGCAGTACAGTTATACATAACCTTAGTGTACGGAATATCCTCCAAAATACAATGGCAAAAATCATGATGTGGCCATTTAGGTGTTTCCCATTTGGCAAACCAACATTTGTGCAATTTAAGACATTCTTCGCAATGCTTATCGCTGAGATTTCTGTGTATCCATTTGTTCCATTGGGGCTCTAATGGAATGGCTTTTCCACTATTAGCGGCTTTTACGACTTGTGATAAATAGTCCAATTGATTTTCCTTTCTTATTATAACATAATTTTGAGCAAGTGTACAATAATCAGATTACTGTTGCACCTTGACCATTTCTATTATAATAAGAGCTTCAGTTGCTTTCTCCCCTTTGTTACATAAAAAGATAATGTATATATTTCAATTATGTATGATTTTTCTATCAATTACTGCATTTATGCAAAAAAATAATGAGTCCTAAGTTGACATAAGCAGAGGCTTTAACCTCGGCGTTGGTGCGAAGATTTTCTCCATAGCAGGCCCCGTTATCCTTTATGGCACTGCCGCAGGAGTTGTGTATGGGGGTGTTTATTGGGTGACTACGCTGTTTTAATGGGCCACTAAAGGTCGCCCCTACGAGTGCAGATGTATCCGTACTTCCGTAGGGGCGTCACTTTGTGCGCCCGTTTTTTTATGAAAACAAATTTATATAGTTATAGAAATCGGGCGAATACAGTTCGTCCCTATCAGTTGGTATGATAAATTATCATTAAACAGTTCTTTATATTCCCCTCACGTGGTTGAAGACTTATACTACAAAATCATAAAAATTCTCAAAACCACTTTTAATTAAGACAGAGATAATGTAAAATAGTTTTGAGGTGATATTGATGGAATTTTTTGCAGTTAACGGAAAGAGACCTGTAAGGCTTTGCGAGGAAACGCGTCGGTTTGCTCTCGACTCACTTAACCACAAATACGGTCACGACACATGGCGAGTTGACGGCGTTTCAATGGATGATATTGAAAATTTTGCAAGTCTTTCTCCAATTGAAAAATACGATCTTGCAATAGAGCGTATTGCCAAAACTGCGCCCATTCGCATTTGCGAAGGAGAAAAGATAAGTGGCGCGGCAACTCTGGGGATCTCCATCACTCATAATGTTCCTGCCACCTATAACGGAGAATATCTTTTCGGTTCTGTCAGCCACCTTACGATTGATTTTGAAAAAGTTCTGAAATACGGTGTCGACCATATAAGGCGCGAGGCTGTGGCGGCATACGAAAAGCACAAGGGAACGGAGAGGGAAGCTTTTGCCCTCAGCTGCATACGAAGCCTTGACAGCTTTAAAATCTGGCACGGAAGATATCTTGAGGCTTTGAAGGCACTTGGATATGATGCAAACTACAACAATTTAAAAAATGTACCTTTTGCTCCTGCACGTAATTTCTACGAGGCTGTTCAAAGCATATGGTTCGTATTTGCTTTTGTGCGCCTTTGCGGAAACTGGCCCGGCATTGGAAGAATAGATTGGCTGCTGGGAGATTATCTGAAAAAAGACCTTGAATCGGGCATTCTGACTTTAGACGAGGCGAGAGAAATTCTGGCTCACTTTTTCATCAAGGGTTGCGAGTGGATATGCGGCGGTGATTATGGCAGCGGTGATGCTCAGCACTATCAAAACATACTGCTTTGCGGCATAGATGAAGAGGGAAATGAAGTTACAAATGAAGTTACATATCTTGTTCTTGATATAATTGAAGAGCTGGGAATAAGCGATTTCCCAACAACAGTGCGTGTAAACAAGCACACAGATAAAAAACTGCTTCGCAGAGTAGCTGAAGTTATACGCTACGGTGGCGGAGTGATTGCGGTCTATAACGAAGAGCTTGTAATAAACTCATTGACCAATCACGGATACTCTCTTTGCGAAGCGCGCAAATTTGCCAACGACGGATGCTGGGAAATTCAGATTCCGGGCAAAACGTTTTTTACCTATGCGCCCTTTGACAGTCTGCAGATATTGCAAAAGCAAACCCTTGACAGCTATAGCGGGAAGGTATCATTTGCAGATTTCGATTCTTTATATGACAAATATAAAAGTGATCTGGCAGCTGCAGTTAAAAAGCTCTTTTCTGACAGAAAAACATATGAATTCAATATTGGTAAAGACAGAAAATGGTTTTGGGAGCCACCAATTCCTTGCACGGTGATCTCGCTTTTTGAAGAAGGCTGCATCGAAAAGGGGCTTTCATATTTTGAGGGCGGACCTGTATACAACGTGGTATCTCCCCATATAGGCGGGCTTCCCGATGTTGTCAACAGTCTTTATGCAATAAAAAAGCTTGTTTTTGAGGAGAAAAAAACAAGCTTTGAAAAGTTATGTGAAGAGCTGAGAAACAATTGGGAAGGAAACGAAGCTCTCAGAAGATATGCTCTTAACAAATACATATATTTTGGCAATGATAACGATGAGGTGGATGCCATTGCAAGGCAGTTGGTAAAGGATTTTGCAGATATCTGTGATGAGATAAGCGGCGGCATTTCCTATGACACTCCTGCAGGCATCAGCACATTTGGGCGTCAGCTTGAATGGTCACCTTATCGCTTCGCCACTCCTTATGGAAAAAAAGCAGGAAGCATTCTGTCAGGCAATTTTTCTCCCACTCCCGGCACGGATAACGAGGGTGCGACGGCAATCATAAACTCATATTGCAAAGCGGATCTGAGCCGTATGGTTTCGGGCGCGGCGCTGGACATAAAATTGCTTCCCACAGTGGTGAAAGGCGAAAACGGAATTGAAGCGATCGTTTCTCTTATTTTTGGGTTTGTTTCGCTCGGAGGTCATTTTATGCAGATCGATATTGCTGATAACAAACTGCTGAAAGCGGCGCAGGAGCATCCTGAAGATTATCAGAATCTATCTGTTCGTGTTTCGGGTTGGAATGCCAGATTTGTAACACTGAATAAAGAATGGCAGGATATGATAATCGCACAGACGGGCAGGGAGTTTTGATAATTAATTAAGAAAAATAAAGGAGTACATTATGACTATTGAACGATTATTTATAAATCTTTCCTCGCCCAAGGGCAAGGTTGACGTTATTCTTGATACTGACGCATATAACGAAATAGACGACCAGTTTGCCATTGGATATATGCTGAAAAAAACGGAGAAATTCAACGTGCGTGGCATTTGCGCAGCTCCTTTTACAAATGAAAAGTCAAACGGAGCTGCTGATGGTATGGAAAAAAGCTACGACGAGATATTAAAGCTTTTATCCTTTATGGGTATGGACGAATATAAGTCCAAGGTGTATAAGGGAAGTGAACGATATCTTCCCGATGAATCAACTCCCGTTGAAAGTCCTGCTGCTGATTTTATGGCAGAACTTGCAAAAGAGTATTCGCCCGAGCATCCTCTTTATATAGTGGCTATAGGCGCCATAACCAATGTGGCGTCAGCTATTCTTAAAAACCCCGATATGAAGGAAAACTGCGTTGTTGTGTGGCTTGGCGGTCATGGTGAGCATATGCCTTTTCAGGTAGGCGAATTCAATATGTGGCAGGACGTTGCAGGCGCAAGAATCCTTTTCGGATGCGGCATTCCCCTTGTGCAGCTTCCTTGCGGCGGCGTTGTTGAAGAATTTGCAACTACGGGTCCCGAGCTGACGTATTGGCTGAAGGGCAAAAACGCTCTGTGCGATTATCTTGTAGACAATACCATAAAAGAAGCTGAATCGTATGCAAAGGGCAAACCCTGGTCCCGTCCTATTTGGGACGTAACGGCGGTTGCATGGCTTTGCAACGAAAACTGGCAGTTTATGAGAGAGAAGCTTATCACATCTCCTATTCCCGAATACGACGGACATTATGCAAACGATTTCCACAGACATTTTATAAAGTATATCTATAAAATAAACCGAGATAAGCTTTTTGAAGAGCTTTTCGAGGTTCTGTCCAGATAAATCAGTTTTTAATATACAAAACAAAAAAAGGCGGGGTTCCCGCCTTTTTATTATTGTAACCCGAAAACCACGCGATAGTCGCGTGGTTGAAAAAAGGTTAACCGATGATAAAAATCCTCCGATTGTGATAGAATAGAATCGACCTGCCAGTCGAAAAAAGAAACACAATCGGAGGATTTATCTATGAAGAAAGA
>JAFXGC010000079.1 GCA_017513325.1 Clostridia bacterium
CATCACCACCACGACGAAGAATGCGACTGCCACGAGCATCACCACCACGACGAAGAATGCGACTGCCATGAGCACCACCATCACGACGAAGAATGTGACTGCCACGAGCACCATCATCACCACGACGAAGAATGTTCCTGCGGATGCGGCGGTCACCATCATCATCACCACGCTGACGAGGTTTTCTCCAGCTGGGGCATTGACGGAACTCGTAAATATACAAAAGAAGAGCTTGAAGCGGCTCTCCACGAGATCGAAAACGAAGAAAAATACGGAATGGTGCTTCGCGCAAAGGGAATTGTTCCCGCTGACTGCGGCTGGCTCCACTTTGACTATACTCCCGGTGAAGCAGATGTGCGCTTTGGCGCAGCAGCTGCGGCAGGCCGCCTTTGTGTTATCGGCTCTAAGATAAATGAAGAAGCTCTTGCTGAGCTTTTCAGATGAGGTGAATAATAATGCTTGATACCCCCGTATATCTTGTGACAGGTTTTCTTGAAGCAGGAAAAACTCAGTTTATAAACGACACAATGAAGGACCCCAAATTCACAGACTCTGACAAGGTTCTTGTTATTGCTTGTGAAGAGGGCGAGGAAGAATTCGGCGATTTCGACGTTGAATATATTGACAGTCTCGATGAAATTTCTCCTGAAAATATGATCCGACTTCAGAAGCGCCACAATGCCACCAAGCTTGTTATTGAATATAACGGAATGTGGCAGATAAACGAGCTTTACAACAGAGCTCCCGAGCATTGGATAATCGGACAGAATATTCTGTTTTTTGACGGCGAAAGCTTTGATTCCTATAACAAAAATATGAGAAGCCTTGTGGTTGATAAGATCCAGAATGCAGACCTTATCATTTTCAACCGAGTTGACGACGTAGACTGTATGGAGCTTCACCGCGCAGTACGCGGTCTTTCAAGAAGCGCTGATATTGTTTACGAAAAGCGAAACGGAGAAACAGCCTTTGACGATATTGAAGATCCCCTGCCCTTTGATAAGGACGCAGACGTGATCGAAATAGAGGACCGCGACTATGCGCTTTTCTATCGTGATCTCAGCGAGGATATGGCAAGCTACGACGGCAAAACAGTTCGTTTCAAGGCAGTTGTAGCCCGCGATAAAGCAATGGGCACAGGCACCATGTTTGTTGGAAGACACATTATGGTTTGCTGTCAGGATGATATTCAGTATAGCCCCCTTGTTTGTAAGTGGGGTAAAAGCGACGAATATCAGAACTACGATTGGGTTATGGTTGAAGCAAAGATAAAGATCACAAATCACAAGCTTTATCAGGCGCCGGGCCCCGTGCTGACCGCCACAAGCATCACTCGTGCATATCAGCCGAATGATCCTGTTGCAACTTTTTATTAATTTGCAATTCTAAATCTGAATAATAAGTTTTAAAACATATAAAAGGAGATATGAACGATGAATAAACTTACAGATTCTTTTGTTCTTTCCAATGGCGTTGAAGTTCCCTGCGTGGGCTACGGCACATATCTCACTCCCAACGGCGATATTGCCAGAGACTCCGTTATTGAAGCCATTAATGTTGGATACCGCCACGTTGACACAGCCTTCGCATACGGAAATGAAGCAGCTGTTGGAGAAGGCATCAAGGCTTCCGGCGTTAAGAGAGAGGATATCTTTGTAACAACAAAGCACTGGGTTACAATGAGAGGATATGAAAAGGCAACAGAAGCCATTGACATTTCTCTCAAGAATCTCGGTATGGACTATCTTGACCTTTATCTTATCCACTGGCCCTGCGTTGAAAAGGTTTCCACCGATTGGAAAGAAATCAACGCCGGAACATGGAGAGCTTTTGAAGACGCTTACAAGAGCGGCAAGATCAGAGCTATCGGCGTTTCCAACTTCCAGAAGAAGCACTATGACGCTCTCTGCGAAATGTGCGAGATCAAGCCCATGGTTAACCAGATCGAATTCCACCCCGGATACACACAGATGGAAACTGTTGAATATTCCAAGAAAGCAGGTATGCTCGTTCAAGCATTCAGCCCTCTTGGCTGCGGCGCAGTTCTCGGCGACGAAACTCTCAAGGCCATTGCTGCAAAATATAACAAGAGTGTGGCTCAGGTTTGCCTCAGATTCGTTCTTCAGAGCGGTCTCAACGTTCTCACAAAGTCTGTAACTCCTTCAAGAATCCTTGAAAACACTCAGATCTTTGATTTTGAGCTTTCCGCTGAGGATATGGCAACTATTATGGCTATGCCCGAGCTGGGCTTCACAGGCTGGCTTCCCGAAAACGCTCCTGCTGATGCTCTCGTTTGATCTTTACCTAAAGCAGATTGAAAAAACTCAAAGGAGCTCCTTATGTTCTATCGCTTTTCAGTTGATGACAATATCAGATTTTTAGAGGATCTGGCAAGCTACGACGGCAAAACAGTTCGTTTCAAGGCAGTTGTTGCCCGCGACAAAGCAATGGGCACAGGCACCATGTTTGTTGGAAGACACATTATGGTTTGCTGTCAGGATGATATTCAGTATAGCCCCCTTGTTTGTAAGTGGGGTAAAAGCGACGAATATCAGAACTACGACTGGGTTATGGTTGAAGCAAAGATAAAGATCACAAACCACAAGCTTTATCAGGCGCCCGGCCCCGTGCTGACTGCCACAAGCATCACTCGTGCATATCAGCCGAATGATCCCGTTGCAACGTTTTATTGATATCGGACAATTAAAAAAGGAGATGCGATGCATCTCCTTTTTGTTGTAACCCGAAAACCACGCGATAGTCGCGTGGTTGAAAAAAGGTTAACCGATGATAAAAATCCTCCGATTGTGATAGAATAGAATCGACCTGCCAGTCGAAAAAAGAAACACAATCGG
>JAFXGC010000080.1 GCA_017513325.1 Clostridia bacterium
GTCTGTGAAAACCGGAGCTGTAATGATCTCGATTTCTGCGCAGGCAGGGTTATCTATAATTGCAGGAGCTGCAATATCCCAAAGAATTCTCAGCCAATCGTTCGGCTCGCCTGCTCCTTTGAAATAACCCTCGCCAAGATTGTATACGTATTCAGCCGCGGGGTTATGACCTTTAAGCTCTCTGATGAGACCGATTCGTGCTCCAAGCGCGCAAACAACGTTAAACGCAGGGCACAACAGCAGAGGCGCGCCGCTGTTAAGCACTATCTGTCCGGCTTTGTAGTCCTGATCAAGATTGAATTCTGCAACGTCGGGAAAGTGAGTCTGCTTTGCAGCAAGCCATATTATGCAGATCTTATTTGCTATAGACGGATCTTTTAAAATCGCAGAGGCTATATTTGTGATTGCACCTATTGCCATAACGTAGATCATCTCGTCGCTTTCCTTTGCAAGCTTTATAAGATGGTCAGCTGCTTCGCTTTCAACCGCACTTCCGCTGTTGGTAATGGTTGTTCTGCTGCCCTTTAACACAGGGATGGTTGAGTCCTTTTCGCAGCATTCGACAACTCTCAGTATCTCCTCGTAGCTCTTTTCCATACCGTCTTCAAAGCTTGTGCTGTTATCATTGAAGAAAGGCGCGGCGTAAATTGCCTGAAGGTCTATCTTCTCGGAAAAATAGCTATAGACAATAGCAAACTGGTCGTCGATCTCATTAAAAGCATCGGTGTCGAGCACAGCTTTTTTTATTCTGGCGCTTTTAAGATCGGCAAGTACGTCATTTATATTCATTTTCTTGCGCCTTTGAGATGCTCCCAAGTTTTGCTTATAACCATATCGCGATTGATCTTTTTAAGATACATCATTTCGTGGCGGGTGGAGTCAAAAGCGTAAACTCGTGCGTCTGTGAAAACAGGTGTGGGGACGATCTCTATATCTGCGCAAGTTGCATCGTCAATAATTGCGGGTGCAGCAATATCCCAGATAGTTCTGATCCACCAATGAGGAGCTCCTGCAAGCTCGCGGCATTTTGCTGTGATTTCTACAAGATAGTCACACAGGGGGTTCTGGTCCATAAGCTCGCAAATATCTTCCCAGTGAACTGAGAGCTCACTTACGACGCACCAGGCGGGGCAAAGAAGAAGGGGAACCTGAGAGTTGAGAAGCATCTGTCCGGCGGTGAAGTCCTGAACCAGGTTGAATTCGCCTAGGTTGTCGCCTTCCAGCCAGTTTCCTCCCAGCCATATTACGCACATATTGTCTTTGATGGTGGGATCGAGCTTCAGGGCGGACACTACGTTTGTGATTGCGCCAAGTGCCAGCACGTAAACGATTTCGTCAGATTCATGAACAACTTTGATAAGGTTGCGTGCAGCTTCGCTATCCTGAATTTCGCCGCTTTTTTCAATGGAAGCTCTGCTTCCCTTGAAAACAGGGATATCATAGTTGGGATCGAGCAGGCCAAGAACCTTATGGATCTCTTTGTAGCTCATTTCCATACCGTATTCCATATTATCGCTCTTTTCATTTTCGAAAGGAGCTGCATGGATCGCCAGTATATCAATCTTATCGGAAAGGAAGCTATATCCGATAGCGTACTGGTCGTCGATCTCGTTGTAAGCGTCGGTGTCGATAACAACTTTCTTTTTTCTGTCGCTCTTGATATCAGCGAGAATTTCTCTGATTGTCATATGTAACTCTCCGTTCTCCTCGTTTAAAACAAGGCATTATTCTAAGCAAATTATAACAAAGAGAGCCTTCCTTGTCAATAAAAGAATGCTCTCTAAAAGCAAATATTAAATGTTATCAGCAATGAGCTTATTGATCTTTTCTCTCATATTCAGGATATATTCCTGCTCCTGAGGATAGGAGTCGAAAGTAATGGGATCAATTCCGTCTTCTATAATTGCCATAACAGCATCTCTGCCGCAAAGGCTTTCTGCCAGCTCCATAGCGCGAAGGTCATTAAGGGCAGCTGTGAAACCAAGAAGGTGGATAGTTTCATAAGCTGTTCCGTCGGGGGCAGGGTAAACGGAGAAGGTATCTCCTGCAGGCACCCAGCATCCGCCGTCTGTGCAGAGGTAGGGATCGAGGGGCTCGCAGGAGTGCTGTGTGAAGTAGAAATTATAGCCCCACTGCAGGAATCCCGCGATTTTGTATTTATAGAACTGAGTTGAGATGATTCTGTTTCTTGCTGTGGGCATTGCAACAAGGCGGTTTGAAACCTTATTGACCTGGCAGCAGCAATAGTAGACCCAAAGGTCCTTAACGTTGTTTTCAAGATAGGGGCCAACGTGGTCGGTTGAAACAACGGGATTCTGAAGAATGCCCTGCTCGTAGAAGGAGTAATCTGAAAGCGCATCGATGATGATCTGTCCGTCAAGAACGTCTTCAACGGTGCTCTTGGCTTTTTTGTAAGATTCAAGCATCCATCCGCCCGGTTCATCGGAAATATGGAAAACAGTTTTCTTGTCAACGCCATGGCGGCGGAGAACATCAATGAGCTGGGGGATCATTTCCTTAAGGAAACCGGTATATTCTTCAGCGGCCGCATCTGTTTCCCATCCGAACACTTTTTTGTATTCGCCGTCAACAGTTGCCATAACCTTAGGTGCGTGTTCAGCTCCCCACTGAGTGAACAGGTGTGAAATTTCAAAATATTCCATACCGCATTTTTTGCACATTTCGATCCAGCGGTCAACGAGGGTGAAGTCGAAGCTCCATTTGCCGTTATTTCTTTCAATGATAAGAAGCTGGTTTGTAGGTCTCTCGCCGCCAACCTGAGTGTCAAGAGCAGGAGTGAAAATAGGTGTGAGGATCATATTGATGCCGTTGTCAACAGCAGTTTTGATGAAGTTTTCAATGATCTCCCAATGGCGCTCAGAGAACATTTCAAGATTGTAGTATGAAGCAAGGCAGTCGCAATAGAACCACTGTGTAACAGCAAGTTTCTGCTTGGGAAGAGTTGCAGGGATAACTGTTGCAGTGAAAGTGCAAACTCCAAAGATCTCCTCTTCCGCGCTTTCTCCGTTATAGAGAGTGAATGTGAGCTTATGGTCGCCTGCAGGCGCGTCCTCAGGCACTCTGATATCAACCCAAACGCTCTGAAGATCGCTTGTTACATAAACTCTGTTCTTTTCAGTTATAGGGCGGAGAAGATCGGGGAAAAGTCCGGGTTCGCGGCGAAGAAAATTCATATCCTCGCAAGCTCTGCTGATGGGAAGGCGTACCGGTACGCATTCAACTCTCTGCACAGTAACCCAATCCGCAATATCCCCTTCAACTTTGATATGCCCGATGCGGCGATCAAAGCGCATTTTCATATCCTGATAAGCCAGCTGGAATGAAAAGCGTTCGCCTCTGAGCATAGAAGCTTTATTGTGAAGTGCTTTTGTGCTTATTTTTTCATCAAGAAAGCACTTTTCTGTTTCAGCAATAGGCTTGAAGATAACGGTTGAGAGTTGCTTTTCTTTATTTTCCATAAAGTCCTCCGTATATATTTGTATGATGTTATGCTTTTAGTTTGCGTCTACCTAATATTATAACATATCCGACTTTGCAATTCAATGCTTTGAAGGGAAAGATAGAAAAAGAACACCATTTGGTGTGCTTTGTTTTGGCGGAGAGCCTGCTCACGCAGGTGCGAAAATGTATTTTCGCCTTTTCGTGATGAAGCGAAGCGAAGTCTCGTGGTTAGATTAGCACAACGGGCTAAAAACTCCTATCAGGAGTTTTAGTCGCACCTACGGTATGCGACCGCCCTTTCGAATCTCAATTCCTTCTCTCCAAAACAAAAAGCACACCATTTGGTGTGCTTTGTTTTGGCGGAGAAGGAGAGATTCGAACTCTCGAACCCTTTTACAGGTTACACGATTTCCAATCGTGCGCGCTCGACCAGCTACGCGACTTCTCCATGTCTTTCGCTGACTGAGTTATTCTATCACAACAGATTATAAAAATCAACCCCCTTTTTCAATTTTTTTAAATTTTTTTCAATTATTGATATTTTAATGAAAGTGCCGTGTAAACAGAGCATCCTCTGCAGCACTTGCTTGTGCAAAAATTATTTTCATAATCCTTTTTCTCCTGAGTTGTAACAAAGTGATTTGTTATCTTATCCCCGATAAGTCCCTCGCAAGTGATGGAGTTTTTTCCCTCGCATATGTAGAATGGGCAGTAAACCAGAGCGTCTATTGTTTTATTTGCCATTATGTGTTTTTTCGTATCCTTTCTTTTCTTAAACGATTCAGTACCAATTAAACGTAATACTTCTTTTTTTCCGCAAGCTTTGTGCAGTATGGGCATAATAAGTGCTCTTCAAAAATCAGAGCAGTTTCGTATTTTTGCATTGTGTCGCCGCAGAGGGAGCACACCTCTTCTCCGTCTGCTATAATAAATTCCACACAATCACTGCAAACCTTTTCTTCGGAAAGCTCATAGTATATTCTTCCTTCGGGAATAGTTTTCCCGCATATTTCACACACAGATGCACTAAAACATTTGCGGCACGCCGTGCATTCCTTCGCGCCGCTTATACAGACGAGTGCCATTATTGTCCCAATAAAAAATCAGATTTTTCCTCTTCGGAAAAATTCAGATAGTCGAAAATAATTCTTGCTTCTCCCAATGTCAAATATGAAGTACCTCCTTTCAGTTTTCTGTAGAGAGTGCTGCGATTAATTCCCATGGCTGTGGCGAGAGCCTCCTGGGTTGTATTTTGTTCTATGATCTTCTGTTTGATAAAATTGGTTCCTTTTACCATAAATACCTCCAATTACCAATTACTGATATGATTTTACTATTTTTACCAATTAAGGTCAATGGTCAGTGTGTTGTAAAAACGCAACATATGTATAATTGTGTTGTGGAATATGTTATGGTGTCATTATAGAACAAATGTTCGATTGTTTCTCCCTATGTGAGCGATTATATAACATTTACAGCACAAAAAAGCGGACTATATGCAGGAATTTTAGCTCTTGACAAGAAAATTTTGCTGTGCTATACTTGTGCTATCAAGAAAAATCTTGATGAAACAGAACATGTCCGATGAAATTTCCTTTGCCAGAGAGCCGTTCCACGTGCTGAAAGAACGGTCAAAAGAACTCAACGGGTACCATCTGTGGATAAAAATTAAACAGAAATTGAGTTAAACGCTCGGGTGGAACCGTGTGGATGCAAAATTGAAGATTTTGCAATGAAGAATGAAGAATGAAAAATGAAAAGTGAATAATGACGGTAGAAAACCGTTTGCGGTTTTCCTCATTAATTATTCATTATTCATCATTCACTAATCATTATTCATTACAAATTATCTGCGATAATTTGCTCCTCACCCCGACAAATTTTTTGTCGGCGCCGGAGTTTTTTCATTTTAACTGCGCCGATCCCCAAAAAACTAACAGGAGGTTATTTTGAAATGAAAATCAGATTTATCGGCGGCGCTGAAATTGAAAGCGCTGAAGTAAAAACAGTTTATGATCTTGCGGCAGAAGCAGAGCTTATTTCAAGAGATGTTATTGCAGCTAAGGTCAACGGCGAGGTAGCAGACCTCACAACTCCCGTTTGTGCAGATGCTGATATTGAGCTTCTCACATTTGAAAACGAAGACGGACAGAAGGTGTTCAATCACACAGCAAGCCACATTCTTGCTCAGGCTGTTAAGCGTCTTTATCCTGAAGCCAAGCTGACTATCGGTCCCGCTATTGACAATGGCTTCTACTATGACTTTGATTCAGAAGAAACATTCACTCCCGAAGCTCTTAACAAGATCGAAAAGGAAATGAAGAAGATAGTTAGAGAGAATCTCAAGCTTGAAAGATTCACTCTTCCCAGAAATGAAGCGATCGCAATGATGGAAGAAGCAGGCGAGCCCTACAAGGTTCAGCTCATCGCAAGAGTTCCCGAGGGCGAGGAGATCTCTTTCTACCGTCAGGGCGAATTTACAGATCTTTGCGCAGGCGCGCACCTTTTCTCAACTGCAGCGGTTAAGGCTTTCAAGCTTCTCTCCTGCACAGGTGCATATTGGGAAGGCAACAGCAAGAACAAGATGCTTCAGAGAATTTACGGAACAGCGTTCCCCACAAAAGAGGCGCTCCAGGCTCACCTCACACAGCTTGAAGAAGCTAAAAAGCGCGACCACAACAAGCTTGGTCGCGAGCTTGAATATTTCACAACAGTCGATTCTATCGGACAGGGCCTGCCCATTCTTCTTCCCAAGGGTGCAAGAATGATACATCTGCTTCAGCGTTTTGTTGAAGACGAGGAGCAGAAGAGAGGCTATCTCCTCACAAAAACACCTCTTATGGCAAAGAGAGACCTTTATAAGATCTCAGGTCACTGGGATCACTATCAGGACTCCATGTTTGTCCTTGGTGATGAAGAAAAGGACAAAGAAGTTTTTGCACTTCGTCCAATGACTTGTCCGTTTCAATATCAGGCATATCTTAGCAAAATGCGAAGCTACCGAGATTTGCCACTCAGATATAATGAAACTTCTACCCTATTCCGCAAAGAAGCTTCCGGCGAAATGCACGGTCTTATAAGATTAAGACAATTCA
>JAFXGC010000007.1 GCA_017513325.1 Clostridia bacterium
GAGGATTTTCTATTGAATATAGAGAGTCAATATGGTATAATCACTTTGTAGACATATTGAATACAAGGAATGATATAATGAAAAACATTAAGAAGCTTGATAAAAGCGTTATAATATGTGGAATAGTTGCGGTGATTGCTATCGTAATTATCGTTTTACTTATGATTTCATCAAGAGGTACATTGGACAACACTTATGACGAGTCAATAGCAGATCAATCTACAATTGATGTTAACGCAGAAACAAGTGAACACAAAGAAAATGATTCCATAGTTGAAGATAAGTTTGGTGGCGGAGAAATAGACCCCGAGAATTATGAGATAAACGAAGAAAACGGTGTCGATGTAAAAGCGGAGGAATTGAAGCTTGAAAGCGGAAAATCAAATGGCATAGATGTTTCCAAATGGCAGGGAAAGATTGATTGGCCAAAGGTCAAGGAAAGCGGTATAGAATTTGCTTTTATTCGTATAGGTTATCGTGGTGAAAACGGTGTTATTTATAAAGATGACAATGCTGATTATAATATTCAGCAAGCGCAGAAAGCCGGCGTTCTAGTAGGAGTGTATTTCTTTTCTACTGCAGTAAATGAAGCAGAAGCCGAGGAAGAAGCAGAATGGACAGCTACTGCTATTCAGGGGTATAGCATTTCATATCCGGTTGTGTACGATTGCGAGGGATATAAGAAACCTTCAAGTAGAATGAATTCGCTTTCTGCCGACAAGAGAACAGCAAATGCTGTAGCCTTTCTTAACTGTATTTCGGATGAAGGCTATGAGCCTATGTTTTATGCAGCTCGAAATGATGTTCTTACCAACAATTATTGGAATATTTCTGATATTTCCGCAAAATATAAGGTGTGGATAGCCCAATATCCTTCATTAACATATCCTGAAAGAGAAACTCCAGAATATAGTAGTAGAGCTGATGCTTGGCAGTATACCGATAAGGGTAAAGTGAACGGAATAGAAGGAAATGTTGACATGGTTGTATGCTACTTTGAAAGAGATAAAGCATATCCTAAAAACTCAAGTTCTACACCAACTGAAGCTACAGCGCCCTTAACAGATGAAGAAAAACTCTATACTGATGTTAATGAGCAGGTAACTGCAAAGTCGATCACTAATTTGAGAACTGCAGCTACAACCAAAAGTGACATAGTTGTTACGCTGAAAAACGGTGAAACAGTTACACGTATTGGTGTTGGTACAAACGGCTGGTCAAAACTAACCTATAACGGAAAAACTGTTTATGCTATAACAAGCTATCTGACAACAGATTTATCAGCGGAAACAAAAGCTCCTGAAACAAGTAGAAGTGAAGAAGACGGTTTTGTAAATGCAAATGATAAAGTAACGGCGAAAATTGAGGTGAACCTCAGAAAAGAGCCTAACACTAATAGTGAGGTTGTAGCTTTGCTCAAAAACGGCGTTTTTGTAGAAAGAACGGGCACAAGCGATAAAGGCTGGTCACGTCTTATATATAACGGTCAAACTGTGTATGCAGTTACAAGCTATTTGACTACAGAGATTTTGGATGAAACTGAAGAAACAACTACAATTGCCGAAACCCATCCTGTTTACGATGGATTTAAGGCTGTTGATGAAAAGGTAACTGCCAAAAACGCAACAAACCTCAGAACAGCGCCGTCAACTACTAATTCTGAGGTTGTATATACTCTTAAAAACGGTGAAACCGTTCAGAGAATCGGTGTTCACACAAATGGTTGGTCTAAACTTATATATAACGGTCAAGTTGTTTATGCAGTTAGCTCTTATTTGACTACTGACATCCCCGAAACTACAGAAATTTCTGAAGAAACCGAAGCGCTTGAAAGTGATAAAACTGAAGGTGATGAAAGTGAAACCAATGCTGAGCAGAGAGAATAGTAACAACGTTTTGAAAACGTTGAGTATATTTTTCTGTATAGTATTAGCATTGGAAAGTTCCCGAGGACTACACAGTGATTATGAGGAGATTATGAGTGCTCTTGGCAAAACTTGCCCTAGTGATGAAAATGATTAATGCTGATTTTTGATAAGAAATCAAGGGCAGCCTGCATTTGAGGGGAGATCCATTTATCTCTATGGTATAAGAGCTGCTTCCAAACGTCTACTTTGAAATCTGTAACATTAAGGCGAACAAGTTTTCCCTCATTGACGGCTTTTTCTGTTACATAGTCCGGCAAAAAAGAAACTCCCGCATTTGCTTCAATAAGCTTGCAAATAATAGCAGTACTGCTTATTTCAAGAATAGGCGAAATCTCGATCTTATCTTCAGCAAATTTTTCATCCATAATTCGTCTGTAGCTCATTCCTTTTTCAGTAAGAATAAAAGATTCAGAAAGAAGATCTGATTTTGTCAGGTCTTCTTTTTTTACAATAGGATTGAGAGGTGAAGCTACAAAATGAACACCAACTTTTTCTTCATCAGCGATAATGTAGGACGTGTTATAAATGTGAGTGTCAAGTGTGCATACAATGTCAACCTCGTTTCTGTCAACAAGTCTAAAGAGCTCGTCTGTTCCTGCTGTGGTGACATTCAGTGCAACACCTGGATATTGTCGATGAAACTCAGCGAAATTGTTTTCAATAAGAGAAGGGCACAGAGAATCCGCCATTGCCAATTTTATAATTCCTTTGGCTTGGTTATCAATTTCTGTTCCATTGATCATAGTTTGTGTCATTCTGCAAATGTTCTGTGCATATGACAATGCAGTATGCCCTCTGTCGGTTAACGCGACAGTGTGTCCTATGCGTTCGAAAAGCTGTGCTCCAAGCTCAGTTTCAAGCTGTTTTATCTGGAAGGATATTGTTGGTTGAGAATATCCCAATTTTTCGGCAGCTTTAGTAAAGCTTCCAAGCTCGGCTACCTGAATGAAAGTTGTAAGATTGCGAAGATCCATAAATGACTCCTATTAAAAATATTTATGTATTTCATAAATATTATCAATTTGACAAATGCTTACTTGTATTATATACTATAACCAGCAAATTTCAAGGAGTTTTTATGAAAATCATCAGTTTTATTTATAATCTTCTTTGGGGAGATATATTCACTATTCCTCTGCCGGGCGGAAGTGAAGTTGGAATATCCCTTCTTATTCTGCTTTTAATTCCGGCAGGAATATTTTTCACTATAAGAACAAGATTTCTTCCTGTTCGTATGTTACCCGAAATGATTCGTTTGGTAACAGAGAAAAAGTCAGGGGAGAAATCAGGTGCTATATCCGGTGTTCAGGCACTTATCGTATCAACAGCAACTCGAGTTGGTATGGGAAACCTTGTAGGCGTAGTTGCTGCCATTTCAGTAGGTGGCGCAGGCGCGGTTTTCTGGATGTGGATAACAGCTATTATCGGATCAGCAACTGCTTTTATTGAGTCAACACTTGCTCAGCTTCATAAAGAAAAAGATCCACTGTATGATGGATATAGAGGCGGCCCTGCTTATTATATCCATAACTTTTTTGCCAAAGGAAAGGAAAAGAGTATCATTGCAATTCTTTTTGCTGTTTCCGGACTTATTTGCTGGTGTGGCGTAAGTCAGGTTATCAGTAATTCGGTAACATCTTCTTTTGAAAATGCATTTAATATTCCACCTCTTGCAACAACTATAGTTCTGGTACTAATTTCTGCTGTGATAGTTTTGAGAAAGAATACAACAGTTAAAGTGTTGGACGTAATCGTGCCCATAATGGCAGTATTTTATTTTGGGTTAACACTGTTTGTAATCATCAATAATATAACATTAGTTCCTGATGTATTTAAGCGCATATTTATGGACGCATTTGGCTTGCGTGAAGCGGCTGCAGGTATTATGGGTGCGGCACTTACAAAGGGTGTGCAGAGAGGTCTATTTTCAAATGAAGCAGGTTCTGGTTCTGCACCTTGCGCGGCTGCATCAGCCGATGTTGATCATCCCGTAAAATCTGGTCTTATGCAGGCACTTGGTGTGTTTATAGACACACTTGTAATCTGTTCTTGCACAGCTATGGTAATGCTTCTTGCTCCCGAAAGTGCCATCGCCGGTAAGGAAGGTATGACTCTTCTTCAGGCAGCAATGCAGCACCATTTCGGAACAGCAGGTGTAGTATTTATAGCAGTTGTTCTGTTCCTTTTCTGTTTCTCAACATTTATTGGAATTCTATATTATGCCCGTTCAAATGTGGCGTATCTTTTCGGAGATAAAATGTGGGCACAGACAGCTTATAAAATTGTTGCACTTGCAATGCTCTTCATCGGTGGACTCGCTGCGTATACTTTTGTTTGGGATATCGGTGACATAGGAGTTGGTCTGATGACAGTATTCAATATTATCGCATTGTATCCTATGTCGGGACAGGCGATCAGATCTCTTAAAGATTATGAGCGCAAAATGAGAGAAAAAGCTAATAAAAAAGCTGCTGTTTAAACAGCAGCTTTTTTCAACCTATAAGAGAAGCTGATTGGCTAAGTAGCCAGTTGATCCATGGAATGTATTCTTTAGCATGGTAGTGAACTCCATCAAAGGATTTTTCATCTGAAAGCTGACCGGTTGAATCATCAAACAAATGATTGGCATCTAGATAGAAAATATGTTTGTTGTCAGCTAGTTTGGCAAGTTCCGTATTATAATCATTTAGTGCAGTGTTATTAATGTGCGGAGAACTCTGTGTGAATTCATTTGAAACATGCAAATTGGCTTGAATAAAAATATATGAGTCAGGTTGCTTTTGCTTGACAGTGTCTAATAAATCACTGTACTTGTTTACAAGTGAGGAAATAGGGGTTCCTATCTCATTGATTCCTAACATTATGAATATTCTTTTATATTGCTTTTTTTTGAGTAAATCGTTTAGTGTAATTGAGCCTAGTCCGTCTATTTCGACGGTTGCGTTACCTATAGAGAAAACACTCATGCCTACGTTAGCAAAATAATCTGCGTCTACACCGGAATATAACTGTAGACCAACAGTTCTTGAGTCTCCAATAAAAAGATAGTCTTCTTGAATAGGTTTTGTAGTTACAGGAGGTTCAGTTACAGGAGGTTCAGTTACAGGAGGTTCAGTTGCAGGAGGTTCAGTTACAGGAGGCTCAGTTGCAGGAGGTTCAGTTACAGGAGGCTCAGTTACAGGAGGCTCAGTTGCAGGAGGTTCAGTTGCAGGAGGTTCAGTTACAGGAGGCTCAGTTACAGGAGGCTCAGTTATAGGAGAATCAGTTACAGATGTATTTGTTGAATGAGAGCCATTATTCGTTTCAGGTGCAATATTTTCGGGATCTTCCAGTTTTCTTACAGCACAAGCAGTAAATGAGCTAATAATTAAACTTATTAGTAAAATAACAGATATTATTTTCTTTGTCATATTATTCTCCGATTATAGAGTACTGTTTTATTATATTTCCATCAAGATCTTTCCAAATGAAAAGCCCATTATATAGAGTCAGATAACCATGGTGGCTGTTTTCCTTTGGAATTGAAACAGAGCCGGGATTTATATAAATATAATTATCTTTAATTATGCAAGCAGGTATGTGTGTATGACCATGTAAAAGAATGTCTCCTTTATTTATTGGTGGAAGGTTTTCGCAGTTATGGATATGGCCATGAGTTGCATAAATCAAAGTGTTGCCTTCGCAAATAACTGCGTAATCTGCCATAATTGGAAAATTCAGGACCATCTGATCAACCTCAGTATCGCAGTTCCCACGAACACATAGTATTTTGTCAGAATATTTATTTAATATTTCAATAACAGATTTAGGAGCATAGTCTTTAGGAAGATCATTTCTGGGGCCGTGATATAAAATGTCGCCAAGTATCAATATCTTGTCAGCATTTTCACGTTCAAAAGCTGTTATCATTTGTTTAGTATAAAATTCCGAGCCGTGTAAGTCAGATGCAATAAACCATTTCATAAATACACCTCTTTCTTTTTATATTGTATCATATTTTTATCTAAAAAAACATATTTAGACAAAATTTTGTTTTATATAATTAAACTTGTTTGTTTACGTAAAATTTGATATAATTTATATACAGTCTAGGAACGGAGTGATTTTATGAAGAATAAGCTATCCGGACGATTTTGGTGTGCTCTGACATTGTTTAGTCTTATAGGACAAGTTGCATGGGTAGTAGAGAATATGTATTTTAATGTATTCATCTATAAGATGTTTGCGGCATCTGCAGGCGACATATCTAATATGGTTGCAGCCAGTGCTGTCGCTGCTACTCTAACAACTGTATTTATGGGTGCTTTAGCAGACCGCATTGGTAAAAGAAAGCTATTCATATGTGGCGGATACATATTGTGGGGCATATCTATTTTTTCATTTGCTCTAATCCGTCTCGACATTATAAATATATTGTTTCCCATGGCAGCTTCTGCTGCGGCAGTTGGTGTTTCGCTAGTTATTATATTGGACTGTGTCATGACCTTTTTTGGTTCAACCGCTAATGATGCAGCTTTTAACGCATGGGTAACAGATTCTACCGATAACACTAACAGAGGAGCTGCCGAAGGTATAAACGCTATGATGCCTCTTGTGGCCATTCTGGTAGTGTTTGGCGGATTTATGGCATTTGATCTTAATAAGAGCGAAAGCTGGACTTTAATTTTTATTATAATAGGTGTCGTTGTACTTTTCGTCGGTGTTATTGGACTTTTCATTATAAATGAGCCGAATATAAAACCCACAGAAACCGGTTATATCAAGAATATTTTCTATGGATTTTTACCTTCAACTATTGCCTCTAACATAGAGCTGTATGTTTCTCTTGCAGCTTTTGTTATTTTTAATATTTCAATTCAGATATTTATGCCTTATCTGATTATCTATTATGAGGTATCTCTGCAGATGACAAACTACGTGATTATTATGGCTCCTGCCATTATAATCGCATCTGTAATAACTGCGCTGTGGGGCAAAGTATATGATAAAAAAGGTTTTATGTTTTCTGCATTGATTTCATCAGCATGGCTTTCAGCCGGATACGTGATATTGTATCTATGCCGCAGTACAGTACTTGTGTTTATAGGTTCGTTGTTTATGATGAGTGGTTATCTTAGCTCTATGGCGGTATTTGGTGCAAAGATAAGGGATAAAACACCTATAGGTAAAGCAGGAATGTTTCAAGGAATGAGAATTTTCTCGCAAGTTCTTGTTCCCGGCGTTGTAGGTCCGTACATAGGCAAAGCAGTGCTTAGAAACGCAGCAACTATAGTAGGAAGTGATGGCACGGAGTCATTTGTGCCTAATGCTAATATATTTGCAGCAGCGCTTGTACCAATAATAATCCTTGTTCCGATGATAATGGCTATTTCCAATATGAGAAAGCCGCGGATAAATAATCTGAAAACAGATTTTGAAATTGGAGAAGTTCCTCATAACTATTATCCAAGACCTCAAATGAAACGAGATAGTTTCCTAAATCTTAATGGTGAGTGGAGTCTCAGTGTTGTTTCAAGAAAAGGAGAAGAGAAGCTTGGAAAAATTCTCGTTCCTTTTCCTCCTGAATCTGTCGCTTCAGGAATTGAGAGAATAACAAAACGAAATGAAACTCTTATTTATGAAAGATCTTTTGTTGTTGAAAGCAAAGGTAGAGTACTTATTCATTTTGGGGCGGTTGACTGTGTATGCAGTGTTTTTGTAAATGATAAAAATGTAGGAAGCCATGAAGGTGGTTATTTACCATTTGATTTTGATATAACAGAATTTATATGTGACGGTGAAAACAGCATTCGTGTGATGGTAAGTGACGCTTTGTCACATGATTACGCCTATGGTAAACAGAAACATAAACGTGGAGGTATGTGGTATACTCCTGTAAGCGGAATATGGCAAACGGTATGGATTGAAAATGTTCCGGATAAATATATTGAATCCATTAAAGTAACTCCGTCTTTGAACTCAGTAACTATTGAAACTGTTGGCGGAGAAGCTGATAAGACAATAATACTGAATGATAAAGAGTATAGATATAGTGGTGATAAGATAACTATCGAGCTTGAGGATGCAAAGTTGTGGACACCAGATTCACCATATCTTTATGATTTCACGTTAAAATCGGGAGAAGATGAGATCAGTTCTTATTTTGCTTTGCGAACGATGAGTATCGAAGAGAAAAACGGTATATCCTATATGTGTTTGAATGGAAAGCCGCATTTCTTTCATGGGCTTCTTGACCAAGGATATTATCCGGAGGGAATATATACAGCTGCTAATGAAAATGGATATCTTGATGATATTCTTAAAATGAAAGAGTTGGGTTTTAATATGCTTCGTAAGCATATTAAAATAGAACCCGATATATTTTACTATTACTGTGATAAATACGGTATGGCGGTTTTTCAGGATATGGTTAATAACGGAAGTTATAATTATATCTTAGATACAGTTCTACCTACTGTCGGAATCAAAAAATGGCTTTGCCGCCCTGCTTCAAAAGTAAGAAAAAAAGTATTTTTGAGCGATAGTAAATCTACCATAGATGTGCTATATAATCATCCATCGGTTGTTTATTACACTATCTTCAATGAAGGTTGGGGGCAGCATTGTTCTACAGAAATATATCGCATTCTAAAAGCAAATGACAAAACAAGAGTATGGGATACTGCTTCCGGTTGGTTTAAGGGATTTGAAAGTGACGTTCAAAGTGAACACGTATATTTTAAACCGGTAAACTTGAAGGGAGAAAAAGGTCGTCCTATGGTGCTCTCTGAGTTCGGCGGTTATTCGTATAAAATTAATGATAATTCTTATAATCTTGATAAGACTTATGGATATAAGACTTGTAAGAATAAAGAAGAATTTACAAGTGACCTGGAAAAGCTTTATATTGATGAGATAGTACCTATGATGGAAAAGGGTTTGAATGCAACTGTTCTAACTCAAGTTTCTGATGTAGAAGATGAAACCAATGGTATATTGACGTACGACAGAAAGATAGTAAAGCCTGATGCGTACAGAATGAAGAACATTTCACATAATTTATATAAAGCATTTGAGAAAAGTTTGGTTAATTAAGTTTTTATTGTGTAAGTTGTTGACACAGACTATTGACTGAAAATACAAAAATTGTTATACTAAAACAAGTAAATAATTCCATAAGGAGATATTAAAATGGCTAAAAGCATACAGGATATTCTTGATATTATAAAAGATAACGGTATAAAGATGGTCGATTTCAAAATGGTTGATATCAACGGCCAGTATCGTCACGTAACTATCCCCGCAGAAAACTTTTCAGAAGATACAATGAAAAGCGGAATTGGTTTTGATGCTTCTAACTATGGATACGCTGTAGTTGAAAAAAGCGATATGGTATTCATCCCAGACCCTGATACAGCTTTGATCGATCCCTTCTGCGAAATTCCGACATTATCAATGACGGGTAATGCAATGATCATTGATTCACCTGAGAATCGTCCTCTTGCTCAGTATCCCCGTAATATAATCCGCGCGGCAGTAGAATCTATGAAGAAAAGCGGAATCGCTGATACTATGCATATTCTGCCCGAGTTTGAATTTTATCTTTTTGATGATGTAACATGGGACGTCAGCGGAAAGTATATTGGCGCTTCTGTAGATGCTAAGCAGTCTTATTGGAACAGTGCGGTAGAGGGTAAAGGTGTAGTTGTTCCTAAACAGAAAAACTATCATATAGCTAAGCCCTTTGATATTTCCTATGAATGCCGCAGTGAAATGTGTCTTCTTATGAAAGAGGCCGGTATCGATATAAATTATCATCATCCTGAAGTTGCAGCTTCCGGTCAGTTTGAAATTGAGCCTCAGCTTGGAGAAGTAGTTCATATGGCTGATGCGACAATGATGATCAAATATATTATTCATAATACGGCTCTTAAATATGGAAAGACGGCAACATTTATGCCTAAACCCATATATGGAGAAGCTGGTAGCGGTATGCATGTTCATATGATACTCTTTAAGGATGGTGTACCGATATTCTCTGATGATAATGGTTATTCTCATCTTAGCGAAACAGCTCATTATTTTATGGGTGGTTTGCTCAAACATATTGCGTCTCTGTGTGCTCTGACAAACCCCAGCACTAACTCTTTTAAGCGTCTTGTTCCCGGATTTGAGGCTCCTGTAACTGTTGGTTATGCTACATCTAATAGAAGTGCTGTAATCCGTATTCCTGCGTATGCCAAGAGTCCCGACAAGCGTCGCTTTGAGCTCCGTAACCCTGATGCAACATGCAATCCCTATTTCTGTTATGCAGCAATTCTTATGGCCGGATTAGATGGTGTTAAGAATAAGATCGATCCCCATGCAAATGGTTGGGGACCGTATGATATGAATCTTTATCACTTGAGCGATGAAGAGAAAGCTAAGCTCAGTCATCTTCCCACATCTCTTGATGAGGCTCTTGACGCTCTTGAAGCTGACCATGACTATCTCACCGTTGATGGAGTTTTCCCTGAAGAACTTCTTGAAAACTTTATCAAAGCTAAAAGGGAAGAGTGCCGTCAGCTTGCAGCGATTCCTCATCCTGCAGAGTTTGATAAGTATTATAATCTTTAAAAAGTATAAAAAGTGCCGTTATTGCGGCACTTTTTATTTGACAGCAATAATATGTTTATTGTATAATAAATAAAAAGCACTTGCTTTTGAAAGAGGTATTCTATGAAGAAAAAGTCAGCTTCTGCGGTTGTTAATTATTTATTTCCACCTGTAGATAATCTTTGGAAAGGTTTGATTTTTATTGCGTCCGGTATTATAATCGCAATTCTTGAATCTAATATTTGGCTGTTTTTATTGTTGTTGCTTTTATCTTTGTTTGATTTTGCCTCCGATATTGTAAAGATATCCAAGTTTCTTTCTCAAATCAGATATTTGAAAAGCAGAAAAGAATTTGACAGTATCCTTGAAGATTTTGAATCTGCAAAAGATTATATGGACGGTCAGTTAAGGATAGGCAATAAATATATATTCGGTAAAAAATCGGGCAGTTTGGTCTCCTATGATGATATAAAAAAGATTCATCACTTTTCTCGTAAAAAGTATGGTTACAGAAAGAAAAGATTTATAGAAGTTTTTACTTTGGAAGGTGAAAAAATAAAGCTTTCGAAAGTTAATGATACTAATGAAGCTATAAAACAATCTGAAATAGTACTTGGTATTGTAAAAGAATTAGCGCCTAAAGCGGAAGTTTCAATATAATAAATAATTGAAGGGGGTGTTTTGTTAACACCCCCTTTTTGTATTAAATAGTAAGAATTATTGTTTGAAAACACAAAAAAGAATAACTAGTGGTTGAAAATTTTGGCAAAATATACTATAATTAATATAAGTTTTAGAAGTCATGCTGTGCAACTTCAGAATATGCTTTAGGACTTATTCCGTATTCACTTTTAAATGCCCGGAAAAAGCTTGTGTAATCTTTGAATCCACACTGTATTGCGGTTTCAGCTGAGGTAAAATCGCTTTGTAACATTTGTTTTGCTTTACTAAGCCGTTTCAGCATAATATATCTGTAAATACTGGTACCTGTTTCTTTACTGAATTCATGTGATAGATGGTATTTACTTACAAAAAAACGTTCAGACAGTATATCTAAAGAAATATCTTCTACAAAGTTTTCTCCAATATATTCAAGCAATCCTGTGACCAGAGAAGATGATTCGTTTTGCTTTTCAGGTTTTTTTGCAGAGTAGGACGACAGCCTGTTGAGTTCTATCATAACTTGTAGGAATATACTGTCAGCATATAGCGAAGAACCGTAGTCGTGGGAGTAGTATTCTTTAATTAGATTGCTTAATTTTTCAGTTAAATCCGCTTTTTGAAGAGGAGTGGGGCGAATAAGCCTCCTTTTGTTTTCCACGGCTTTTTCAAAACAATTTGATAGCTCAGTACCTTTTTCGACATAGCTGGCCAAGTAATTTTTGTTTATCCATAAAACAATTCTTTCATAATTTGGTTCGTTTTGGTCGACAATAGGGCGGTGGAGAGTCATGGGATCTATCAGCAGAATATCTCCGGGTTTGGGTTTGTATATGTTACCTTCCATCCAATACGAAATATTTCCGCTTATTAAAATGAATATTTCATAAAAATCATGATTGTGAACTTCCACATTATTTTTCATCGGTTCGTTGTAATGAAAAACTTCATATGTGGTCCTGGTCATATTTTGTCTGTTGTCAAATTTTTGTGATTTTTGACGCATTTAATCACCTCTAAGTAATATTACAGCAAGAAATGCAATGTGTCAAGCAATTTACACAATATTCATTGTAAAAATAATGTGATATACTAATAACAACAAAACGAAGGAGAGTCCAAGCTATGAAGCCTTTTATGGATAATGATTTTCTTCTATCAACAGAAACAGCAAAAATACTCTATCATAAGTTCGCAGAAGAGTGCCCTATAATTGATTATCATTGTCATGTAAACCCTAAAGAAATATATGAAGACAAGCGTTTTGAGAATATTACAAATGTTTGGCTTTCTGGAGATCATTATAAGTGGCGTATAATGCGTTCCAATGGCGTTGATGAGCATTATATAACCGGAGATGCCAGTGACCGTGAAAAGTTTCAGAAATTTGCCGAGTCTCTTCCTAAGGCGATTGGAAATCCTATG
The DNA here is from genome assembly GCA_017513325.1 of Clostridia bacterium. GTDB lineage: Bacteria > Bacillota > Clostridia > Oscillospirales > CAG-272 > Avispirillum. The sequence goes on from JAFXGC010000007.1 coordinate 12,588, forward strand.
TA
>JAFXGC010000081.1 GCA_017513325.1 Clostridia bacterium
CGCCGGGTCTGCCTTCGCGCTTGAGGTAACCACCGGGGATGCGGCCAACGGAGTACATTCTTTCCTCAAAATCAACGGAAAGGGGAAGGAAGTCGATGCCTTCGCGGGGACGAGCGCTTGCTGTTGCACAAGCGAGAACTGCTGTTTCGCCATAACGAACGATACAGGAGCCGTTTGCAAGGCCTGCGATCTTGCCTGTTTCTACAACAAGAGGTCTGCCTGCAAGTTCAAAATTAAATGTTCTGTTATTCTCAAACATTTTTTTAGTTCCTTTCAATATATTTTCCGTTTCTCCGAATAATTAGCACTTAAATACGAACTCTCACCCGCAGCTCATATTTAACTGCTAATTTACGCGGGAGAAACCTTTTTTCGCAAATAGCGGCTGCGACAAGGTGGTTTGCGCCTTGCCGCAGCCGACATTTTTCCTTGTTATTTGCCGGACTTTGTAAAAGTAAAATTACTTTCTGAGACCGAGCTTTTCAACGATTGCACGGTAACGGTTGATATCCTTCTTCATAAGGTAGTTAAGAAGGTTACGACGGTGACCAACCATCTTCATCATACCGCGCTTGGAGTGGAAGTCCTTCTTGTTGAGCTTGAGATGCTCTGTGAGAGTCTTAATTCTGTAAGAAAGAATTGCGATCTGAACCTCAGGAGAACCTGTGTCGCCTTCGTGCATCTTGTACTCTTCAATGATTTTTGCCTTTTCTTCAACTGTGATCATTTTGATTCACCTCATATAAAATAAAATTTTGTTTGGCGTCAAGCAGCTCAGAGTGCGGTGGGTGATCATAGCTGCATTCGCGAGCCTTATATCCGCATTCCGGGAAGCCGACATTGCCAAAGCGAATTATATCATATTCTCCCCGTCTTGTAAATAGGTTTTCACAAATTTTTTCTGATTTTTTCAGCAAATTTGACAAATAATTTGTTGTTCAGAATTTGTAGGTGTCTCAGGAGGGACCTTTTAAGGAAAGGTCTCCTCCCGAACCCTCCCCCAAACCTCTTTGTAAAAGATCCCCGTCCATCCCCACTGATGTGGGGTGGGACGGGGATTTTCTGCGAAAAGGTTTTGAAGGGGGTCTGGGGGAGAACTTTTCCTCAAAAAGTTTCCCCCGGAAAACACCTATAAACCCTGAATCACTAATTATCTGCCACGTTTTACGTAATGAGTATGGAGGAGTTCATGAGCCTTATGGCTATTGGGTTCGCCAAGGAACTCATCATATACCATCTTAACGATGGGGTTATCGTGGGACTTTCTGAGAGGAAGGTTAGCGTCTGCATCATAAAGAACCTTTGCACGAACTGCGCGGAGATCCATAGAATTACGAACGCTTGCAGGCTGGATAGGCTGACCGCCGCCGTTTACGCAACCGCCGGGACAAGCCATGATCTCGATAAAGTGAGCTTCGTATTCGCCGCTCTGGATACCCTTGAGAAGCTTATTTGCGTTAGCTGTGCCGCTGGCAACTGCAACCTTAACTGTGAGATCACCAAGCTTATATTCAGCAAACTTGATACCTTCTGTGCCACGAACGTCCTCAAACTCAACCTTTTCAAGAGTTGTTCCGAGGATAACTTCTGCTGCTGTTCTGAGAGCTGCTTCCATAACGCCGCCTGTTGCGCCGAAAATAACGCCTGCGCCTGTTCCGATATCTACGGGAGAATCGAACTTTTCATCGGGAAGAGCCTTGAAGTTTACGCCGGAAGCTTCAATAAGTCTGCCGAGTTCTCTTGTTGTTACAGCGATATCAACATTCTGGATACCGTCATTGGACTGACCGTCACGGCCAACTTCAAACTTCTTAGCTGTACAAGGAATTGCAGAAACGAAAACAACGTCCTTAGGATCAACGCCCATCTTCTGGCAGAAGAATGCCTTATAGATAGCGCCGAACATCTGCTGAGGAGACTTACATGTGGAGAGGTTTTCTGTCATTTCGGGGAAGTAATGCTCGCAATACTTGATCCAACCGGGTGAGCAGGATGTGATCATAGGAAGCGCGCCGCCGTTCTGGATTCTGCCCAGAAGCTCTGTTGCTTCTTCCATAATTGTAAGGTCAGCTGTGAAGTTCATATCATAAACGCCGTCAAAGCCGAGGCGCTTAAGAGCTGCAACCATCTTGCCTTCGCAATCTGTGCCGGGCTCATAGCCGAAGCATTCGCCGATCTGTGCACGAACGGAAGGAGCGCAGCAGATAGCAACGTGCTTTGTGGGATCATTGATCGCTTCCATGATCTTATCTGTGTCGTCCTTTTCATAAAGAGCGCCAACGGGACAAGCAACGATACACTGACCGCAGTTGATACATGTTGTGGAAGCGAGATCAACCTCAGCTGCGCAACCGATAACTGTGTCATAACCTCTGTTCTGTGCGCCGATAGCACCGATACCCTGAACCTTATTACAAGCGCCTACGCAACGACGGCAGAGGATACACTTGTTAGGATCGCGGATAATGGATGTGCCTGACATATCAAGAGGAAGCTTTTCCTCTTTTGCAGGAGTGAAATAGTTTTCGTCAACGCCAAAGTCGTGAGCGTACTTCTGAAGTTCGCAAGTCTTTGAGCGGATGCAGGAAAGGCACTTCTTTTCGTGAGCGGAGAGAACAAGCTGAATGTTCATCTTTCTCGCGTTTTTAACCTTTTCTGTATTTGTGAGGATCTCTGTACCGTCACGCTCGATGGGGTATACACAAGAAGTTACAAGACCTCTTGCGCCTACTACTTCTACAAGGCAGAGACGGCAAGCACCGATTTCGTTTACGTCTTTAAGATAGCACAGAGTGGGAATTTCAATACCCGCCTGCTTACAAGCTTCGAGAACTGTGATGCCGTAAGGGACAGTATAATCTGCGCCATTGATTTTAATGTTAAGCATTTTTGTTTCCATTATTTATCACTACCCCTTTCTTATTTCTTGGAAATTGCACCGAACTTACATTTCTCGATACAAGCGCCGCACTTCAGGCACTTTTCAGTGTCGATAACGTGGGCCTGTTTAACTGCACCGCTGATAGCTCCTGCGGGACAAACACGGGAGCAGAGAGTACAACCCTTACACTTGTCAGCGTCGATAACGTAGTTGAGAAGCTTCTTACAAACGCCTGCGGGACATCTCTTTTCAACAATATGAGCTTCATACTCATCGCGGAAATAGCGGAGAGTTGAAAGAACGGGGTTAGGAGCTGTCTGTCCGAGACCGCAAAGAGATGCGCTCTTGATGTAGTTTGCAAGCTCTTCAAGCTTATCAAGGTCTTCAAGCTCACCGCGACCGTCTGTGATCTTTTCAAGGAGCTCAAGCATACGAACTGTACCGATACGGCAGGGTGCGCACTTACCACAGGATTCGTCTACTGTGAATTCAAGGAAGAACTTAGCAAGGTCAACCATACAGGTATCTTCGTCCATAACGATAAGACCGCCTGAACCCATCATTGAACCGATAGCAATGAGGTTATCGTAGTCGATAGGAGTGTCGATAAGGGAAGCGGGGATACATCCGCCGGAAGGACCACCTGTCTGAGCAGCCTTGAACTTCTTTCCGTTGGGGATACCGCCACCGATCTCTTCAACAACTTCACGAAGAGTTGTTCCCATAGGAACTTCAACGAGACCTGTGTTTGTGATCTTACCGCCGAGAGCGAATACTTTTGTACCCTTGGATTTTTCTGTACCCATAGAGCTGAACCAATCAGCGCCCTTGAGGATGATCTGAGGAATATTAGCGTATGTTTCAACGTTATTAAGAATTGTAGGCTTGCCGAAGAGACCCTTAACTGCAGGGAAGGGAGGACGGGGTCTGGGTTCGCCGCGCTTACCTTCGATACTTGTCATAAGAGCTGTTTCTTCGCCGCATACGAATGCGCCTGCGCCAAGACGGAGCTGGATATCGAATTTAAATCCTGTACCCATGATGTTATCACCAAGGAGACCGTATTCGTGAGCCTGGTCGATAGCGATCTGGAGACGGTTTACAGCGATAGGATATTCTGCTCTTACGTAGATGTAACCCTGGTCAGCGCCGATAGCGTAACCGGCGATAGCCATTGCTTCAAGAACTGCATGGGGGTCGCCTTCGAGGATGGAACGGTCCATAAATGCACCCGGGTCACCTTCGTCTGCGTTACAGCAAACGTACTTCTGACCTTCACCGCCCATAGCGAATTTCCACTTAAGGCCTGTGGGGAATCCTGCGCCGCCGCGTCCGCGGAGGCCGGAATCAAGCAGTGTCTGGATAACGTCCTCGCGGCTCATTTCTGTGAGCACTTTACCGAGAGCGAAGTAACCGTCCATTGCGATATATTCGTCGATCTTTTCGGGGTTGATAACACCGCAGTTGCGGAGTGCAACTCTGTGCTGCTTCTTATAGAATGCTGTATCGTTAAGAGAAGAGTGTATCTCTTCCTTAGCTTCTGCGTTTGCAGCTGCATCGTTATAAACAAGTCTGTCAACGATACGTCCCTTGAGAAGATGTTCTTCAACGATTTCGGAAACGTCTTCGGGAGTAACTCTTGAATAGAATGTGCCTTCGGGATAAACGATCATAATGGGACCGAGTGCACAAAGGCCGAAGCAACCTGTCTGTACGATTTTTACTTCTTCATCAAGACCCTTTGCCTGAAGCTCTGCTGCAAGAGCGTCTTTGATTTTGTTACTTCCGGAGGATGTACAGCCGGTACCTCCGCAAATAAGGACATGTGAACGAACCATAATTATGTATTCCTCCGTTTATTATAATTCTGTGTTGCCGATAAGGTACTGGGAAACTGCTTCGCCGCCCTTGAGGTGCTTTTCAACAACTTCCTTAGCCTTTTCAGCTGTCATTTTAACGTATGTAACTTTTTCCTTGCCGTCCTCGTAGATCTCAACTACGGGCTCATACTGGCAGATACCGATGCAGCCTGTCTGAGTAACCATAACCTTATCGTTAAGGCCTGCTTTTGTAACTTCTTCAACAAAAGCGTTAAGAACAGGTCTTGCGCCTGCTGTGATACCGCAGGTTGCCATACCAACAACAACACGAACTGCGCCGCTGCCTGTACGGATTGCAACCTTATCCTTCATCTGCTCTCTGATAGCAGCAAGTTCAGCTAAAGTTTTCATTTTAGTATATTTCCTTTCGTTTTCATAGAATTAATTTTCATTTTCATATTGTCCACGGAGAAACTCTTTTATGAAAGAGAGAACTTCGTAGGCATTAAGGGGAACTTCGTCCCCAAGTATTGCTCTCATTTCACCGGTATCCATATTAACATCCAATTTATCCGTTTTATGCCTGAACACATAATCGGAGTCAGGGTTACCTTGAATGAGAGTGACCACTGTTTCAACCACATCGCCAAGGGGTATGAAATCTATATGGTCAGTATGAAAAGTTGCCACAACTTCAGTTCCGTGGTTTTCAAAATCCGCTTCGGGTCTTGAGGTCACGGTCACTTTTCCGCCTGTCATTTCGCTGAGCATACGCAGAAAAGGAACACCGAGGCCAACCTTTCTTGTTTTTCTTGTTGTGAAGAAGGGGTTTGAAAGTTTTTCAACCTGTTCTTCTGTCATTCCGCAGCCGTCGTCCTCTATTCTGAGGGTGAGAACGTTATTTTCCTCATTGAGCAAAATTGAAATGTTTTTCGCACCTGCTCTCACAGAGTTCATTGCGATATCAAGGATATATAATGAAAGATCTTTCATATTTCCTCCAACATATCGATCAGTTTGTTTCTCACAAAACTGCTGCTATAAGGCTCATCGTCGAGGAGAAAGTAATTCTCCGCCTCCGACATATCCCATAGATAATGGGCATCGGAGCTGACAACGCATTTCAGATTTTTTATTGCGGGGTTCTTCATTTCCTCATTGGCTTTGATTCCGCTTCCGCTTAGTTCATACGCTGTGTATGAAAGCCAGTCGGGAAAAGCACCCAGCACTGCAACCGCGCCGTTTGATGTTCTGTCAATATGTGCGGGATAGCAGACACCGCCGAATTCTCTGACCAGTTTTGTTCCCTCATCAAGAGATAGCATTGTTGCATTGAGAAGAAGATTTTCTTCTTCCTGTATGACCTTATCCTCGTGATCCATAACAAACTGATGACCGAATATATCGGGGCGGTTTTTAATATTGATTTTATGCTTATCCACTTCTCCTCCGAAAGCCATAGCGTCTTCCAGTTCTCTGAAGAGGCACAGCAGGTGGATATCTTCGGAAACTGTCAACTCCATTCCTGCCACGGGGATTATCCCGTATGCCTTGCAGGCTTTGAAAAATGCAGGACAGTTTGCCGTCGTATTATGATCGGTGAGGGCAACTATCTGAAGCCCTTTCACCGCTGCCATCCCTGCTATATTAGCCGGAGTCATATCATTATCTCCGCATGGGGAGAGGCATGAGTGGATATGCAAGTCATAATAATACTTATTCATTTATGTATTTTGAGACAAGTGTGCAAAGCTCATATGTGGAAAGCTTTGAAGAGAAAACGCATATATCCTGCTTTGTTGCGGCTTCCAATGCATCGGGATCAAGTTCAACACCTTCAGCTAAAACAACACAGGCAACATCGCAAAGGCTGGCAACTGCAACCACGTTGATGTTGGACATAATGGTTATCCAGATATGTCCGTATTCCGCATGGCTCATAACCCAGCTGAGCAGATCTCCTGCATAACAGCCGCATATTTCACGGTCTGTGGAGCCACATATGTGACGGAGCTCCATTTTTTGGGCAAGAATATCAAGATTTATCATTTTTTCTTTTTTCCGCCTCCTCTTCCATTCGCGCCTGATGCCTTGCGATATAATCATGGAACACCTGACGCATAAATACTACGCATTCATCAGCGCAGGTCTCACCTCTGACAATATCTTCCGCAAATGCTGCGCAAGTAGGAGCACCGCAGGAGCCACAGTCAAGATCGGGAAGATCTTTTCTGATCTCTTGAATATCCGCCATCATTCTCATAGCCTCTTTTCTGTTTGTGGAAAGAGGGCAGGTTGGCTGATATTCAAGTTCGGGCATCATCACATAATCGGGCACGTCTCCCATTGCCTCATGAGTATTTGGCGAAACGGGGAGATATCTCTTAAGAGACTGTATACGCGCTTTTGCGATATAGGGGTTTGCAACTGTCATAACTCCGCCAACGCAACCGCCGTTGCAGGCGTTAAGCTCAATGAATTCAAGCTCGGGAAACTCGGAGTTATCGATCTGATCAAGCACGTGAATTACATTTTCAATGCCGTCCGCTGCAAGATATCTGTCGTTGAAAACCGATGTAGATTCGCCGCCGGCTATAGCCCAGCCAACACCTACCATTCCCGCTTCGCAAGAAACACCGGGGGAGTCGATTTTGTTCATATAAGAGACTAATTTGAAATACACATCGGAAACCGAAAGAACTTCATCCACATTGCTCTTTTCGCCTGCGAAGCTGTTTTTAACGTAGCTCACTTTTGCAGGACAGGGAGAAATGAAGAAGCAACCGATATCCTCAGGTTTAAGCTCAGGATGCTCGGCCAAAGCTTTTTCTCTTGCCAGCTTGCCGGCAACCTCAACGGGAGGGAGAATAGGCATAACGTTTTCGCAGAGATAGGGAAAACGTGTGCTTATCAGCCTTACAACAACGGGACAAGCTGAGCTGATAACAGGCTTTTTCAGATTTTCCTTGTGCAGATAGTGTCTTGTGTATTCAGTTACAAGCTCTGCCGCTTTTGCCACCTCATAAACGTCATCAAAACCCATATCGAGAAGACCCTGAATAATGAAATCTATATCGTCAAGGTTATCAAACTGACCGTAAAGAGTTGGTGCGGGGAGCGCAATTTTATATCTGTAATCGTTTAATGTTTCAAGCGGATCATAAACTGCTTTTTTTGCCTTATAGGGGCAAACTCTGATGCATTCTCCGCAGTCGATACACTTTTCGGAGTTTATATCAGCTTTACCATTTCTTATGCGGATAGCCTCTGTCGGGCATCTTTTAAGGCAATGCGTGCAGCCTTTGCATTTTGAAACATCAAGTGATACAGAATGCTTATATTCTGTCATTGTGGCACCTCGTGAAAATCAAACGTTGACTTTCATAATAACTGTTGTGCCGACACCGATCTCTGTTTCTATTTTCATATCATCGGTATATTTTTTCATATTGGGAAGACCCATTCCTGCTCCAAACCCGAGCGAACGGATATTATCTCTTGCAGTAGAATAACCTTCCTGCATCGCAAGTTCCACGTTTTCAATTCCGGGGCCGTGGTCGGATAGGATCATTGTGATGTCGTCGTCTCCCACCTCAACGTCTACTACGCCACCGTCAGCGTGGATAACCATATTTATCTCGCCTTCATACATTGCAATAGCAACCCGGCGGATAACATCGGGGGCAAATCCAAGCTGTCTCAGTCTTTTTTTGACTTCAACAGAAGCTGCACCTGCAGAAGAAAAATCATCTCCGTCCACATCAAAATGGAATCTGATAATTTCGTCTGCCATATCAGTTTCCACCTTTTACATGTCCTTTAAGGCCTGCGCTGTAGAGAATTCCACAAGCTTCAAACATACGCAGATCGCTTCGCATCAGAACGATTCCGGAGTCTCTGGCCAATTCAATGATGTCCTCGCCGGGAACTTTTTTGCGAACGAAAACAACGCATTTCATATCCATCATCTCAGCGGTTCTGATAACCTGAGGATTTACAAGGCCTGTGAGGAGCACTGCCTGGTCCTTAACGAAGGCAAGCACATCGCTCATCATATCGCTTGAGCAGGCGGAATACACCTGGCAATCAAGCTTATCTTCTCCACAGAGAACATGAGCTTCAAGAAGATTCTGTATTTCACCGATTTTCATATGCAACGCCTTCCTTTTTTATTTATCTGTATTTAGCAATGATGCCCTCGATATCATCGGGCACGAGACGGCCGTAAACGTCTTCGCCAACTGTAAGAACGGGGGCGAGGCCGCAAGCGCCGATACATCTTGTTGCGCTGAGGCTGAACTGACGGTCAGCTGTGATACCGCCGTTTTCAATTCCGAGAACGCTCTCGAGCTTTTCCATAAGAAGACCGCTTCCCTTAACGTAGCAAGCCGTACCGAGGCAAACTGAAACAGGGTTAGTTCCCATAGGATTGAGAAGGAACTGAGAATAGAATGTTGCAACACCGTAAACTTCACTTTCGGGGATATCCATCTTGACAGCGATGTGCTTCTGCACTTCGGGGGGAAGATATCCGTATATTTCCTGGGCCTTCTGCATAATAGGCATCAGAGCGCCGGGCTCATTCTTGAGAGCTTCAATGATCTCATCAAGACGTGCCTTCTGCTCGGGAGTATCCTTGAAAGGCACAGAGGTCAATGTTTTTTTCATTATTATTTCCTCCTGAAAAAACTAAATAGTTACATTAATTATACTATATATACCCCCTTATTTCCACACTTTTTCAAAAAAATATTCATTTCGGGGAGTATTTTTTATAAAAAAACGACAAAACACGAAAAAAGTGTATCATTTGAGACACGATGGGCTAAATAATAAAAAGCAATACATAATATAGGAGAAAAGGAGGGAGGCAAGAAAAGAGTCGAAAATAAAATTGAAAAAAGGTATTGACAATAAGAATTTAGTTTGCTATAATAGTTAGGCACTCAGGGGAAAGCCTGAGCGGAAACGGAGCATCTGTCCGAAGCGAAGCTATGTGCCGGAGTGGCGGAATAGGCAGACGCCTTGGACTTAAAATCCAATGCAACGAAAGTTGCGTACCGGTTCGAGCCCGGTTTCCGGCACCAATTTCATATCGCGGGGTAGAGCAGCTTGGTAGCTCGTCGGGCTCATAACCCGGAGGTCGTGAGGTTCAAATCC
>JAFXGC010000008.1 GCA_017513325.1 Clostridia bacterium
CTATATCAACCCCGGAAAATGAAAATATTATAGATCAAAACATAACAGAAGATATGCTAAAAAACGGAAACATAGAGTTTAGGAGTGTTTCGTTTAAGTATCCGGGATGTGAAAATTACGTTCTAAAGGACATAGGCATAACAATTAAAAACGGAGAAAAGCTGTCTGTGGTTGGATTTAATGGTGCGGGAAAAACAACGTTCATAAAGCTTCTTTGTGGACTCTATTTGCCTACAGAAGGAGTTATTACTCTGAACGGTTATGATATAAAAACAATACATCCTGCACTCTACAGAAAAATGCTTGGTGTTATTTTTCAGGACTTTCAATTATTTGCGTTTTCAGTTAAGGAAAACATAGTCTTAGGAGAAAATTATGATAAACAAAGGCTTGAATGGGTAATAGAAAAAAGCGGTATTAAAGATAAAATAGATGGGTTAAGTAAAAGTATTGATACATCCATAAGTAAAGAATTTGATGAAAATGGCATTGAGTTCTCAGGAGGAGAGGGGCAAAAGTTAGCTTCGGCAAGAGCATACTACCGAGATGCGCAGATTGTAATACTTGATGAGCCTACTGCTTCTCTCGATCCTATTGCAGAGAGTCTGCTGTATGAAAGATTTAACTCTATCATGAAAAATAAAACTGCCGTTTATATTTCTCATAGGCTTGCTTCAGTTAAATTTTGCGATAATGTTGCAGTATTTGAAAACGGGAAAATAGTTGAATATGGCACCCATGATGAATTAATGGAGCTAGGCGGCACATACAAAGCCATGTTTTCAACTCAAGCTGAATACTATAAAGGAGACAAAAATGAAGAAGAATAAAGAAGCATCCACAAGGCAGATTTTCTCAAACATCTTGTTCTGTTTGCAATTTCTGTTTTCTCTTAATAAAAAGATGTTTGTAATACGTTTAATATCTGTCGTCATTAGTGCAGTCTCAAACTTTATCCCAATAGTTTTCTTACGTTTTATTATAAATGAGGTGAGCAACACAGGAAGTATTCGGGCAGCATTTATCCACATTATTACAATGGTATCTGCTATATTTGCCGTATCAATAATAAGTGCTTTCATTTCTAAAATTGATGCAAAGGAAAACGAAAAAACAACTCACCAAATAAAGGCTTATATAGCGTCTCTTGCTATGAAGATGAAATATTCTGATTTGGAAGAACCGAGAATGAAGGACTTTATTTCCCTTGCTGCATCAACAAACCCGTTCTTCGAGATCTTATCATATTCAACCGGATTTTTGCTTGCTGTTCTTAATGCCAGTGGGTTATCTGCTATTATTTTTTCAATACATCCCAGTATCTTTATCATAATGCTTATAGTGATCATGGTTCAGATATTTACAGATAAAAAAATGAGAAACTTTCAGTTTTATTGGAAGCGAATAACAGCCAGTACTTTTCGAAAAATGGAATATCTGTATTCATTGGCCTACGATAGCAGATATGGCAAAGAGATAAGAGTAAACAGTCTTGAAAATTGGGTAATAAACAAAGTCGAAGAACATATTGAAAGAGAGTTCATTCCTACAAATATGCAAATGAGGAGAAAAGTACTTAAGTTTCGCAGCCTGCCAGGAACTACCGCTATCCTTCAGCAAGCGTTTATATATATTTATCTTGGATACAGAATGTTATTTGGTAGTATGCTTCTAGGAGACTTTTCAATGTATCTGACAAGTATACAAAAGTTTTCCGATTATGTAAGCGGTCTTGTAGGTAACTATTCTTTGCTTCTTTCAACAGGACTAACAGCTCAGGAAATAAGATACTGCATCACAGCTTCAGAGAAAATGGACAAGGATGTTGCAAACTACTCTGTTGCAAATCTTGATATAAATAACTTTGTGTTTGAATTCAGAAATGTATCTTTTAAATATCCCAATACTGAAAAATTTATACTCAAAAATATAAATCTTAATTTGCGTTCAGGACAATCGCTTTCATTGGTAGGCATAAACGATGCAGGTAAAACTACTTTTGTTAAGCTTCTTTGCCGGTTTTACGAACCTACTACGGGTGAGATATTACTTGACGGCATTCCTATAAATAAGATACCTTACGACGAATATATTAAGCTGTTTTCCGTAGTGTTTCAGGATTATAAGTTATTCTCCTATTCTGTCAGGGAAAATATAGCGATGAACAGTGATGTTGACGAGTATAAACTTGATAAGGTCATCGAACGTGCAGGACTACGTTGCAAAATTGCATCACTTGATCATGGTGTTGACACATATATGAATAAGCAGTTTGATAATGAAGGCGTGGAATTTTCAGGTGGAGAGGGCCAAAAAGTTGCAATAGCAAGAGCACTTTACAAGGGGGCCCCCGTAGTAATACTTGACGAGCCTACATCAGCATTAGACCCTATGGCGGAATATGAGATATATAAACGTTTTTCTTTATTAGCGGAGGGCAAATGCGCAGTATATGTATCTCATAGACTTTCCTCCACTCGATTTACAGATAATATAGCTTTGTTTGAAGATGGTGAACTCATGGAATATGGTTCCCACAGTCAACTAATGAATATTAACAATGGCTTATACAAGAAAATGTTTAATATGCAAGCTCAATATTATGTGTGATTGATTTACAGACTAAAATATGATATGATTATTACATTAAGATAAAGGAGCAGTATATGTTATCATTTGGTGAAAGATTAAAGAATTTCAGAAAAATGGCGGGGTTAACACAGGCAGAGCTTGCAGAGAAGCAAGGTGTTTCCGTACAAACTGTTTCCAGATGGGAAAATGATGTCGGAATGCCCGATATTATTCAAATCGTTCCCCTTTCGAAAATACTTGGTATAAACCTTGAAGCGTTATTGGGTGTTGTGACAAATGAAATGGAAGAGATAGACGAAGCCTTTTCTATTGCTAACAATATTATTCGAAAAAATGTAAACAATCAAAAACTTGGTGAAAGAAATTGCGACAGGTATAAGGAAATATATGAAACCCTTAGAGAAACCGTTCGCAGATTCCCGTATAATTATGAAATTGCTCTCCGATGTGGCAGTGCAGGCGCAAGATACTATGATGATGCCGTTTGGCGAGGATTTTTTGATTTAACAGAAAAAGAAAAAAACGATCTTTTCAGAGAACTTGAAAAAATGCTTGAGAACATCGTTAACAATGACGAGGATCTCGAAAGAAAAGTCAAGGCAAAAAAACATCTCATCCGATTGTATTCAGCCCAAGGAGACTATGAGCAAGCAGAAAAAGAGGCAGAGCTACTTCCTTTTGAACAAAAGCTTGACGCAAGGTATTTGATAGCTCATAGAAGTAGTAACTATGATAAGATGCAAGAGATCTTGCGATATAATCTTAGCGAGAAAACACTTGATTATCTTTGGATAATGTATAATACCGGCAGCTCATATTCTATTAACGGAGCTCTGGGCAGACCTGCTTCAATAGCAATATGGAAAAAGATTATTGATATATGCCGCCTTGTTAATGACACCATGTGGGGTGACGAGATAAATGCCGTGGAGATAGCTACGCTCATCAGGCTTGCAAAAGATTATCTGCGTGATGGAGAATATGACAAGACTATTGATTGCGGTGAAGAATTGATTAACGTTTTTGAAAGAAACATCAATTTTTATAAAACTTTGAATAATGGCAGCTGTTCAATGGAAGATCCTATTTATACTAAGCGTAGCAAAGATTATATTGCAAACAAGGTGGATCTTCAATGGATAATAAGCAGCTATAGATCCATGCTCTGTGACTGTTGGAATGATTTCGAAGATAAAACGGGAAATCCTGTGGTTACTAATCCACGGTGGAAAGACATAGAGAAAAAGTTGAATGATATCTTATAGTATTACAAATACTAACATTCATACTGAAGTTTTGAAAACTATAAATATCCTGAGTGCTTTTCATCTGAACTTTTAGAATTTCTATAAATTAGTATATCAAAATGTCTCACAAAGTATTTTATTCATACAAAGATATATTGATTTCTTCAATATATCTTGATATAATACAGATAATTCAATCAATTTAAACTAAAAAAGGAGAATGTAGTGTTGTGTACATGACATACAATGCTCCTTCTCCGCCAAAACAAAAAGCACACCAATCGGTGTGCTTTTTGTTTTTTGTATGTTCTCTTTTCACCAATTTATCAACAGTATGGATATTACAAAAAATAACTCCCGATACAATCGGGAGTTATTTTTGTTTATAAGTACACTTTAATTCTAACCTGTTGTTAAGGACATTTGTCTCAGCAATTATTATTCGCTATATAAAGGTTAAAGTTCTATATTTGAATTATAGAGCCACCTTTTGCCAAGCAAAATCACGCCAAACGGTGAGCATTTTATTTTTGCATCTGATTATAGTAGATATAAAGAAACAACTCCCGATTTTTTCGGGAGTTGTTTTGTTGTTAATCTTCTTTTGTGCGCCATACGCCTTTAACAAGACGATACTTGAATTCAAACAAATCAAGAGCTGTGATCTTTCCGTCGCTATTGATGTCCGCAGCTTTTACTTCTGTGTCAGTTGCATTAAGAAGCTGTTTGATGAACAATTTCATCTTGAACATATCAACTGCATTGATCTTTCCGTCACCGTCAATATCACCTATTTCAACAGTTGTTTCGTATACACCAACTATAGCGTAAAGACTGAAATGATCAGTTTTGAATGTTACTGTTCCATCCTCATTGGTTGTGGTTTCACAAGGAGATACATTTCCCACGTCGTCTATGTACACTACCTGAATACTATCATACCCTTCAAATCCTTCCGGACAAGGTACTGTTACAGAAACCATACCACCGGGCTGAACCGGCTGTTCATTGAGAAGCATTGATATATCATATGTTGTAAGTATTTCTGCACCTTCGCCAAACTGCTCTGTTACAGATTCTTTTGTCTCTTCTCCAAATGAAGTATCTGTAATTTCCTCAACAATTATCTCAGTATTAGGATCTATTATTGCAGAGCTTCCTTCTTCGATATTAATTTTAATATCACCGTCTTCTGAAACAATTTCATCGGTACCTTCAAGCTTATCCAAAGTGTCAGTTTTGGTTGCACCGCAATCACCACAGGTATAAACAATTTCGCCTTCATAAAGTACTGTAGGAGCAATTGTTATCTTACCTTCATCAAAAGCATGCTCTGCTGTTTCAACAGCATTGCATCGGCAGCATCTACTATGGGTTCCATCATCATTGGGAGTCCAGTCGCTCCAGTTGTGATTATGCTCCAGCTTATCGACTGTTTGGGTCTTGATGTGAGAACACGTACCGCAGGTATAGGTTTTAATACCTTCCTCCCATTCTGTGGGTTCTTTAGTAACAACACCATTATCCCAATCGTGCTCGCCTGTTTGTTCGCCACTACAAATATCACAAGTCATCTTATGGATAGTGTCATCAACGGGCACCCAATCACTCCATTGGTGACCATCAAATTCCTGTTCAACACCGCAATTTCTCTTACAATCGCGAACGTGAGAATCTACACTGTAGTAAGTCCAATCGCTCCAATCGTGACCGAGTTTATTAACACTTTCGATTTTAGTCTTGTAGCAACCCGTGCAGGTGTAGGTAATCTCTGCACCCTCGGTGCAGGTGGGAGTGCCGTTTTGAACACCGCCATCCCAGCCGTGTGTTTCTGTTTCGGTCTTGCCGCATTCGGGATCCTTACAGGTGCGGGTGTGAGTGTCACCATTTGCAT
This sequence comes from Clostridia bacterium, assembly GCA_017513325.1. Taxonomy (GTDB): domain Bacteria; phylum Bacillota; class Clostridia; order Oscillospirales; family CAG-272; genus Avispirillum. The sequence goes on from JAFXGC010000008.1 coordinate 5,734, forward strand.
CATCTACCCAATCACCAAAGTCACAGGTATGGAGAGGCTTATCATATACAGGCTCGGAAGCATACAGATATGCAGGTAGAATTACGTTATAATTGCTCATAATATCGCTGTACTGCCAATGTTCCTGAGGCAGTCCGACGATAGTCATATCTTCTTCGCCGTATTCATTGATATATTTAACAAACTGAAGTGCACCTGTATCATCAAAGTCCGTCCAGCTACTAACAAGAAGAACGGTACCATCCTCATTAAAGCTGATTTTCCAGTTCTTGTTGTCGGTGATACCGGGCATATCAGAGTCTCCGTACCATCTGTACTGCATCATAAAGTGGCCTTCACTGTAATACCCCAGCAAACCATCGTATGCAACCCAGTAGTTGGGAATCCACGCCGCGCGGAGACGGTCGGTGTCTTTGATTCCGTAGTGCTCCTTATCGTATGCAAGTGACTCATCATCATAAGACTGACCGCCCCAAGGACCACTTTCCATCATCTGGAATTCCATAGCCTCATCATCAACTATGGTAATAGAGCCGTCCTCAGCAACCTTCACTTCAACGAAGTTATCGACTGAATAAGCAAGCTCGTCATAGTAATGGCTGAGGTCCTGATATACGTTACAATCAAAGAAGATCGGGTAATCCTGCGCAGTGATGACTTCGTCGCCGTCCCAGTCTCCGATTACCTCATTATATTCTTCAACCGTGGTAACGCCGTCTTCATCCATATCAGCGCCGCCCCACCAATTATTGATGTAATCCTCGATGCAATCGGGAATACCATTAGCATTAAGATCGTCCTCCATGATATCTACAATGCCGTCACCGTCAGAGTCGGTGTTACAGGGGTTTGTGAGATCAGGGAGACGTGCAGCATAGGTCTTATCGTCCACATTGAAGACGATGAGGTAATATGCATCGCCGCTAAGCTGATCAAACTGCTCAAGGGAGGTAACGGGTCTGTAAATGGGACGCTTCATAGTACAGTTTTCGCATACTCCCTCAGAATTGAACTTATGTCCAAGCGCGGAAAGATTGAAATATTCGTTGATGTCGTAAAGATCGAACGGATCAACGTAATCTGGGAATACGTAAGGGATAGTCGCGTCAGCATCTGCGAAAAATTCACCACACTTGCCGCAACTGTAATATTCTCTGCTTCCCTGCTCGGTACAGGTAGGCTTGGCTGCCGGATTATGCGCGATGTTTTCATGGTCACATATCTGAATATAGAGGTAAATATTCTTCATCTCGGTCTCGGAAACATCGAAACAGAGATTTTCCTCGTCAAAGTAGATCCATACTTTTTCGTCATAATCCTTGTCGTGAGCGTACATCTCACCGTTACCGGGCTCGTCTGATGAATAGTTGGGATAGAAATATCCTGGATAGGATACGCAACCATCACCGTAGTACGCCTTATCATATACAAAGAATCCATTTTTAACAGTAAAAGAGAAGCATCCTCCGTCAGCCATCCACGCGGTGTTGGATGTGCCAACAATCTCTTGATAGAAGAATTCAGCCATCTCGGCGGTGATCGTGATCGTACCGTCAGCGGCGATCATATCATCGGGAATTAAAACAGCCTCGCGCTTGCCGTCTACGGTCTTATTGCCGAGTGCATAATATTTGCCGTCAGAGGTCTTACCAAGGATGACGTAGTAGTAGTCATACTCATTGGGGAAGCCCTCCACGGGAACGAAGGAAAGCGTACGATTCTTGTCACCGCATACTGTACAAATACCATCCTCTCCGTAATTGTGATCGGTAGGCTGGATGAAAGTTTCAGAGGGATCAAGAACGCTTGTACAATCTTCATCCGCATAATAACAATTACAGTGTTCGCAATACCAGAACTCAATGTTGCCCGCGCCGCTGCAGCTTGCAGGTTTAGCCTCAACGTGAGTGGTATTTACCTGAGAGCTGTCGAGCTCCCATATGGTGAACTGACCGCACTTGGTACAATCCTTACGCATAGTATCCAGACTGATGTGATACTCCGGTCCATAGGAATTGGAACAGTACTCTTCCGTGCTCGCACCGCATCCTGATACTGTACAGGTGCTCTCATGCATAGGATAATAGTCGCCCATCAGAGGAGTCCATGTTTCGTAAACGTGACTGTGATATTCTACATCGGATGTTTTTTCCTGCTCACAAATCTCACATTCAAACTTCAGCGTATAGTTACCGCTGCTATAATACCAAGCGCCACGGTCCCACTGGCAGTCGGCAACGATATCTGCTGCACAGTAAATACACTTGGCAGTATGCTTGTATTCGCCTTCAATGGGAGTCCATGCCTTATTACTATAGGTATTAGCAGCAACAGATGCCGCGCAGATATGAGTAGCAGGCTCACGGGTAGTAAAATATGACTTATTAGAGGTGCTTGTAAAAGGAATCCAGTTTACACCATCATCACTTTCAAACGTGGTGATCCCGGTGCCGCGAGTAATTGACTTATTCATAGCAGTCTCAGCCGCCTTGATATACACGTTATCACTTTCGATATTAAGGCTTGTGTATCCAAAAACAGCATCTGCTGCGGGAGTTTCAACAATAAAGGCCGCTCCACTGTAAATATAGCTTGTGCCTGTGGCAAGCTCAACGGGACCATATTCGTATATATTATCGGAATCCACTACGTCGGTAGTGATAATCTTCAGCTCGGAACCATCATACAACTCAATGACTGATGTCTGAAGAGCACGGTATCCACCGTTTATAGTGAGCTTTGCATTTTCTTCAAGCGTAATCGCGGAAACTCTCCAAGTTTCTCCGTACCATTCTTCACCGGTTCCGCTTACAACATTATTTTTTCCTGCAAGCTTAGTTCCGCAACCGATAACGAAATCAGTAGAAGTAACCGATCCGCTCATCTTTACAACGGAGTTTTTACCCACGGTAATAGGCGCGGAGGGATTTGCAGTGGTAGTAACCTGGCAAGAATATGCCGCGCCAAGTGCATCAACCGTAACGTTACAGTTCTCACCGATGGTCACATCGCGTCTGATAAGAATACCAACGTTGGCTGCCGAGCCTTCTGCCAGACCCGCAATGCTAATGCTTACATCATCGCCAATATACATACATCCTGCCGGCCAGTTGATACCGTAATCAGCCGCACGGATATGCAGATCACCATCAATCTCCAAATTGTCAAGATACGTTGCATATACAGTCGCGATATTATGATTGATTCCGGAACCTGAAGCCTTAATATTTACAGTAGTATCGGCTCCTGTTATAAAATTCATGTTATAAAAATAAAGCCCATCGCCGAGAAGCACATCCGCTTGCTTTGCCTCAACATCCGCGGTAGCATTCAGCGTAACGGTATCATAAAGACCGATGGTATTTTTGGTATATACCGCGCTGGCAGCTCCTACAGCATTGCTGTAACGGCATGTTGCATTTAGAGTACCATCACCTTTAATAACGGTGTTAGGTCCGATAAACGCAACAGCGCTCCAAACATCATTAACGGAATCGTTCTCAACTCCAAGCAGTTCAATGGTATTGTCGCCCACAAGCTCAATGTTGAGCGTTTCATATCTTTCCTCGGATTTTTCGTCGGAGAACATCATAGCTGCATGAATACCCGCATTCTGATCCAAACGGGGATTGTATGTACGGATATTCACATTATCCAAGGTGACCGTCATCTCATAGTCATAATCCTTATAACCGTATTCATCTATTATTTCGGTCAGATAGACCTCAAACAGAACGGCGTAATCGTTATCGTCGGAAGTGGTCAGAGTATAATCATTTTTTGATTCAACACTATAGACCTTCATCTTAGTATCGTCGGTTTCAATGACCTCTTTGGGCTCGATAACCGTATTTCCGCATTTAAGCGTCATCGTGGCACTAGGATTCCATGTGTGCTCTTCAGCGTTCAAACTGAACGCCGATGTCGGCATCATACCGATCAGCATCGCCAGCATTAAGAATAATGCCAAAAATCTTTTCGTTTTCATAATCGTTTCTCCTTTCTCTTATCGAGAATCGTTCAAGCAGTAACAGCCGTTGTGTTCAAGGTGATGTTTTCTAAAACCTCAATAAATTTCGGTTTACCTTTTGCAAGCTCGGATTGAAAGTCACGCATACCGACTCTGACCTGTCCGGGCAGACCGTGAACTATGCCTTGCTCATCGAGTAGCTCCACATAGAAATACCAGACTACCGTATCAATATTCTTATGCTTTTCGGGGCAGAAAAATTTTATTTTTCTTCCAACGCTCTTCATCTCAAACAAGCAATACGGTCGCTCACTGTTTTCGGGTACGGCAAACATCGGAAATCCTTCCTCAAAGTACATCGAAAACCTTTCGTGCGGTTCGTTGACAAACAGATAGTCGGTAACAAGCTTTTCCTCATTCAAAAGATACTCCAGTCCGTTTGTCCTCGGAAACTCAAAATCACCAAACAAAATACGCTTATCGGTCAAATTCACCACCTCCTTAATTTACAGTTTCCAAACATCTGTATCTTTTCTTACTTACATTTTATCAGATCGTTATATATTATCGGTACACCCCAAAGGGGTGAAATACCTTGAATCAGGGGTGAAAAAAGGGTGAAGGGGTGATGTTGAGCACAAAAAAAGGACGGGAGACAATTCTCCCGCCCAAATATTCGATTATTTAATGAGTAATGCATAAAGCTCCTCTCGTGAGCCAACCCCCAGTTTGCCGTACAGCGTTCGTGTGTAGGTTTTGATGGTGTTTTCAGACAAGCAAAGCTCATCAGCGATCTCTTTTCTCTTTTTATTTAGGAGAACCAATTCAAGTATCTCGCGCTCTCTTGCGGAAAGTATCTCCCCTTCTTCCAAAAAGGAAAGTATCTTTAATATCTTTTCTTCCATTGGCATCGTTGCAATATCAACGGGCGCAGGACGCGATCCAAACGACTCAGGAATGGGAACAAGATCTACTCTAACATAATCCTGCATCATCCAATATATCCCAAGGAAAACAAATTCACTAAACAAATAGGAAATAGAAAGAAACTCAAAATCCCAAGGGATAAACTTTTCAACAAACCAAACTGCTATATTTCCAAAAACAATAACTGCCATCAGCGCAGCATGTTTATGTGAACCCACTTTTTTAGCCTTGATTGAATGAATGGTAGTCACGATCATAGCTATAAAATATCCAACTAAATAAAGTAGATATACAGGATGCAAAACTCCGTAAACCTTCTCAAGTTTTGCTGCTCCATCAACGAAAACAAGAGAAATCTCTTTATAATATAAAGGGAGATAACCTGTTGTGGCAATTATTGCAAACATCATAATGCCCAAAACAAGTAAAGTTATAGGCAATGATTTTTTGAATTCAAATCCGCAGAGCTTTACAATCGTCATAAGCATACACATACTTAAAAAAACAGCCCCTAAATAAACCATCTTATTTGCAAATATAGCAAACTCAACTGTTTTGGAACCCGAAAGTAAAGTATATCCACAGTTAGTTACAAATACACAAACATATAAAAGCAATAACCAAAATTCTTTTTTTCTAACAAGGAAAACATAACTCGCCAATAGCAACAACGCTACGACTGCTGTTATTCCATATACTATTGACATAGCTGCCTCCTACGGAATTTATGTTCTTGAATTATACCACAAAACAAGTAATAAAGCAACCACAAATAAAGCAGAAAACACATAACCCTTGACTTTTGTGTACTTGACGTACAATGCTCCTTCTCCGCCATTCAAGTCCACAACAGAAATGTTGTGGACTTTTGATTTTTATTGATATAAAGCAAGGCTGGGATTATTCCCTATCCTTGCTTTTTTCTATTACCTCTTTTACCACGTAGTCAGGCATTAGATTCATATATACCTCTATCTTATCAGGATATATTACGACCTTGTTTATATATTGATCAACTATTCTTTTTAGCAAACTGCAAAAAACCGGACAATTGTCCGGTTTTTTGCAGTGATACATCTCTTGTGAATTACACTGAGAATTGTTTCACTTTTACTTTGTGCCCTTGATATCGTTTTCGTACTTTTCGATCATCTTCTTAACCATCTGACCGCCTACGCTGCCGGCCTGACGGGATGTGAGGTCACCATTGTAACCCTGCTTGAGATTTACGCCAACTTCATTAGCTGCTTCCATCTTGAACTGTTCAAGAGCTGCCTTTGCTTCAGGCACAAGTGTTTTGTTGCTTGCCATTTCTTTTTCCTTTCACGGAGCTTTCGCTCCTTGTTCTCCAATAAGGAGTGAATCTATATTAATTGAGAGCGATGCTTCACTCTCTGTCATTATTATCTGACATACTCTTTTTTTTATGAATGGCAATTTATTCAGCTGTTTACTATTTGTACTTTAAATTATACTTTTTTCATTTCAAAAGCAAAAAGCCACCTGCAAAAGCAGATGGCTTTTTATCACTATGAATTTTTATTATTCAGCGATTTCGCAGTACATGAAGTACTTATATCCGAGGGGGTTAGAGAAGAAGCCCTGAACGGAATCGTCTACCATGTAGATGTCTGTGTAGTAGTAAAGAGGTGTGATTGCACCAGTTGCCATGAGCATATCTTCTGCAATGTGCATAAGCTCATAACGTGTTTCTGTGTCTGTGCAAGCCTTGATCTCAGCGATGAGAACGTCATATGTTTCTGCCCATGTGCCGTCTTCAACCTTGATGTCATAGCCCTGAGCTGTGAGATCGAGATCGTACATAGCAAGATCCTTATGAGCGCCCTTACCGTACTGAACGTCATTATTACCGGAAACAGATGTCCACATATCAAGGAAGCAGATAGGATCGTTGTAGTCAGCAAGCCAACCATTACGTGCTACTGTGTAACCGCCATCCTTACGTGTGTTAAGGAATGTAGCCCATTCCTGGTTTTCAAGCTGCATGTTGATACCAACAGCTGCGAGTGCACTCTGGAGATATTCACCGATGAGCTTGTGAGCATCAGATGTGTTGTAGAGATATGTGATTGTGGGGAAGTCTGTGAACTTACCGGATGCTTCGTCATATGTATAGTACTTCTTAAGTACATCAACTGCTGCATTGAAGTTATCTTCAATAGCTTCCTTGGATACATCATAGTAACCGTCAAATTCTTCGCTGTTACCGGATGTCTTATAGAATTCTGTACCGTCGGGGTTAGTCATACCCATAGCTACAAATGCAGGAGCGGGAACCTGACCAGCCTGGCCGATTTCTTCTACAATGTAGTTACGGTCGTAAAGAAGACCGATAGCGCTTCTGATTTCAGCCATAGCTTCTTCAGCTTCAACGCCTGTAAGTGTGCTTGTTGCGGGAAGGATATTCTGGTTTACATTCCAGTTTACATAGTATGTACCAATCTGACCAGCTACAACGAATTCTTCAGGATATGTTTCCTTGAGGTTAGCGATTTCGTTTGTAGGAACATCATCGATAAGAAGCCATGCGCCGTTTTCGAAGTTAGCAAGCATGTTATTGGAATCATCAGAGAGATAGAATTCGATAACATCCATCTTAACTGCATCAGCATCGTGGTAGTTTTCATTCTTTTCAAGAACGATTACAGAGTTGTGTTCCCACTCAGCGATCTTGTATGCGCCGTTACATACATATGTGGAAGCATCAGCTGCCCAGTTTTCGTTAGCAACTACGTCTTCACGTACAGGGAAATATGTGGGGAATGCAAGAAGTTCGTTCCAGTAGGAAACTGCGTTAGCGAGTGTAACTTCGATTGTCTTTTCGTCTACTGCCTTACAGTTAAGCTTTGCATCGGGATTAACGAAGTTATCTTCATCGTCAGTTTCCCAGATATCTGCATAACCGTCAACTACTTCAAACATGTAGCCATAGTCAGCGCCGAGAGCTGTGGAAGCAGCGCGCTGCCATGCAAATACATAGTCAGCTGCTGTTACAGCCTTACCATCGGACCACTTAACGCCGTCCTTAATGGTGTAGGTGTAAGTAACTGTACCATCATCGTTTACAACGCCTTCAACGAGCTCTTCAGCTGCGTCAGCTACGATAACGAGGTTGCCATCCTTATCCTGAGCCCATTTAGCAAGGCCGGAGAAGAGGTGGGATACCATTGTTGCGCCGTCAACTGCGGAGTTGAGGGCAGGGTCGATTGTGTCAGGCTCAGAAGCGAGACATACTGCCATTGATGTCTCTTTTGCTTCGTCTACAACTTCTTCATTCTTTGATTCATCGCCGTCATCGTTATCAGCGGGAGCTTTGTCACAAGCTGCAAAAGAAAGAAGCATAATGCCTGCAAGGAGGAGTGCTAAAAACTTTTTCATGAGATTTTTCCTTTCTCAAATTATTTTTAATTTTATTTTAAGCCCTTAGCCTAGGCTTATAATACTTTTTTAGTTAGCTTTATCAATATTATGACAAGCAACGAAATGTCCGCTGGACACTTCTTTGAATTCAGGCATAACCTCAGCACACTGCTCTGTTGCATAACGGCAACGTGTACGGAAAGGACAGCCTGAAGGTGCATTCAAAGGACTGGGAATATCACCTGTGAGGGCAATACGCTGATTAGCTCTTGCTATCTTAGGATCGGGAATCGGAACTGCAGAAAGAAGAGATTGGGAATAAGGATGCAGGGGTCTGTTATAGATTTCGTCAGCATCTGCAAGCTCTACCATTTTACCAAGGTACATTACAGCTATTCTATCACTGATATGACGTACTACAAGAAGGTCATGAGCGATAAAGAGATATGTAAGGTCCTTTTTATCCTGAAGTTCATCAAACATATTGATAACCTGAGCCTGAATTGAAACATCCAGTGCAGAAACAGGTTCGTCACATACAATGAAATCAGGATTAAGTGCCAGTGAACGTGCAATTCCTATACGCTGACGCTGACCGCCTGAAAACTCATGAGCGTATCTGGATGCGTGTTCAGAGTTAAGGCCTACCTCAGACATAAGCTGAAGGATTCGTTCTTCCCTTTCCTTTTTATCGTTATACATCTTATGAACATCAAGAGGTTCTCCGATAATGTCAGATACTGTCATTCTGGGATTGAGGGATGAATAAGGATCCTGGAAAACCATAGTAGCTTTCTTGCGGAACTCTTTGATCTGAGCCTTTGTTTCCACAGGTTCACCCTGATAGAACACTTTACCTGCTGTAGGTTTATAAAGATGAAGGATCGTTCTGCCTACTGTGGTTTTACCACATCCGGATTCGCCAACAAGACCGAGTGTTTCACCTTTTTTTATACTGAAGGATACATCATCAACAGCCTTAAGAGGCTTTGTTTTAAATGCACCAACGTTTATGTTGAAGTATTGCTTTAAGTTTTTAACTTCAATCAGCGGTTTTTCCATATGTTTATCTGACATTATTCATTACCGCCTTTCTCAGTTTCAAGAACAGGTTCAATTTCTCCTGATTCCATACCACATTTCACATTCATCCAACATCTGGCTGCGTGATCCTCATTGATCTGCATAAATGGACCGGGATGTTTGATACATACTTTCATTGCTGCTTCACATCTGGGAGCAAAGGGACAACCCTCAGGCATATTAAGAAGGTCAATGGGAGTACCTGTAATAGGCTGAAGCTTCTTTCCTGCTGTCTTCTGTGTAGGAATAGAGCGCATAAGACCTTTTGTATATTCATGGCGGGGATTGTAGAAAATTTCATCTGCTGTTCCCTGCTCACAAATTGAACCTGCGTACATTACTATAACTTCATCGCACATCTGAGCCACAACACCAAGGTCGTGAGTGATCATAATGATAGCCATACCAAGTTCTTCCTGGAGAGACTTCATAAGCTCAAGTATCTGCGCCTGAATAGTAACGTCAAGGGCAGTTGTAGGTTCATCAGCTATAAGAATGTCGGGCTCACAAGCAAGCGCCATAGCAATCATAACTCTCTGGCGCATACCGCCTGAAAGTTCGTAAGGGTACTGCTTCATACGCTTGAGAGGTTCATTTACATTAACAAGCTCAAGCATTTCAATAGCTCTTTCTCTTGCCTGTTTTCTGTTTCTGTCAGTATGAAGTGAGATAGCTTCTATAAGCTGATGCCCGATTGTATATGTAGGATTAAGGCTGGTCATAGGGTCCTGGAAAATTATAGAGACTTTATTGCCTCGTACATTTTTCATAACCTTCTCACCTGCACCAACCAATTCCTCACCATCGAGTTTGATTGATCCACCAATTATTTTACCGGTGCTTGCAAGGATCTGCATTATTGAATAGGCCGTTACAGATTTACCTGAGCCGGATTCTCCAACTATGCCTAAAACTTTTCCTCTGTCAAGGAAAAATGAAATACCATTTACCGCTTTTACTTCACCTGCAGGTGTGAAAAAGGAGGTTCTTAAATCTTTTACTTCAAGAAGTGACATCGTTTTACCTCCTTAGTTCTTAAGCTTGGGGTCAAACGCATCGCGCAGACCATCACCGAAAAGGTTAAGGGAAAGAACGATGAGTGAAATAACCACTGCAGGAATTACAAGAAGATGGGGATACGATCTGATACCATTGAGCGCATCAGAAGCAAGAGATCCCAAAGAAGGCATAGGCGCATTAACACCAAGGCCAAGGAAAGAGAGATAACTCTCTGTAAATATCGCACTGGGGATCTGAAGAGCAGTTGAAATAACAATTACACTGATACAGTTGGGAAGAAGATGCTTTCTGATGATCCAGCTGCCACTGGCACCTGTTGCCTGTGCAGAAAGTACATACTCCTGTTCACGAAGAGAAAGTATCTGTCCGCGGATAAGACGAGACATGGATACCCAATAAAGAAGTGCGAACACTATGAAAAGACTGATAATATTAGTACCTATTTTTTCAAGAACCGTACCTGTGATTACTGCAGTAAGCACTGTATTAAGCACGGCTGCAAGAAGAATAACCATAAGCATATCCGGAAGAGAATAAATAATATCTACTATTCTCATGATAACAAGGTCAACTTTTCCACCGCAATATCCGGCTATAGAACCAATAGTTACACCAATAATAAGAACGATAATACTAGCGAAAAATCCTACCATAAGTGAAATTCTTGTTCCATACACAACTCGAATAAAGTAGTCACGACCCGCCGAATCGGTACCAAATATGTGAGGGAATACGAACTCGCCTTCGTCAATTCTTTCCTGCTCTGTTTCTCCATATTCAAATGGAGCAAGATTCTTAAATGTAGCATCAACAGGCTTACCGGGAGTGATACCAAGCTGCTGCTCATAAGAATAGGGCCATACCATAGGAAGAATGATAGAAGCAAGTGCTATAAGAATTACTACAAAGAAACTGATTGTTGCAATTTTATTTTTAAGAAGACGCTTAACTCCATCCCTAAAGAAAGTTGAGGAAGGACGCATCTTTACCATATATTCTTTTTCTTCAGCTGTTGCAGGAATAAAGGATTCCAGATCAACATGGAAATTGAAAGGCATTTTTTTCATAACATCATTTCCTCCTTTCTTTTATTCAAACTTAATTCTGGGGTCAACTACCTTATAAAGTATATCACTTACAAGGTTCATAACAACGATGAGCGTTGCCAAAACAATCGTTGTACCCATAATGAGAGGATAATCTCGACCTGTAATACTGTTTACAAACGCACGACCAATGCCGGGCACTGCGAAAATTTTCTCAACAACAAGAGATCCTGTTACGATATAAGCAAGCATAGGTCCAAAATATGTAATAACAGGAATGAGGGAGTTTTTAAGTGCATGACCGAAAATGATTTTTGCTTTGGAAACACCCTTAGCCTTAGCTGTTCTTATATAATCCTGACCAAGCACTTCAAGCATAGAAGAACGTGTAAGACGTGTGATATATGCCATGGGATAAAGAGCAAGAGTTATTATCGGAAGCACAAGTCCATCAGCAGTTGAACCGTTTGCCGGGAAGAACTGAAGCTTTACTGCGAAAACAAGAAGCAGTAACGAACCCATAATAAAGGAAGGCATTGAAACAAATGCTGTAGTTATCACCATTATAACTCGGTCTACAAACTTATTTCTGTTAAGTGCCGCAATTGCTCCAAATACTATTCCTACAGCAAGAGCTGCAAACGCTGCTGTGAGACCAAGCTCTGCGGAAATTGCCATGCCATCTTTTATTACATCAATAACATCTCGACCTCTCTGTTTAAGTGAAGGACCGAAATCAAATTCTGTTACGATATCTTTGAGATAAGTAGTATACTGCTCAAAAACAGGTTTATCAAGACCGTATTTTGCCTCAAGCGCCTTCATGGCAGCAGGAGAAATAGCTTTTTCTCCCAAAAAAGGTCCGCCGGGAACAAGACGTGTAACAAAGAAAGTGATAGTAATAACCACCCAAACTGTTAAGAGAGCCAGTAATATTCTCTTCAATATATAAAACATAGTTTTTGTGTTCATTCTAATACCGCCTGATTATTATCAATAAGATTTGCATATACGCTTTTGGCAATTAAAGCATTAAATCCATAAAACAAATATAGTATATTTTAATACATTTTAAATCTAAAATCAATGTTAATTTGCAACAAAAAAATATACAAAATTGCATACAATTGCCCAAAAAACTTAGTTTTATAATCAAAAATGGAGATTAATTAAAACAAAATTTCATAAAACAAAAGCCACCTTGAAAAGGTGGCTTTATGTATCCCATGGTTAAATTATTCGTACTTAAGTACTTCACCGCGGCGGAGAGCTTCTCTCTTAGCAGCTTTATCAGCAGCTTTTTCCATTGCCTTGATTGTCATCTTTTCAACCGCATGGTTAATATCTGCAGCAGCCTTATCAACGTCAGCACCGTATTCAACGCTGAAGTCTACAAGCTTTTCACCAGTCTTTGTTTCAAGAACGAAAGAGTGAACGGGAACTGTTCTGCCATCGGCAAGTGTGAATGTGGATTCTTCAATACGAGCTTCCTTGATATCCTCATAGTTAGCCGCACCGCAAATCTCATAGTTTACAGCTTCAGAATCGTCAACAATGGAGAAATGCTTACCATAAACAACGATTTTTTCACGGGAGAAATACAGCTGGGCAGCGTTGTATTCGCTAGTTCTGTACTTGTAATCAGGGCACTTTTTGCACATTACGCCTTCAGCACGATAGTCAAAACCTTTAAGAAATACAGGTTTAATGATGGGGTTGAAGTGTCTTTCATACACTTCATGCTTGATCATTGCCTGCTCGGGTATATCCTTGATAACGCCTTCGATCTGGTTATCAATTTCGGATTCACCGGATTTTGTACCGCTGGCAAATACTGCCACACCAACACCTACAAGTGCAATAACAAGACCAAAGGGGCGTGTCTGAGGAACTATCATAAGAATAAGACCTAATGCAACGATGATAAGTCCAGCCACCAGCACGGGATTGATTCCCTTAGAAGTAAAATACTTCAGATTACGTTTGGTTTCCATAAAAATGACCTTTCCTTTCTTTTTGCCCCCTCGCCCTTATCGGCCGACGAGACGAGCTCATTATAGTAGTATTATAACAAAATTTTTTTACTTAGTCAATAACAACTGTCCAACCCATAAAATCTTCTGCTTTTCCCCACTGGATAGAAGTAATTGAGTCATACAGTTTCTGTGAAATTTCACCGATTTCACCATTATTTATTAAGATACTTTCCTCCCCGTCCTTATATTCGCCAACGGGAGAGATAACTGCTGCTGTACCTGTACCGAAAGACTCATCAAGCTTTCCTGCCTTATGAGCATCAAATATCTCATCTACAGCAATCTTTCTTTCTTCCACTTCATAACCAAGGTGACGCAACATTTCTATGCAGGATGCTCTGGTTACACCGGGAAGGATATTGCCATCTTCCAACGAAGGAGTTACAGCCTTACCGTCTATCACGAAGAAAACGTTCATCGCACCAACTTCGTCAATATATTTTCTTTCTACACCATCAAGCCAAAGGACCTGCTCACAACCCATTTCAGCTGCTTTTACCTGACCGGAAAGGGACGCTGCATAATTTCCGCCACACTTTGCCATACCCGTTCCGCCTTTTACACAACGGACATAATCTCTTTCAATATAAATTTTTACAGGATTTAATCCTCCGGCATAGTATGAACCGACAGGTGAAAGAATAATAATAAATAGGTAGTTCTTTGCAGGGTGAACTCCCAAATGAGGTTCTGTTGCAATTATAAACGGACGAATATACAGTGAGGTTCCCTCGCTATGAGGGATCCAATCTTTTTCATAATTTACAAGTGTTTTAATAGCCTGCAATGCATCTTCCGCAGGAATTTCCGGAACACACATTCTGCGGCAAGTGTTATTCATTCTCTCAATGTTTTTATCAGGACGGAACAAACGAATCTTTCCGTCTGCGCATCTGTAAGCTTTAAGACCTTCAAAAAGCTCTTGACCGTAATGAAATACCATTGCGGAAGGATCAAGTGCAATAGGTCCGTAAGGAACGATTCTGGCATCGTGCCAGCCCTGCCCTTCATCATAGTTCATGATAAACATGTGATCAGTGAAATAACGACCGAATCCAAGTTCATTATCAGCGGGCTTTGTTTTGAGTGTTGCCGCAGCATCTGCAAGCCATATAA
>JAFXGC010000082.1 GCA_017513325.1 Clostridia bacterium
CTATACCACTATACGATGTCCTGCTATTGGAATCAATACCATCGCCATTACAATTGATATATACTGAACCTCCACTTATTTCTACTGCTTCGCCAACAGTAGTCGTCGCATTTACCCCATCATCACTTGAAATAACAGCTACACGACCACCACTGATTTTAACAGTGGATCCTTCAAGACCTTCATAACTGTTTATTACATTTACAACACCGTCGCTTATGTTCAATAAGCCATCCGCATGGACTCCATCATCGTTACTGAATACAGTTATTGCGCCCCCATCAATACTGATATTACCCATTGGTGACTCTCCATTTTCAAGATCAGTATCACCATTTGCATGGATAGCGTCATCATAAGATTTGATATATATTTTTCCTGAATATATATATATTTCATTTGCGGCTTTTATTCCTTTGGTTGAGTACTCACCCTTGTCAGCATTACCATCATTCATTCCTCCAGGGCCACCAATTCCTCCGGGACCACCCATTCCACCGGGCCTGCCTCCCATTCCACCTGGACCGCCGAAATCACCCATGGCGTTGTCCTGGATATTTGTCGTATAGCTTGTCCAGTTATATACCAATCTATTGCCATAACTTTCAAGTGCCAAAGTGTCATACTCTTCATTTGTACTTAAATAATCAGATGCCGCCAAATATTCTTCTTCCTGAGACAATGTCATTTCTTCATAATAAATGAAGAATTGCATTTTACTATATTCATTCATCTTGGGAAATTGATAGTAATAATAACTGTTTCTACCACCTGAAACAGTAGAATGATATTCTGCATTCACAAAACAATAATCATCCTCTGAATTATAGTATTTGACCGAATACTTATATACATCCGTAGTGAATCTTATATAGTTAAATTCATCATCAGCTACCGTTACTTCAGTAGAATAGTTCGAATACTTATCTGTAAAAATATTCAGATCTGTTTCTTCTCCTTCAACTACTACATTGTATGCAGCGTCAATTCCATCACAAGCGGCATAAATACTGTAATTACCACCACTGACAGTCACCGTTCCTCTTTGGTTCCCTTTTTCAGAAATATTACTGTTACTGGTTTTTATTCCATCACCGGAGGTAGATATAAGTGTGGCATTCGCATTTTCAAGCTCTATGCTATCATTCCCTTTCAGAGCATTGTCAACGCAAGAAACTGTCAAATCCAGATTTTTTACCTGTAAATCATCTTTGGTATGAATTCCGTTATTGTTTTCTGAAACAACTGTCAGCTTTCCTTTACCACAGATTTCCAGATCAACTACAGAATATATCGCTCCTGAATACAGACTTTCATCTGCCTCACCGACTGCTTCACGATTATCGTATATATAGTTTGATGTTTCATTTTTGGCTGTAATCGAAACCTCATCACCACTCAGCACTGTGATAGGATTAATACTATCACTTACAAGTGACACACCTGTTAATTCAAGATCAAATCTATAATTATCCCCAACATCAATAACTATATTTCCCTTCAGCTTTCCAGTTATGGAATATACCGAATCTTCGTTAATACTTGTAAATGTGAGAGTGTTACCGTCAAGTTTATAACAACTGTTCGTGCCTGATACACATTCAACTGTTATGTCGGCTGCATCCTCTTCAAAATATCCTTCATACAGATTCAGTTCCTCAAGTCTTTCTCCGAAGGAGTCATATTCCTCACCAAGCTTGGTTGTTTCTGCATCTGTCACAATACTATCGTTTTCTACGTTTGTATTATTTACATTTGCATTATCACAACCAAACAGCATCGCAGACGTCAGCAAAGCCATAATTATAGAAATTATTCTTTTCACTGGCTTTTGCACCTCCAATTCAGAGTTCTGCAGAAACTGTTTCTTGCTTTGAAACTGAAATTTCAAGATTACCATTTCTGCATCTCAACTTATCTATCATTTCCTTTTCCCTGGAAACGTCTCTGAGTGCTATGTTATATGTCAATCTAAACATACTTCCCATATTTGTTGTTTTAACGCGAAGGAGATCATACGAAAATGTATATTCATTGAAGATCTCATCAAACACACCTGTATAGTCAAGATCCTCGGGTATTGTGATCGTAAGTGTTTTATAAGTTTCTGAATTTTTCTTCGAACCAAGATCCAGCCTATTATACACAAAGAACATTATGCACATAAGAACTGTAAATAATACGGCAAAACCAATGTATCCCATTCCTGCGATAAGTCCCGTTCCCATTGCAAGAAACAGCATACAAATCTCTTTTGCTGTTCCGGGCACAGAACGGAAGCGTACAAGGCTAAATGCACCTGCCACAGCCACGCCTGTTCCCACATTACCGTTCACAAGCATGATAACAACACAAACAACTGCAGGCAATAGAGCCAGAGTTATCACAAAGCTTTTGGTATACCTTGTTCTGTACATATATGTAAGGGCCACTAAGAGACCCAAAACCAGTGAAAATGCAATACATAAAATAAAATCTGTTACAGATATTACAGAAACTATATCTGTATCAAAAAGTCCTTTAAAAATATTATTAAGCATTTTTATCCTCCTCTGTTTCTGCTGCTTTTTTATTAATCCCAGGAAAAACAAGTTTTCTATATGCTGTTCCGTATTTTGAAAATGATGTTTTATATATACGTTCTTTTGAGAGAATTCCAGTCATCCATAACGGTATTCCACCTGAGCATTTTATCTCCATCATAACTTTCTCAGGCTCCAATATTGGAACTCCGTATATCTCGCTGCTTAAAGAAAGTTCTGTTTGCCTACAAAGTATATTTTCATCAAAAGTAATCCTGAAATTAGAATCGTCATTAGCATAGAAAGCTTCTCTGTCATACGAAAGCAATACTGTTGGCCGCATCCTTCCATAAAAATCTATAAAATAGTCTATCTCTCGTGCTATTTGACCATTAACAACAACTTGATCTTTATTGCATATCCAATCTATAGCTTTACTTTCACTAAACGGGATTCTTCGTTTATATACTACAGACTTATATTTCTTTTTAACTTCTACAAACACTACGCTGTCAGGATCAGCTTTTCCATAGCTGCGAATGCGCAGTTTTTCTTTATATTCGGGCTTATCAATAGAACGTCGGATCAGTCTGTAATTATCTGTGTCAAAATAAAGATTCCGGATTGTTGTTTTTCCGTATTGATCAGGATGAACATAGGAGGAAATGGCCTGCAAAATTGTATTTTTTTGCTCAGTTGTGATCAGATATTTTAACTCGTATCTCTTAAATACAGTTTGATATTTCATCATAACATCCTCCTCTCGTCTCCATGTTTTTACATTAACATTATATTTAACCAATGTCAATATTTCGTGATTCAAAAACGAAATCAATGTGAATATTTGGTGAATATTGTTCACATTTTCAATAAATAAACCTCAACCCCTAATGAAAAATAAAACTTATTTTATTTTACTTGACACCTATTAAAATATAAGGTACTATCTATATAGATAATACTTCTTGGAGGTTAAAATGTACGAATATTTTGATTTAAACAATCTCCCCATTCTTTCACGCGGACGCAGAACTCTTCAGGTTTCCAGCTATGACCGTCAGTACGAGAATAAAGACTGGGGCAACTATCTTTACGATATTGCAGAGGATACATCTGTTATTTTTGATGATCCCGGTTGCGGCTGTATTAAGAGCATTTGGATGGCTGTTCCTTCAAAAAATGCAATGATGGAATTCTACTTTGGAGAAGAAACTACTCCCAGATATACTTCTTCGCTATTTGGATTCTTCAATGGTGAGTGTCCTGAACTTACAGGCATCGGAAATACTTTTGAAGAGCGTGGACATTGGGAGCTTGCAGATTGCCGTTGCGGTAACTGCTTCATTCAAATTCCCTATGAAAACGGTCTTAAGATCATAGTTCGCGGCGCAGAAAAGGAAAGCTGTTATTATCATATTATGTATGAAAGCTATCCAGACGGTGTTATTCCTGAAGGCGACAGCAAAGATGCTTATGAAAAATCCTTCAGCACAGTTCGTACCCCTGAAGCAAAGCTTGAAAAATACACACTCAGCAAACATTACAATGACCTTATGACAATTGAGACAAGCGGAGTGGTACGAGAAATGACACTGAGAGTTCCGGAGGATGCAGATCTTTCAAAGCTTATGTTCTACATCTGCTTTGATGACTCCCGTATTCCTCAGGTTTCCTGCCCTGTTCCTGCTCTCTTTGCTCAGCCTGTAAGATGGGAAGATATTAATTCATATGCGCTCTCCTCTAAGAAAGAAAACGGATATGTTACAACATCTGTATATCTTCCTATGCCCTTCTTCAAAAAGATGTATATCGGCATCATTAACCTTTCAAAGAACACATATGATATAGAGTTCGGCGTTGTTATAGGCGAAAACAACTACAATAAAGAAGAAACCGGACATTTCTATGCAGACTACAGAGAAGGTCCCACCGTTCTCTTCTCAGACTGGAATATTGGTGAATTTGCAGGCAGGGGACACATTGTAGGACTTGCTCAAAGCTGTGTAAACGGTGTAGGCGGAAGCTATTGCGAAGGAAACGAACATTACTACATAAACGGTGAAAGATCCCCCAGCATCAACGGTACAGGCACAGAGGATATTTATCTTGGTTGCTATTGGCCCAATATGAAGTTTGACTCTCCTTGCGCAGGCTGCATCAACGACGTATATCTTGAGGGCAACAGCGACCTTACAAAGTCTCTTGATAATCCTATTATGTACTACAGATATTATCTTGATATGCCGATCGCATTTGAGGCTGGTATCAAACTTGACGTTCAGCACGGTGCTGTTTGTCAGAACTTCTCTGATTACACAACAACCTGTTTCTCTTATAGACAGGATAAGCCTTCATACACTCAGACAGATTATATCAAACTTGGCAACGAACTCTCTCGAGCTATGCACAATTATAAAGCTGACGGTGAGCAGTATACACTCACAGGTAAGCTTGAAAGCGATATGAGAGCACCAGAGCTTTGTGAAACAGGATACAAAACAGTTAAGGGTAACGTTAGCTTTAAAATAGCAATTGATCCCGAAAATAATGGTGTAATCCTTCGCAGACTCTACGATCAGTCAATCTCCAATGCAAATGCTAAGGTTTATGTAAACGGCGAATTTGCAGGCGTATGGAACTGCTGCAATATCAACACTTACTTTGCTTATGCTGACAGCGACTTCCACATCCCTGCTAAACTTACAAAGGGCCTTGGCGCGCTTGACATCGAAATAAGAACAGAAGGAACTTACACAGATTTTGATTATACTGTTCTTTCCTGATATATAACACTAAAAGCACCCGATCAAACGGGTGCTTTTCTTTATACTTTTATATTATTGGGGAAAAATAAATTCTTTACTCTCCCAAGAATCAGGATTATCTATTGATTGAGATTGTCTGCCACCAAAGTACGAAACAATAACAGATTTGTCCTTCCACTCTAATATATAATAATTATCACGAAAAGGATAACAACTATCTTTTGATATGGTTTCACCAATTTTGATCATCCTATCACCAAACAAGCTTTCTTTTATATAATAAAAATCAGCGCCTGTGCCTCCAATGGTTCCCCACTCTTTAATAACAATACTATGCTCCCTATCATCAGAGTTTATGATAATATCTTCCAAATATTTTTTACCAAAGTTAAAGGAAGATTTAGTAGCAATTAAAAGTCCAACAATCACTAATACTAAAAATATAACACTGATTATTATAAATTTGCGTTTCATAATGATACCCACAATCGTTTATATAAGTATTATTTGCCTGATACTATAACCATTTTATCATAGGGACAACATTTCGTCAACATCACATATCAATGTAATATAATGGTAAGAAAAACAAAAGGTGAATAACCGTACTGTTTGACAAATTGGATTTTATCGACGTATTAAAACACCTTTCATATACTGTGTTTCATTATGTGTTTCGTATACTATTTCCTTTTCCTCTTCTGTGCATCCAATTAATATTTTAATTTCTGAATCTTTCTTCATCAAATCAACTATGCACATTATTGCATCAACCTTTTTCTCGTCGCTTCCAACCCACACATCTATTCCTGCACCATCCATAGAGGTTGTGTCCTTCAAA
>JAFXGC010000083.1 GCA_017513325.1 Clostridia bacterium
ATCATATTTATTCGAAGCATCAGAACTGCACCAAGGCAAATTCCGCATATAACCAGACGAAGTTTTGTAATCTTATTGTTCAGAAAATAGTCAGTAAAAATATACAGTGCTCCGGCAATAAAAGGCAGTGCATATTCTTCAATGAGATTTCCTCCGTCGAAATACCGCGCCAAAGCGGGTACTATTGAAAGAACAACGAAAACAGATGTTGTATTTTTACAGAAAAGGCAGGATAGCTTATACATAATAAGAAAAGCTGCAGATAGGGTGGCTAATTCAACTATCCATAAGCCAACCTCAGGAGAAATACTCAAAGCTATTACGTTGAGCAGATACATAAGGGGGCCTTTGTGGTCGAAAGTATCTCTATAAGGAACCTCTCCGTTTAAGATAGAACGAGCTACATACAGAAAAACAGAAGAATCTGTACTGTCGGAATATTCTATCATAATCTGAGATTTAGCAGTCAGTGAAAACAGAGCAGCGATCAGCAAAACAGCCACTATACATATTGCAGATATGCTGAATCGCTTTATTTTTAGCTTGTCGAAGCCTTTCATAAATGTCTCCTATACAGCACTATATATTTTTGAAATTATACTTGCTATTGTTCATATAAGTCAAAAAAGATTTGCTTTCAAAGTGTTCATCGCAAATCTTTTTTGTAACTATCGGTCAGTCATTGATATGTTTTTTAAGATTGGCAAAATCACCAACGGCTTTCCAACCTATTTTGCAGATTTTCTTGATATTGATAGAGTTTGTTCCACCCTGGCGAGGTTTAAATGTCACGTTTACAAATTTCAGCTTTTCATTGAAATAAGAGAAGTATGTAGTGAACATAACATTGGGAAGATTGAAGTCATCAGGCATTTTTGAGATGTATTTTTCAACCAACTGACGCTTCATAAGGCGGAAGGGAGCATTTGCATCGGGAACACTGACGCCAAAGGTCACTTTGAGAATAAATCGCAAGGTGTTTTCAACAAATTTTCTGGATTCGCCGTCCTGACGGTCGCAGCGATTTCCAAGAATTGCGTCATATGTGTTTCTCATATCCCAGAACCGGTGGAATTCTTCGGGTAATGTTTGTCCGTCGGAGTCTGTCTGGAAAATATAGTCAGCGTTATTTTCTATAGCATATCGATAACCGTAAAGCACAGTAGCCCCGTGTCCTCCGTTAGGCTTTGTTACAGGATGAAGGAGGGGACGGTTTTCAGCAAGCTTACACAACAGCTCATAGGTGTTGTCTTTGCTGCCGTCATTTATGATCACCAGTCTGGATTCACCATCGCCATTGTATTTTTCTATTATGGGATACCAATCATTCACAAGGTTTTCAATATTTTCGGATTCATTATATGCGGGAATAACAATGTAGAGCTTATCCATGATCTTATTCTCCTATGTGACAGATTTTTTGTCAAATAATGTCTTACTTTACCCATCATTATATCATAAAAACAGATTTTTTTCAATAGTTAGCAACTAATTTAGATGATATATGTCAGTTTTTTATCATCAGGAATATTGAATTTGTTTTTTAAGTGTGATAGAATACTGAAAGTATAAAATAATTACAAAAAGTATTATAAATGGAGAAAGGCGTTTGCCTATATTGCAAAATGACATTGACTTTTATATTTAGCGTAATCAGCCAAATGGCTTTTTACATAACTAATATGTTTTTTATCAAGAGAAAAAAAGGAGCAATGAGCTTGAGAATTCTTGAGCTTCAACAGATCTTAACAAAAAGAGAGAAGAACGATCGTGATTTGGGATTGTTCAAAAGCATAACTTTCTGGGCAGTAGTTGAGTTGATCCTTTTCTCCCTTTTGCATTATAGCTATATATTGATTTTTGGAATGGGAGCAAACTATTTCGGGATGCTGTTTATAATGCCCGTAGTTATGACGGCTGTGTATTGTTTTATGGGAGCAGATCCCCTTGCGCAGTTTGATATTATGACTCCTGCGCTTCCTGCCGCTCTTGTTTTCGTGAAGCTTTGTTGCTTTTTTGAAGGCTGTTGTTATGGTATTCAGTCCCCGTATGGAATATATTTCAGTGTCAGAGGTCTCTTTGAAGCGCCGGTTCAGCTTATAGAATCTTTTAATGCATTTCTGATTTTCTTGTTTCTTATAGTGTATAAAAAGTTTGCAAAGAAGGGTACAATGTATCCTGCGTATGTGTTTTTATATTCACTCACCAGATTTTTCAGTGAGTTTGTTCGCCATGAAAAGAATGTACTGTGGGTTTTCAAATCCTATCATTTTCTTTGCTTTGCAGGGATCGTTCTTGGCGTGGTTGCTTTTATTTTGGTGTCTGTGCACCGCGAAAAGCTTGAAAGCGTTCTGTATAGATTTTCCTATAAGGGAAAGCAAAGATGATAAGATAAAACAAAAGACCGCTTCGGCGGTCTTTTTTCATTGCATTAAAACCATATGTCTGATATAATAGTCATATAATATAACGATGGAGGTTCTTATGGCAACACCACATATTAAAGCAGAACTTGGTGATTTTGCGGGCACAGTGCTTATGCCCGGCGATCCTCTCCGCTCAGAATTTATTGCAAAAACATTTTTTGATTCTCCGCGTTTGATCAACAACGTGCGTGGCGTACAGGGATATACAGGAACTTATAAGGGAGTTCCCGTTTCAGTTATGGCAAGCGGAATGGGAATGCCTTCTATGGGAATATACTCATATGAGCTGTTTAAGTTTTTCGGTGTTGAAAATATAATTCGTGTAGGTTCAATAGGTTCAATGAATGAAAAAGTTAACCTTCGTGATATAATTTTAGGCGAGGGTGCCTGCACCAATTCAAACTATGGCGCAAATTATAATCTTCCCGGAACGTTTGCTCCAATAGCAGATTTCACATTGCTTCGTTGTGCAGCTGAAGCAGCGGAAGAAAAGAAACTTAATTATCATGTTGGTAATATCCTTTCAAGTGACACTTTCTACAATGATGAGAGTGATCTGGAAGACAGAGAAAAATCTCTGGCAAAATGGAACAAAATGGGCGTGCTCGGCGTTGAAATGGAAGCGGCAGCTCTCTATATGAATGCAGCCCGTCTTGGCGGCAGAGCACTTGCTATATGCACAGTGTCGGATTCTCTTGTAACGGGAGAGGCTACAACAAGCGATGAAAGGCAGTCATCATTTACCGAAATGATGGAACTGGCTCTTGAAGTAGCAGTCAGAATGGATAAAAACAGATAAAAGTGGATAAATTGCACAAAAACTATAGACAAACAGAAAAGGTAATGGTATAATATCACTGTAGATAGGCGAGGAAATCCACCTCTTCGCTAAAACTGCAAAAATTAAATACAGAAGGTGGGATAGTAATGAAGATTACCGTCAACGCAAGAAAAGTATTCGTGAACCAGAAACTCACCGAGCATATCGAAAAGAAGCTTGCAAAGTTCGACAAGTTCTTTCCCGGTGAGGCAGAAGCTTCTGTTAAGCTTTCAAGGGTCAGAGATGTGGAGCGTGTTGAAGTAACTATTCAGTCCGGATCAACTTTGTTCCGTAGTGAAGATGAAAGCTCCACCTTTATGAACGCACTTGACTGTTGCCTCTATGCTATTGAACGCCAGATCAGAAAGAACAAAACAAGATTGGCGAAAAAGCTTCGTGACAATATAAAAATTCCTGACTACGATCCTGCTGACGGCGCTGCTCCCGATGAAACGGAGGAGGGCGCATTCACTATCAGAACGAAGACCTTTGATATCAAACCTATGACCCCCGAAGAAGCTATACTGCAGATGAACCTTCTTGAACATCAGTTCTTTGTATTCAATGATATTGATAATGGATCAACCTGCGTTGTGTATAAGAGAAAAGACGGCGGCTATGGAATGATAGTTCCCAGATAAAACAAGCATTCATAAAAACTTCCTTTAAATAGGGCGAGGGCAGAAACATTTTCGTGTTTCTGCCTTCGCTCTTTAAAAAAATAGATAAGTACAAAATCTCAGAAATTTATATTATTATTTTAGGAGTATAAAGTGGACAAACAAATCTTAGATGTAATTCATAACAAAATTAAAAGTATTTGGTTAGAAAAAATCAAACATGATTATGAATATGGTTGGCTTTTGAAAGAAGATACACTAAAAAATGCATTATACTATTACCTTAGAAGCGAACTGACAGATTTTTTTGAAGAGAATAATATTCGAGTATTTACGGAGTTTACATATGGTGAATTTAAGGATAGTAAAATGCGCCCTGATATGGTTATAGCGGAGGTTGATTTTGAAAATGAAGATGTGAGTTATTACGGTGATCAAGTTAAGAAGAGCTTAGCTGTAATAGAGATAAAATATAAAAGCAAAGATGCAGTTGATACTATTTATGATGATTATGATAAATTAAAAGAATATATAAACACGTTGGGTATGAGTGCCCATCTATATATGGCAACTATTTGGGAGAGCTTTGATAAGCCTACAACATGGATCAGGAAAAATGCTGCTTGGGCTAAAGGTCAAGTTACCGAACTAAATGCGTCATATATTGAAGGGACCGAACATGAGCCACAGTTTTATGTATACGAACACTAATTGCAATAAGTAAGGAGAATAAAACATTGAAATTTATATGCTATCCTAAATGCACAACTTGTCAGAAGGCAAAAAAATGGCTGGACGAAAATGAAGTCGAATATGAAATGAGAGATATAAAGCAAGACAATCCCAACCTTGAAGAGTTAAGAGGTTGGTATAAAAACAGCGGATTACCACTTAAAAAGTTTTTTAATACAAGCGGGATGCTCTATAAATCTCTCGAACTTAAAACAAAGCTTCCTCAAATGGAAGAGGAGGAAATGTTGAATCTTTTGGCAAGCGATGGTATGCTTGTTAAGAGACCGATTCTTGTTGGCAAAGATTTTGTACTTGTTGGTTTTAAGGAATCAGAGTGGAAAGAAAAGGTAAGGTAAAAAATAAAAACTGCAAAAACTGAAGTTTCAGGTTTTGCAGTTTTTTGTATATGGCAGCAAATTCTTTTCTGAGTACGTTTATTTGTACTGATGGTTTGATATAGTTTGTTTATAAAACATAAGGAGTGGGATTATGGAAATTCTGAAAAAAGATAAAATCAATAGCAATCTTTATAAATATTACGAAACCAATTTCGGAGTGAAAGAAACCGATGTGTGGTATGAAGTTTCTGCAGTTAATGTGTGGGTGTTCAGGCGTGGCGACAGAATAATAACTCTCAAATGCCATATTTTGAATGGTGACGTGGTGGAATATACAGAAGATGTGAAATGAGTATTTGCAGATCCCATAGATATATAAAAAGAGAGAATATAATAAATCATAAACAAAACTGCGGCAAATATAAATAACCTCATGCTGTCTTTGGGGAGCGGAGGTTATTTTTGTGTTGGCTTTGGATAAAAAATGTGATACAATATTAGTACAGTAAATTTGGTACGGTGTTTTTATGAAGGCAGTAGTAATAACAGGCGCTTATGGCGGAATGGGAAAAGCTTTGGCAGAAAAACTTGCCAAAGAAGGCTGTTGCGTTTTCGCAATAGATAAAAAAGTTGAAGAGCCAAAAGAAAATATCATTCCTATTGAGGCAGATATCACCTGCGAGAAAAGTGTTGAGGCCGCGTTTGAACTTGTAAACAGCCACACAGATTCGGTTTCTGCGATTGTACATTTTGCAGGCATATATTTGCTTGATTCTCTTATAGAAATGGATAAGGCCGCTTTCGACCGTATTTTCGATGTTAACGTGAAGGGCGCGTTTCTTGTTAATAAGATTTTTTTGTCTTTGCTTGGTAAAGGCAGCCGTATCCTTATAACAACCAGCGAGCTTGCTCCTCTTGATCCATTGCCTTTTACAGGGATATATGCTGTAACAAAAGCAGCACTCGATAAATATGCATATTCGCTTAGAATGGAACTTCAACTTCTGGAAATAAATGTGTCTGTTCTTCGCGCCGGGGCTGTAGAAACAGATATGCTTGGTGTATCAACAGACTATTTGGATCGTTTTTGCAGCGAAACCAAGCTTTATTCCTGCAATGCCACTCGTTTTAAGAATATTGTGGATAGCGTTGAATCAAGATGTATTTCACCAAATAAAATTGCAGAAAAGGCGGCGAGTATTCTTAAAAAGCGCAAACCAAGATTTGCGTATAGTGTCAATCGAAATCCGCTGCTTCTTCTTTTGAATATGCTTCCAAAATCTTTGCAGCTTTGGGCGATAAAGATGGTTTTGAAGTGACAGAAGTTGATAGGAGAGCTTATGACAAGCTTTGTCCAGTACTTTTATGCGATGATAAAGTATAATAAAGGAAATTTTTGATTACGAATATTAAAAGGAGGTATGACTGTGATAACTTTTGACGTGATGAAAAAGATTATGGCATTTGACATTCAAAGAAAGTATTGTGTTGAAATATTGTTTAGTATAGATGATAATGACAAATTTAGCCACTGCTGGATGGGGAAATCATTCGACGATGAGACAGAATGCGATGTATATTGGTTCGGTCTAACTCCTGATGGTAAAAATGCATTTGCTTATCCTACTTTTGAAGAGTTATCCTCAGCCAAAGTATTTGATAAAAAATCTCTTTTTGAAATTTGGGATAGTGTAATCTTAATGGAAATTGACGGATGCAATCCTATGGAACGAATTTGCAATTATATTGGAGAAAACGATGATTAAAGAGCTTATGCACGACCCCATTTTCCTTGCGGGAAAGTCGGAGGTTGCAACTAAAGAAGATATAGAAGTGGCAGAGGATTTGCTGGAAACTCTGATAGCGCATAAGGAAAGCTGCGTTGGTATGGCAGCAAATATGATAGGCGTTAAAAAACGCATTATAGCTTTTCTTGATGAAAGCGGGAAAGCTCCTGCTTACACGGTAATGCTGAATCCGGAAATAATAAAAAAAGATGGGGCTTATGAAACTGAGGAGGGATGTCTTTCTCTTTTGGGAGGTCCCCGACCTTGCAAACGATATAAATCTGTCAAAGTTAAGTATCAAACAGTAGAAATGCAACCCCGAATAAAGACCTATACAGGCTGGACAGCTCAGATAATTCAGCATGAAGTGGATCATTGTAACGGAGTTTTGATTTAAGGAGACTATTATGGAATACAGAAAGCTGCCGCATGGCAACGACCAGGAAAGGTTTGGCGTTCTCGGCCTTGGAATGGGCGGCATCGGCAAAACCCCTGTTGAAGAGATAGAGGCTATTATACGTAAGGCTATTGATAATGGGATAAATTTCTTTGATCTTTGTACAGCCGGTGCATCATATGCGCCCATTGGAAGAGCAATACGCGATTGCCGTGACAAAGTTTTTTTACAGGTACATTTTGGCGCAGTTTATGACGAAGATGGTGAATATGGCTGGTGCCGTGATTTTGAAACCATAAAAAAGACTTTTCTTTGGGAGTTGGATGCTCTTTGCACAGATTACGTGGATTTTGGATTTCTTCATTGTGTTGATGACGATGAGGATTTTGATAAGCTTTGCGAAATAGGGGTTCTTGATTATTTGAAAGAACTGAAAGAGCAGGGTGTAGTTCGTCATATAGGATTCTCATCACATACGCCAAGTGTTGCCAACCGAATTCTCGATACAGGACTTGTGGATATGATGATGTTTTCTATAAATCCTGCCTATGATTTTGAAAAAGGCGACGAGTATGGCATCGGAAAAGTAAACGAACGATTTGAGCTGTTCAGAAGATGTGAACGTGAGGGAGTCGGAATTTCAGTTATGAAACCTTTTTTTGCAGGTCAGCTTCTTTTGGCCGATCAGTCTCCCTTCGGTGTAGAACTGACACATAACCAGTGTTTGCAGTATGCACTTGATCGTCCCGGAGTACTGGTGGCTGTTCCCGGAGTTCAGACTATGGAGCATCTTGATACTTTGCTG
>JAFXGC010000084.1 GCA_017513325.1 Clostridia bacterium
GGTCTTTATGATGGGACTGAAAACGCTGACACCTACAGAACGGGATATCTATGATGCGTATATTGCCAGAGTTACCACCAAGGAGATTATGGCGAATATGAACATAAAAGAATCTACCTTGAAATATCACAACCGAAACCTTTACGGGAAGTTGGGGGTAGCATCCCGTAAGGATCTACTTGAAATACATAAGCATATTAAATCCGTACAAGCTGCGTTTGAGGAGGTAAACAATGTCACTGGCAAATAGGTTAAATCAAATTATTGACGAACAGAAGATCTCCAAGCGTGAGTTTGCAAAACGGGTTGGAGTTTCTGAAAACTACGTTTATACTCTAACAGGCGAAAGCAATAAAATAACCACCCTCTCTCCAATGCTCGCAAAGGTCATTGCGATGGAGTTCGGCTACGATGCGGAGTGGGTTTTACACGGAAACAAATGATAAAGCCCCGTTAGGAGCGCAGTAATTTCTGCGTTTCCAACGGGGCTTTTTGTTTTTATGCCTCATCTATGCCTTTCTTTTTAAGCTCCTTTTCCATTTTACCAAGCGCTTTGCGATATGTTTTATCGGCGGTATCGGGCTATGCCAAACCGTGGTCGATGGCTATGTCAATAAACGCTTCTTCGGGGATTGGTTTTCGTATCGGTTTGCCGTCCTCATCCAAATCGTCTTTATCGTAGAAATGAGTAGCATAACATTCCATACAAAAGCCAAGATGTGCCGACACCATCGCACGTTCACGGTAGTTAAGGTTTTCAAAAGTCGTCATTACTGCTTCGATTCGTTCTAAGTTAATGAATATTTTGTCAGGTTCGGAAGAATTGTCGTGTGCAACTTCTTCACGACTTTCCTCACTGTCCTCGTCCGCATATTGACGGTAATATTCTACAAACTGCATGTTTTGAATACCGCATTGTCTTGGGTAATGCCCGTGATGCAACCCCTCAAAAAAGTCTGTAATTACAAAACTATAATAACTATCGAAATACAATCTTCGGGCAAGGTAGATATTTATTTTACCGCTGCCGGAATGATAGATATTCCTACCGAAGAAGAAATCCTTGCTATGATGGAAGAGATACGGGAAAACCCGCAGGAATTCCGCTTCGTAGCATAAAATAGGAAAACGGTGTAACCCCGTTTTTAGGGTTACACCGTATCCTACATAAATTACTTCCTTATGACGCCGTGGCATTTAGCACGGCTGTTTCTTTTTTATATTTGATCATACTTGATTATGCTTCAATATATCCGTCTTCACCGGGGCACTTCCAAAGGAGAGAGTGCTGCTCAAGGGGAGGATTGGAGAGTGTGTCGAGAGAGTGGAACTCCATATTGTGAGTAACGTCGTACTTTCTCATATAGTCAAAGCGCTTAGCAGCGTTTGCGTGGATCTTCTCTGTGAATGCAGCCTTGTCAGCCTCATCAGCCATTTCTCTCTGCTGGCGGAGGAGGAAGTCCTCATAGTCAAAGAGGTGGATTCTGGAGCGGCGAACGTTCATAAGAGTGATGTCATCTGTTGCCTCAGCTTCAGCTGCGTCAAAGTATGCCTTACCTCTCTTGAGGAATTCAACCTTGCCTGCGTAGTCACTTTCAAGTCCGCGAACGAAATAGTACTGAGTGGGGTCATCAAAGTAGATGCCGAAGTGGGAATCTCTTGAGCCTTCGTATACCATTTCAAGATAGTCTATAATGTTCTGTGCGCCTGCGCCGTAGAAGTCGCGGATGAACTCAACGATGAGCTCCTTGTACTTTTCAACGCTCATAAGAGGATCCCAGAGAAGTCTTGCAATGATATAGCCCTTCAGTTCGCCAAACTCACCGTTAAGGGAAGCATAGTTACCCTGCTCGAAAAGGCCTGTAACGTTGTTTGTAGCAAAGAAGTTAACATCTTTGCGAAGTCCTTCAAGAGTGAAGAAGAGAACAGGGAAATTTGTGAAGTTTGTTGTGTAGTTCCAAACGTAGAGAGTGGGAGCGATCTTGGACCATTCAAGCAGATTTTCTGCAAAGCTCTGATCGTTCTCATCGTCGTGGCCGGGCTCAACTGCGCATTCTGCAACGGAATGTCTGAAGCAGCATTCAATTGAGCAAAGACGAACAATAACGTTGTCGCGAGGTCTGAGAGTCTTGGGAGGAACACGTGTTGTTCTGTAAGCAAAGGTGTCGAACATAACATTGGGGTATTCGGGACCAAGTTCATCGGCAACGCGGTTAACGAACTGGAGCATAACGCCCATATCGCTGCCTTCTTTGTCGCTTATTGCTTTACATCTTTCGCACTGGCAAGCGCCGATGAAACCATCGTTCTGAGTGATGGAAACGAGAGTTGCATCAGGGTTTTCGCTAAGAAGCCAACGAAGATTCTTTATAACCTTTTTATAGTTTTCTTCATCTGTGAGACAGGGCTGATGCCAAGCTCTTTCACCATACTTACACTGCTCTGTGAGCCAGCCGATAGTGTGTTCAAAGCCGCCTGCATAGTTAACGTCGCCACCGATCTTTGCAGGGAAACGCTCTCTGCCGTGGCATCCGTTGATCTTCAGCTTAGCGCTGATTCCTGTGTCAGAAACAGACTTCCAATAAGAGTTTCTGTATGCAAATTTAGGAATCTGCTTGTTGTAGATACCGTCAGCGATCTCAAGCTCTGTGTTGCGGGGAACGCGTTCGAAATCGTTTGTGTAGAATCGGCAGTCGCAGTATTCTTCAAGAAAAGCATAAACACCGTAAAGTGCGCCGCGAACTTCGCTGCCGAGAATGTATATCTTTTCACCCTCGGTTTTGATGATAAAGCCTTCTTTTCCAAGCTCTGCTTTTTCTTCTTCTGTGTAGCCGCCGCGGTTTGTGTAGCCAACGATGATCTCTTTTTCCTGAGGATGACGACTATCCTGGAAATAAGGAAGCATAGCACCGGAAATCTTGAAGATGTATGCCTTCAGCTCTTCTGCTGCATATTTAAGAGATTCGGTGGGGCAAGAGGGATAAATAATCTGATAAGCCGAATCCTTAGCTGATGTAAAAAGCATTATAAAATCCTCCGATCATATAGTTAACTACAATATATCAAATTTTCACAGTTTTTTCAAGGTTATATGGGAATTATTTGAAAAAATAATAATAAATCAGGATTTCTCCATATATAAAAAGCAGGCATAATCCATAATCCTCTATCTAAAAACCTGTAAACTTTGCCACTCGCCCAAACTTGACATTAACTTGACATTAAAAAAACTGTGTGTTATAATTGCCTTTAGTTTATTATTAACACACTTTAAGGAGGATGTATGGATAACAATCTGAATAACAGCCCCCGACGTTCAGCCGGAAGCGGACAACAGCGCCCCGGTTATAATAATATGCAGCATCCTTCCGGTTATGGCAGTGCACGTCAGCAGACAGCAACAAAACCTCGCCCTCAACAGCCGGGAAACGTTGCTCAAAGAAAGCAGGCATCTAAAAAAACTGCTCATTCCATCAAAAATACAAGCACCCTCGTGAAAGTGTTCACAACACTTGTTGCCGTTGCTTTTGTTATCATCATCGTCCAGACATTTACCAAGCCTCAGGACTTTGATATAATGAACCTCTTTGAAACAACTCCGTCAGAATACGACACAAGCGCTTCTGCCAACGTTCAAGGCGGAAACTCTTCGTTGATGACTTACCCTGCGAGAACAGAAAACACTAAACATCTGGATATCGACAGTAGCCACGGAATTCTCATAAATCTGAGAAATAATACAGTTATTGCCGAAAAAAACGGCAGGGAAAAAATGTATCCCGCATCTATGACCAAGATCCTCACTCTCATAGTTGCATACGAAAATGCTCCCGACCTTGACGACACGTTCACATTTGATTTTGATATTGTAAACGATGCATATCTTGCAGGGGCTTCCGTTGCAGGGTTTACAACAGGCGAAACCGTTACTATACGTGACTTGCTTTACGGTACTGTTCTTCCCTCAGGAGCCGATGCAACAACAGCACTTGCTCAGTATATTGCAGGGGACGAAGTGGCATTTGCCGCGCTGATGAATAAAAAAGCAAAAGAAATAGGCATGACAAATTCCCATTTCGTTACAGCCAGCGGTCTTCACGATGATGATCACTATTCCACCTGCGAGGATATGGCTCTCGCTCTGAAATACGCAATTGCAACCCCGGAACTCAGAGAAATACTTGGAACTTATACATATACAACATCAAAAACTCCCGAACATCCTGACGGAATAATGCTTTTCAGCACAATGTATACGAAAATGAAAGGCGATGAAGCAGGAGATACATACGTTCAGGGAGGCAAAACAGGATATACTCCCGAAGCTCATAATTGTCTTGCATCATTTGCTGCAAAATGTGAAGAAGAAGATGCTGAGCTGACAGCACCTCAGTATATTCTGGTAACAGGAGGCGGTATCGGAGAATATGCCGCTATATACGACGCAATTAACGCATATAAAAAATATACCTGATAGGCTCACGACGCCATGCGGCACTATGAGTCCCCCTTGCTAAGATTAAAAATCCCTTCTTTTCAGAAGGGATTTTTTAAGTTTTTGTAAAAAATATGTTGCAAAATTCAATATATAGTGTATAATAATTAGAGATTAGGCTATATATGCTCATATATAATGAAAGGTACGGTTAAAAAGTCTATGAAATGTCCTTCCTGCGGATCTGATGATATCAAGGTTGTTGACTCCAGACCTGTTGAAGAGAATAATTCCATCCGTCGCCGCAGAGAATGCCTCGCGTGCCAGACAAGATTCACAACATATGAGGTTATTGACGCATTCCAGCCCGTTGTTGTAAAAAAGAACGGCGCAAAGGAGCTGTTTGATAAAAATAAAATGCTCACAGGTCTTCTCAAAGCTTGTGAAAAGCGCCCTGTGAATGCAGAATCCGTTGCAGCAGAAATTGAAGCGGAGATCCACAATTCTCTCCGCCGCGAGATCACATCTTCCGAGCTTGGCGAGATGGTTATGGAAAAGCTGCGCGCGCTTGATGCCGTTGCATACGTAAGATTTGCATCTGTACATAGAGAGTTCAAAGATGTTGAAACTTTTATGAAGGAATTGCAAACGTTGAAAAACAACTGAAAACGACAAAACATTGCAGCAGTTTTCCCCTTGACAGAGGAAAACTGCTGTGATATACTCACATAGTAAATTTAATATTGGGATATGGTGTAACGGTAACACACGAGACTTTGACTCTCGCTTTGTAGGTTCGAGCCCTGCTATCCCAGCCAAACAAAAAGCACCCAAAAGGGTGCTTTTTGTTTGGCTGAGGATAATTGCACAGGGCTCGAAAGGGCGATCGCATGCCGTAGGCGCGATTAAAATGCTCCGGTGGAGCATTTTTAGCCCGTAGCGCTAAGCTAACCACGAGAAAGCACAGCACTAACCCACGAAAATGCGAAAATGAATTTTCGCGCCTGCATTAGCAGGCCATTAATATAAAAACCACCCATCAGTGTGGTTCTTTTTTAGCTGGATAGCATTAGGGCTCGGAAGCCGCGCTTCGCCTATGTTCATCTATGCCTGGGGTCAAACTGCGAAGCGTCCAAAAATCTTCGCTTTTGCAAAGTGTAGCATCAAGTTACCACAATCGATTGACAAAACTAATTGTTTGCATTATAATTTCAATAGCAAAACATTTGATGAAATATTATTGAATTAAAACGAACAGCAAAGGTTTTTATGTCGCACAGTAAAATGACTAAAAGAGGGCGTTCACAATATATTGAAAAATGGAACCCTTCATCCAAAAAGTATATTAACACTTGCGTTATATGTGGCGCACAGGGATACAAGCCTTCTATTGAAGAAGATGATTTTGTCAGAGAAAACATATACCGCATAGATGATTTAGAAAATGCCGCAATTCGCTCGGAGCTGAAAAAGATATTTCTTCCGCTGCCTCTCGATGAACTGAACAGATGCAACGATTGTGCCAAGCGAATGGATAAACAAAAATGAAAAAGGTTGCCAATCACAATGTCACGATACAAAGTAGTCAAACCCAAAGACCACAAGCAAGAGCTAAAAAAAAAGAGAAACCGTATCCTATCTGCAGTAGAGATAATTTATGTTTCTTTAATGCTTATCGCTCTCATAATTGGCGGCATTAATCAATCCAATAACACAACAGTTGGAATCGTACTTATAATTATGGGCGTAATTTCTGTCCCCACAGCCATATTCTATATATACATAGATATAAAGGGATGGGAGCCTCCATTTTGGTATGATGCTCCGGATATCAGTCCATACGTAAGCAAAAAGCAAAAGGACGAGGATTTATCCAAGTTTCTGTTTTTCAAAGCATTTATTACGATATTTTTAGTTTTGCTCTCAATTGGACTTCCCATTTTGGGAATCCTGAAAATACTGCAAATTATATGAGACTAATAGCCGAAATACGAGAATTGTAAACAACATTTAATTGATATAAAATTATAAAAAAGCACCCCTTAGGGTGCTTTTTTTGCAACGGAAGGATAATATCCTCCCCTACAAATATCAAACCACTGTCAAAACCGACATCAAATCATCAAAGCAATGATCTGCTTCGTCACAATATCCTTTATGCACAAGAATAGTTTTCATCCCTGCCGCTTTGCCGCCCTCTACATCAGCGCAAGGGTTATCGCCCACCATTATATATTCTCCGTCGGGATACAGATTTTTAGCAATTTCAAAAATCTCAAGGCGGGGCTTATCGTAACCTTCCAGTGCGGAGATTATCAGATGATCAAAATACCGGGTGAGATCAAGGGCATCCAACACTTCAATCAGATCGGGATAGTTATTGGACAAAAGAACGTTTTTATATCCATTTTCCCTTGCCCTTTCAAGAACGGCTATTGTGTCGGGATAAAGATTATAGTTTTTCGTTTCCTTTATAATATCCCTAACCCTATCTGTTGCCATTTTTGCAAGGTGGGGCTCAATTCCAAGAGAAAGATATGAGTTGTATATATGACGATTCATAAAAATCCACCATTTTTCACCCGTCATACTGCTGTAATCCTCATAAGGGGTGTGCCAGGTGAATCCCGTTGCCATACAGCTACGGATATCGGAAAAAGTGATATTGTGCTTTGGCACTGTTTCATTCAGTGCACGGAACACGCTGCTGCTCCAGAGATGATCGGAATATACAAGCGTTCCGTCAAAATCCCAACATATAACCTTCATTTTTCTCACCCTCCTGTTTTATA
>JAFXGC010000085.1 GCA_017513325.1 Clostridia bacterium
CTCATTGCAGTTGATGATGTTTCTTTTCAGCTGAAAGCCGGCGAAACTCTCGGTATAGTTGGTGAATCCGGATGCGGAAAGACCACTCTTGGTCGAGCTATCCTCAAGCTTCATCAGCCTACAGGCGGAAGAATTATTTTTGAAGGTAAAGATATTACTGACTACAACTCCAAGCAAATGAGAGAGATCCGTAAAAAGATGCAGATCATTTTCCAGGACCCTTACTCATCATTGCCCCCGAGAGATACAGTTGGTGGCATCTTGTCTGAGCCTGTTGAGGTTCATAAGATAGTTCCTAAGGAAAAGGTTAAGGAGTATGTTCTTGATCTTATGGATAAATGCGGACTTCGTGATTACTATTACGAAAGATATCCTCACGAGTTCTCAGGCGGACAGCGTCAGCGTATTTGTATTGCAAGAGCATTGTCAGTAAATCCTAAGCTCGTTATTTGCGATGAACCTGTATCAGCGCTTGACGTTTCAATTCAGGCTCAGATCATAAATCTTCTCAAAAAACTTCAGCAGGATATGGGACTGACTTATGTGTTTATTTCACATGACCTTTCAGTTGTAAAGTATATCTCTGATAAGATTGGTGTTATGTATCTTGGTTCAATGGTTGAGTTTGGAACAAAAGAAGATATTTTCTCTAATCCTCTCCATCCGTATACTAAAGCATTGTTCTCAGCGATCCCTCATCCCGATCCTGATGTGAAGATGAACCGTATTATTCTTAAGGGTGACATACCATCTCCTGCAAATCCTCCCAAAGGGTGTCGTTTCCATACACGTTGTCCTCATGCTAAGGATATCTGTAAGGAAGTAACTCCTGAGTATAAGGATTATGGAAACGGACATTGCGCTGCATGTCACTTGCTTGGTTGATATATGAAAATCAAGAAACAAAAAAAAGAAAAAGTTATTTATGTGGATGATGGCAGATCTCTTGCTGATATGTCCGGCGTTTCAGGTGGTTTGGATTGGACCAAAAAGGGAACATCCTCTCCTGTATCTGAAATCTGGCGAACATATTGGAGTGCTGTAAAAATGATGTTTAAACCTATGCTTGTAGTTATAGGATTCATCTTGGCGGTATTTATTATAGTATCTGTTTTTTTCTGGATCATGTAACTTTATGAAACACTCTCAATTTATTTGGAGGACTAAATGATGAAATTTTTAAGAAATCTTATGCTCATGGCTTTGCTTTTGTGCATAGTTTTCACAGTCACAGCTTGTGATGGCGATAATCCTATCAATGATCCTGATAATGTAGCTACAGGTGAAAAAGTTGAGCATACTATCACTGTAGAAACTGCAGGTGGAATGGCTATGTCTGAGCTTGATGTGTATATATATGACAATGCAGATTTAAGCAATATGGTTGATTTTGCGAAAACATCTGCTGAAGGCAAAGTTAGCTTTAACCTGGCTAAAGGAGCAGAATATGCTATCGTTCTTTCCAGTGTTCCTAAGGGATACGATGTTAAGGAAAGTTATTCTTTTGAAGGCGAGAACGCTGAAATTGTGTTAATGTCTAGTCTTGTAAAGGATGAAGATATCTCAACAGCTAAACTAGGTCTTGGAGATGTTATGTATGATTTCACTGTAACAACTCCCGATGGAACTAAAATTACGCTTTCAGAAATGCTGAAAGAGAAGAAGATGGTGCTTCTCAATTTCTGGTATACTGGCTGTAGCTGGTGTGTAACAGAATTCCCCTATATGGAACAGGCTTACCAGCAGTATAAAGATGAAGTGGGTATTGTAGCTCTCGACCCTCTCGGTGAAGCAGATGCTGCTATAGCAGCGTTCCCTGCAAACTATAATCTTTCACTTTCATTCCCCTTGGCAGGTTGCCCTACATCATGGTCTAATACATTTGGAATAAGCGGATACCCCACATCTGTAATTGTCGACCGTTATGGAGTTATTTGCCTTGTAGAGTCTGGTGCCATTACAAGCTTAAACCCATTTACCAGCCTTTTTGAAGTAATGACTGCCGATGATTATCAGCAGAAGCTTTATACAAGTGTTGGAGAACTTATAGTAAACCCTAAGCCTACATACACAATGGATTCTACAGAGAATATCTCTGCACTTATAAATAGCGGAGATATAGAAGTTGCATACCATCCTGAAACAGAAGATGGTAGTGCTGAGTATGCTTGGCCTTTTATTGCAACTGAAAAGAACGGTGAAAATTGTCTTATGGCTTCCAATAAGGGCATTGATAGTTCTTTTGGTGTTATTTATGCTGATGTAACACTTAAGGCAGGTCAGGCTTTTGGTCTCGATTATCTTATGTCAAGTGAAGCAGGATCTGATACATTTGTAGTAATTGTTAATGGCGAGGATATCTACACAATTTCCGGTGTAAATGAAGTTGAAAAATGGGAATCCTGCTATCCTGTTGTTGCAGAAGAAGACGGCGTTTATGAGGTAGCTATGTTCTATCTTAAGGACGATTCTAACAGTGCTGGCGACGACACAGTTTATATTAAGAATGTTCGTGTGATTGATTCTTCTGCAATTGACACTCCCACATATCTTCCCAGAGAAGCTGCTACTACCGAAGATGACTCAACTTATTCTTATGTTGATATTTTCTTTAGTGAGGTTGATGGTTATTACCATGTAGGTGCAGTGGATGGACCTATCCTTCTTGCTGACCTTATGGGATATACCCAATTTAATGAAGAAAAAACAATTTGGGATATGTTATATAACGGAGAAATCGTTATTGATGGACATGACTACAAAGCTGAGCTAGAACAGTATTGTAACTATACATCCAATTCAAAGGGTGGAGTGTGTAGTGTAAACCAGGAACTGTATGATCTTCTTGTAATCGTTGATAAAGCTGTTGGTTTTGACGATGCTGATGATAAAGAGTGGATGAAGTTCTGTAAATATTTCAAGGCGTATGGCACAAACAATGCGCAACTTGAGGATCCTATCAAAGGACTTGCAACATTCTCTGCTTATGAAGCTAAGCTTGGAAAAGATGTAAGTACAAACTTCTTCTATTATGAGAACATCATAATGCCCAGAGGTAAGTTTGCTAAGTTTGTACCTGATAAGTCCGGTGTATATCGTATAACATCTCGTAGCGAATCATCTCAGGGTGTTGATGGTTGGATTTTCAATGAAAATCGTGAAGAGCTTCTTGTATATGAACTTGATGAAAGACTGTTTACAAATGATGATGAAGTTTCTATGGTTTATTATATGGAAGCAGGTAAGCCTTACTTTATAAATATAGCTTTCTGGGATGTATATGAAGTAGGATATATTTATTATGATATTGAATACATTGCTCCCACTCTTAACCATTTCCGTCTCTGTTCACCCGGTTATTTTACATACGATTCTGATGCAACAGGCTCTGCTATATATGACGTTATAGCTGGCGGCATTAAGGCAGTTCTTGGAGACGATGGTATTTACTATGAAGATCTTGGCGATGGCAAGAAGGGCAGCAAGATTTATGTTGATTTTGTTGGTGTCACAAGTGTATTCAGTTCTCCTATTAGTACAGTAGATGCATATAATGCTGATGGCTCAGTTAAGCTTGATGCTGACGGAAATCCTGTTAAAGTTAAAGGTATGATTGACCTTGGCGGATTTGATTTCTCAAAAACAGAGAACGATCTTTACGTTCTCGGTATTCTTAGTGAGAATAATAATGATAAAGATGCTACAATAAAGTATCTTAAAGATACTTGGGGCGAAGACTATGATGCGTATGCAGAGGAATATCAGCTTGATGATATTTTTAACGGCATTTATCATGGTAAAGGTGAAGACCTCACCGATGAAATCAAGACATATCTTGATGACATTATAACAACAGGTCCCGAAGAATTGAATGGTTGTGTTGTTGTAACTGAACGTCTTGCAGAAATCCTTCAGAAAATCATGGATAAGTATACATTTGAAGATGTAGAACAATCCTGGCTTAAAATGTGCTATTACTATGATTATCTTGGTCCCGAGGGTAATTGACCCTCGGAACCTTGTATAAATTCCGAAAGGATGCATTTATGAATAATTATAAAAGAATCTTAGTGTTGATGCTTGTAGGCGTTATGCTTACATGCACTGTGTTACTTAGCAGCTGCGGAGGCGGAAACGCTGAATACCAGGTAAAAGTTGTAGATGTGCAGGGAAACGCTTGCACGGAGGGCGTTATTGTTAAATTCCTTCAAAACGATTCACAAGTTGCAATGCAGCCTGTTAACAAAGATGGTATTGTAAAGAAAGAGTTGCCTAAAAGCGATTATAGTATTGAACTTGTTTTTACCAATTCAAGTGTAAACAGCCATTATGATAAAGAATCAGCAACTCTCTCTGCAGATAAAACATCCACTGAAATAGTTCTTATGAATGGCGTTAGTGGAGAACCTACATCACTGTATGCAAACTCACCCGTTTCCGGTGAAAATAAAGAGTATCAGGCATATAACATTGATGTTGGAAGCACATATGCTTCCTTGGAAGCAAAAGAACGTAATTATTTCTTGTTTGTTCCTAAGGAATCAGGAACATATGAGTTTTCTGTAGATAGTAAAGATAAAGTAATTGGATACTATGGATCTCCTTATTTTGTTCAGAGCGAGAGCGTAGCTGAAGTAAAAGATAACAAATTTACAATTTCCGTCTCCGGCTCGAATATAGGCAGTGAAGGTGGCGGAACAGCAGTTTTTGTAATTGGTGTTGACGGAATTGAATCAGCTTCCGATTGTATTATTTCTATTGCAAGAATTGGTGATGCGAAGAAATCCGTTGCTGACGAACCTTGGACAGAATACAATACTATTTGCGAAATCAAGCCTTTTTCTCTTGAGCTTTCAGATGGTGAAAGCCTGACATATGTTAATATAGAAGGCAATACTGAAGATTATGTTTTTGTAAAGAATGAAGCAGATGGGTACTATCATCTTGGAACTGTAGATGGTCCCATAGTATATGTTCATTTAGGCGAGGGAGCACCCTATGTTTCTCTTCAGACAGTTATTATGGGTGATGGACTTGCCGGAGGTGCACCCATCAGAAAATATTTTTACGATGGTGACAAATTTGTTAAGAAGGAAGATTACACAGATATTTTGACCACATATTTTGATAATATGGATCAGGAACTGTACATCTATCCTCTTAATGACGATCTTATTTATATTATCAAGAACGGCTGTGAAGGCTGGTGGACGGAGTCTTCACCTGACTATATTTTTGATGGTTGTAACTCTGAAATAGGCTGGATGTTTGCTTGTTGTTATGTTGAATAAACAAACAGCTTAGAGTTTTAAAGGAGAGTTTTTTATGGATAAAATTAAACAGCTTTTTTCTAAGCTTATTGAGAATAAAAAGCTGTTATGGAGCATAGTAGCGATAGTTGCCGTAGTTACTGTCGTTGCTATTGTTCTGGGTGTAGTTTTGTCAAAGGATGAACCTGCACCGGCAGATGATTCTATTAAGGATTGCACAATCAAAATCGAGACTGTTGGCGGTATGCCCTTAGAGAATATAGGCATCTATATTTATAAGGATTCCTCAAAAGAAGATCTTATTTCTTTCAATAGAACCGATAAGATGGGCGTAGCATCAATTGATGTTGGTGTTCCTGAAAATAGTATCATTGTGCTTGACGGCATTCCTGAAGGATATTCTGTTGAAGAAAGTTATCAAATAACAAAGAAGGAAACGGAAATCAAACTTTCTGCTGAGTTGCTTGAAGAGATGACTGATATTAAAAAAGGCGGTATAATGTTTGATTTCACTGTAACTGATCCTGATGGTAAGGAATATACACTTTCTGAAATTCTTAAGGAAAAGAAAGCAGTAGTCCTCAATTTGTGGTATACAGGTTGTCAGCCATGCAAGATGGAATTTCCTTATCTGCAGACAGCTTATGAAAAATATAGTGAAGATATAGAAGTACTTGCTATTAATCCCGAAGCTTCTGACAATGACGATGCAGTTGCTTCATTCAAAGCTGATAACAACATCACATTCCCTATGGCAAAGTGTAGTGAAGATTGGAAGAAAGTTGTAAGCGGTCTTGCATATCCCACTACAATAGTAATAGACCGTTTTAATTCTATTGCTATGATTCATACGGGTTCTGTAGACAATGCAAAGACATTTAAAGATGCATTCGAATTTTTCTGCGCTGATGATTATAAGCAGACAGTAGTCGAAAGTATTAATGATCTAAAAACAGATGCTCCGGAAGAACGCGATGGTAGTCTTGAATTGCCTTATGAAATCAAAGATGTTGCTGAGTTTGATATTAAAGCAGAATCCGGAACCACAGTTTATTATGAGATTTATGGTAAAGCAGGCAAAGTTTTTTCTTGTGTAGATAAGGCTATAAAAGTTATTTATGATGAAACAACTTTTGAACCTGATGAAAATGATCTTATCACATTTTTTATCAATGATGAAAATGCCGATAGTCCTGTTGTGATTGGCTTTATCAATGATGGCGAAGAAACTTTAGAATGCAAAGCTATCTTTGAAGAGCCTAATGGAACAGCTGATGATCCTTATATACTTGATTTGGGAAATACAACTGTAAACCTTATTGCGGGTAATAA
Source organism: Clostridia bacterium (assembly GCA_017513325.1). Taxonomy (GTDB): domain Bacteria; phylum Bacillota; class Clostridia; order Oscillospirales; family CAG-272; genus Avispirillum. The sequence goes on from JAFXGC010000085.1 coordinate 6,603, forward strand.
GAATGGCCTGAACTATTCTTATTCTTCTGAAGTAAATGGAGTGTACAGCATTATTGCTAAGTCCTCCGATGAGGTTTCTGATTTTGAAGTTATTCTTACTAATGTCGATAAGAATATAATTAAGAATCTTAGTGACGATGGTATAAAAGATTCAAAGACTGGTACAGAAAAACTGTCAGTTGATGTTTCAAGAGGTGACAATATTACTGTAGCAATAGTTGCTAAAGCTGACGAGTTTGGTATGTATCCTGCAATGTCTGTGTTGATTACAGCAGAGGCTGCAGATAAGACAGATACTACTATGTCTGAAAATGACAAGAACCCTGATGAGTCAACGGTTGACGGTAGTGCTGTTGATCCAGTTGATAGTACTATTGCAACTCCTGAGGATACAACAAAAACTCCTGAGGATACCACTGCAAAGCCCGAGGATACTACCAAAGCACCCGTGGATACTACTAAAGCACCTGAGAATGTAACCTCAAAACCTGAAGACACTACTAAGGCTCCGGAGGATACAACAAAGC
>JAFXGC010000086.1 GCA_017513325.1 Clostridia bacterium
CCGGGGGGAAGCTGTCACGAAGTGAGTGATGAGGCGTCTGGGCTTCGCTTATTGTTGGTCTTAAGCCAAGACTCCTCATCCACCGCAAGCGGTCCCCCTTCCCCCAAGGGAAGGCTTATACCGCTAAACGATAATTTATCCGCCAAACTCGTAGTGGCGGATAGTATCCGCTCGTCTGAAACACAGACAAATATTTCATCAAATGTATGATTGCTTTTTATGCGGGAGGATGATATCCTCCCCTACAAAGAGCTAAACCATAATTCACCATACCAATAGCAAATCCCGATTCTTCTTTTTTATATAACCGGTTGATTTGACGATTTTTTTGTGATATAATGTATTATTCAGAATTTAACCTTACAAAAAGGAGAAATATATAATGGTAAAGCTTATAAGACACGGCGTTTATTATACAAACGGCGCTTTTGTCAACGAAGGTCCTGCACCTGAGGTTGCCCGTAAGGGTACAATGGCGTCTTCCATTCTCGCCTCTCACAATGTTGGCGGCGATGAAAAAGATCTTAAGATCAAATTCGACGCTCTGGCCTCTCACGATATCACATACGTTGGTATTCTTATGACAGCAAGAGCAGGAGGACTCACAGAGCTCCCTCTGCCCTACGTTCTCACAAACTGCCACAACTCCCTTTGCGCAGTTGGCGGAACTATCAACGAAGATGACCATATGTTTGGTCTCTCCGCTGCTAAAAAGTATGGTGCGATCTACGTGCCTGCCCATCAGGCAGTTATTCATGCATTTATGCGCGAAATGATGAGTGGTTGCGGCAAGATGATCCTTGGCAGCGACAGCCACACTCGTTACGGTGCTCTCGGTACAATGGCTATCGGCGAGGGCGGCCCCGAGCTTGTAAAGCAGATCCTTTCCCGCACTTATGACGTTAAGAACCCCGACGTTATTGCAGTTCGCCTCACAGGCGCGCCCCGTCCCGGCGTTGGTCCTCAGGACGTTGCCCTTGCTCTGATCGGCGCAGTTTTCTCTGACGGATTCGTTAAGAACAAGGTTCTTGAATTCGTTGGCGATGGCATTAAGAATCTTCCCATCGAATTCCGTAACGGCATTGACGTTATGACAACAGAAACAACATGTCTCTCTTCTATCTGGGTAACAGATGAAGAAACAGAGAGATATTTCACAGTTCACGGCAGACCTGAAGCATATAAGAAGCTTGAGCCTGCTGATATGGCATACTATGAAGGCGCAGTTGAAATCGATCTTTCCAAGGTTGAGCCTATGATCGCGTTGCCTTTCCATCCGTCCAACACATATACTATCCGCGATATTAACGAAAATGCAGGCGATATTCTCCGCGCAGTTGAGCTTAAGGGCGAAGCACAGCTTGGTCTTGCTCCCGGAACACTCCGCCTCACAGATAAGATCGATCCTGCAACAGGCAGAGTTAAGGTTGACCAGGGTGTTATCGCTGGATGCGCCGGCGGTACATTTGATAACCTCAGCGCTGCTGCTGACATTCTCCGCGGCAAGTCCATCGGCCCCGATGCTTTCGCTCTTTCTGCATATCCTGCTTCTCAGCCTGCATTTGTTCGTATGCTTGACACAGGCATCGCAGCTGATCTTATGAGAGCAGGTGCAACTCTCAGAACAGCATTCTGCGGTCCTTGCTTCGGCGCAGGTGACGTTCCTGCAAACGGTGGTCTCTCCATCCGTCACTCCACAAGAAACTTCCCCAACCGCGAAGGCTCCAAGCCCGGCGAAAAGCAGTTTGCATCCGTTGCGCTTATGGACGCCCGTTCCATTGCGGCAACCGCAGCTAATGGCGGCGTGCTCACAGCGGCTGACGAGCTTGATGTAACATACAACAAGCCCGAATATGTATTTGACAAGTCTATCTACGAAAACCGTTGCTGGTTCGGTTACGGTAAGCCTGACTCTGATGTTGAGCTGAAGTTCGGTCCCAATATCGTAGACTGGCCCAGAATGAAGAAGCTCTCCGATAACGTTGTTCTCGGCGTTGCAAGCGTTATTGATGACGACGTTACAACAACAGACGAGCTTATCCCCTCCGGTGAGTCTTCATCCTACCGTTCAAACCCCTTCCGTCTTTCCAGACTCACACTTTCCCGTCGTGATCCTGAGTATGTAAACCGCGCTGATGCAGTTGCGGCAACATCTAAGAAGGCAGACGGTGAGGAATATGATGAAAACCTCATTTCCGAAACAGTTGAGCAAACACTTCGCGAAGCAGTTGCGGCTTATGAAGCTGAAAACGGCGCCCTCTTTGGATCAATCGGCGTAGCAAGCCTTGTTTGCGCAGTTCGCCCCGGTGACGGAAGCGCAAGAGAACAGGCAGCATCCTGCCAGAGAGTTCTTGGCGGCGCGGCAAATATCGCTCGTGACTATGCAACAAAGCGCTATCGCTCCAACCTTATCAACTGGGGTATGCTCCCTCTCCGCTGCGATGAAATGGATATCGGCAAGTGCAAGGGTAATGGCGAAGGCGAAATCTCCTGCGGCGACTGGGTTATCATCCCCGGTGTTCGCGAGGCTATCGCTTCCGGCGCAGAAAGCTTTGACGGATATCTCTATCACAGCGAAAACGGACGTCTCACAAAGCACACCTTCAACGTAGGCACCCTCACAGATGACGAAAGAAAGATCATCCTTGCAGGCAGCCTCACAGGTCGCGCTCTTGAAGAAAAAGAAGAAAATAAATAAGTGATTATTACGCGGGGAGGGGCTTTTTATAAAAGTCCCTCCCCGCACCCCACCGAAAACAAAAAGGATTAAATGATAAAGGACTTATAGGTCCGACAAGGAGCTTTTATGCCCAAGTATATAAACGTGCGCGGCGCGCGCGTACACAATCTTAAGAATATAGATGTCACTATTCCCCGTGATAAGCTTGTAGTTTTAACGGGGCTTTCAGGCTCGGGAAAATCCTCTCTCGCTTTTGACACGGTTTATGCAGAGGGACACCGTCGCTTTGTGGAAAGTCTTTCTTCCTATGCAAGAATGTTTCTCGGGCAGATGGACAAGCCTGATATTGACTCTATTGAAGGTCTTTCTCCTGCAATTTCGATCGACCAGAAAACAACATCGAAAAATCCCCGTTCCACTGTCGGAACGGTTACAGAAATATATGACTATCTCCGTCTTCTCTATGCTCGCCTTGGCGTGCCCCATTGTCCCGTCTGCGGCAAGGAGATAAGACAGCAGACAACCGATCAGATAATTGACCGCATTATGTCCCTTCCCGAAGGCACCCGTTTTATGCTTCTTTCCCCCGTTGTGCGCGGAAAAAAAGGCAGACACGATAAGGTTTTTGAGCAGGCAAAGAAAAGCGGTTTTGTTCGTGTTCGCTGTGACGGAAGCATTTATGATCTCAGTGAGATTTTTGAGCTTGATAAAAATCAGCGCCACACTGTTGAAATCGTAATTGACCGTCTTGTTATAAAAGACGATATTCGTTCTCGCCTTAACGACAGCGTTGAAACAGCTCTTCGCGAAAGCGGCGGAACGTTGACGGTTGTAACAGTGCCTCGCGAGGGCGAAGGTGAGGAGATAAACTTTTCAACAAACTATGCCTGCGAAGAGCATGGCATCAGCTTTGGCGAGCTTGAACCCCGAATGTTCTCCTTCAATAATCCCTACGGAGCCTGCAGCCATTGTTCGGGTATCGGTATTATGCGCCGCATTTCCAAGGAAAAGATCATGCCGGATATGTCACTTTCTCTTCTTGAAGGGGGAATTGCTGTCAACGGCTTCAAAACTCTTGATCCCGAAACATGGACAGGTCCTCTCATTGAGGCTGTGGGAAAAGCTCACGGCTTTAAAATGGATCAGCCCCTTTCCACTTTTTCCGATAGCGCAATGAAAGCGCTTCTTTATGGAACGGGAACCGAAACTTATGATATAATCCGCGGCTTTAACGGATATTTCAGACCGCAGAGAACTGCCTTTGAGGGTGTTATCAACACAATCACTCAGCGAATGGAGCAGGGCGGATACGATAACGAATATTACGAGCAGTTTATGGAAGAACTTGATTGCCCAAAGTGCGGCGGCTCAAGACTTAACCCCGAAGTGCTTGCCGTAACCGTTGGCGGACTTAATATAGACCAGTTCTGCCGCCTTTCCGTAACGGCTGCTCTTGAATTTGTAAACGGACTTGAATTTTCCGAAATGGAAATGCAGATCGCAAGAGAGATCATAAAAGAATTGAAGGCCCGCCTCGGATTTCTTTCAAGCGTTGGTCTTGAATATCTGACTCTTGCACGCCGAAGCGGATCTCTTTCAGGCGGCGAGGCCCAGAGAATCCGCCTTGCAACGCAGATCGGCTCATCCCTTGCAGGCGTGCTCTATATTCTTGACGAGCCAAGCATCGGCCTTCATCAGAGAGATAACTCAAAGTTGATCGCAACTCTTAAAAAGCTTCGCGATCTCGGCAACAGCGTTATCGTTGTTGAGCATGATGAAGAAACGATGGAAGAGTCGGACTATATTATAGATATCGGCCCCGGAGCAGGAATCCACGGCGGCGAGATAGTTGCCCAGGGAACACCTGCCGAGGTCAAGAAAAACAAAAATTCAATCACGGGCGCATTCCTTTCCGGCAGAAGAAAGATCGCTGTCCCCGAAAAGAGAAGAAGCGGCAACGGCAAGTTCCTGACAGTTGTTGGCGCAAAGGAAAATAACCTGAAGGATATTAACGTAACCATCCCTCTGGGCACGTTCACTTGCGTAACAGGCGTGTCGGGTTCGGGAAAATCTTCTCTTGTCAATATGATCATCCACAGAGTTCTCGCCTCTGAGCTTAACGGTGCGGTAACGTGGCCGGGCAAGCACAAGGAAATAAAGGGAATGGAGCATCTTGATAAGATCATCACTATCGACCAGAGCCCCATCGGCAGAACTCCCCGTTCAAATCCTGCAACCTATACGGGTCTTTTCACAGATATCAGAGAGCTTTATGCAAAAACGCCTCAGGCAAATCTGCGCGGATATAAATCGGGCAGATTCTCATTCAATATCAAGGGCGGACGCTGCGAAGCCTGCCAAGGCGACGGTGTGAAGAAAATAGAAATGCACTTTCTTCCCGACGTTTACGTCACTTGCGACGTTTGCCACGGCAAGAGATATAACAGAGAAACTCTTGAGGTCAAATATAAGGATAAGAGCATTGCCGACGTGCTTGAAATGACAGCGGAGGAGGGAGCAGAATTTTTCTCTGAGATTCCCAAGATATCATCACGTCTTAAAACAATGTGCGATGTGGGACTAAGCTATGTTAAAATAGGTCAGTCTTCAACAACACTTTCCGGCGGCGAGGCGCAGAGAGTTAAACTTTCAGCTGAACTTTCAAGACGCAGCACGGGCAAAACCATATATCTGCTTGATGAACCCACAACAGGTCTTCACACAGCGGACG
>JAFXGC010000087.1 GCA_017513325.1 Clostridia bacterium
CCTCCGCCGAAGCCGCCTCCGCCACCGCGAAAACCTCCGCCGCCGCCAAAGCCTCCACCGCCAAAGCCGCCGTGACTGCTGTGGTGATGATGGTGGTGATGGTGATGGAATCGGGGAGAAGCGAAAAACAAATAATTAATAAATCCGCCGTGTCCGCCACTCTTCAGAATGGTTATTCCCGTATAAATCAATATAAAGATTATAATAAATCCTATGATCTCCAAACCGGAAGAGTCGCCGTATTCTTCTGCCTCATAGCTATTATCACCGGGGACACCGCCTGCGGCATACTTATATGTTTTGCCATCCCACTTATTAGTGTCCACACCGTAAATATCTTCAAGGCGCTGATGAATATCGTTGAAGAAATAAACCGCCGCTGTGTCGCTGTCGCCCTTATCATAATGAGGGTACACCTTTTCCTCAAGGATGCTGTTTATAACTCCGGCTGAAAGCTGCCTTTCCAAACCTGCTCCCACGGTGCACCATATTCGGAGCGTTGAAGGCTCCATTGCAAGAAGCACTCCGTTGTTCAGCTCGCTTGAGCCGATGCCCCACTCATTGAAAAGGTCATAGGCAAAGACCTCCATATCGCTATAGCCGCTATCCTCAACAGTTACTATAACTATCTGGGCGCCCGTCATAGCGAAAAGAGCGTTACCCTGCTTTATCAGATACTGCTCCGTGCTGTTTTTCAGAACGCCTGCATCATCAAGCACGTACACAGCCTCGGGTGGCTCAGGCAGATCGCCTGCGCTGACTGCAAACGCAAGACTCAGCATCATAATTATGCTGAAAGCCATGCACAATATTTTTTTATTCATACCAAACACCAACTTTTCAGTTGTATTTCCATTCTTCGCTGCTGTTATAGCTTTCCGCATCGACCTCGGTGTTATACTCACCTTCGTTTGTGTTATATTCACCAACATCGGTGACATACTCTTCCTGCTCTTCCTGTTCTTCAAAGCTATCCTTGGGCTCATCCGCATTTTCAGCGGTTTCTTCCTCTTCGTCGCTATATCCGCCCTCTTTTTCATAGCCGCGGATACGGCTCATTTTTTTGTTATGACGGATAGAGCTGACTATAACAAGCACGAAAAACAAAACCAGACCAAGCGCGCTTATTCCTGCTTTGAGCATATCCCCATTGGAATCCTCAACCTCATATCCTGCCTTGAAATGATAGGTCTTTCCGTCCCAGGAATCAATATAAGTACCGTAATAGTTATAAATTGATTTTTCTATGTCGTTATAGAGAGCGGAAGCAACCATAACGTAATTCCCATCGGCAAATCCGTTGCCTATATCATGGGCTGTTATAAGCTTCGTGACCTCACTTGTGGTGAAAAGTTCCGACAGTCCTTCTCCTACGGCATAGCTTGCTCTGCCGCGGTTAAAATCTATAACTATAACGAAGCCGTTATCTCTTTCATGGGAGCCTATCTCCCATCTTTCAAGGATCTGCTGAGCAAGCAGACCAAGCTCAATATCGTTATTTTCGTCAACTATGACCATAACTACCTGCGCGCCCGTTATGGCAAAAAGCTGATTTCCTTTTCTGACGATATTCATGGAAGCCCGCTTTGTGAGAGCGCCGGGCTCATCAATAATATAGATATCCTCGGGCATTTCAGGGATCGGTATAGTTTCCTCTTCTGATGCGCCGAAAACCGTTATCGTCAAAGCGTACATCACAGCAATGCACGCAATAAAACTGATAAATCTTTTCATTTTAAAACTCTATTGCACGCTGAAGCCCGAACAGACTGCCGCCAATGGTTTCAGCTGCATCATTATATTTTTTTGCCGCAGCATTATAGCTGTCGTATTTCTTTAAAATTGAAACCGCATTGTCAATTCCTGCGTAAGCCGCCTTCGCCTCAGCCGTATAATTACCGGATTTATCAAGACGCTGATGCATCAGAACTGCCGAATTTCTGATAAAATCAACATCGGTAAAGGCAGCAGGAGATTCTGTTCCGTCTTCACTTGAAAGTTCGGCATATTCCCTCAATGCCGTTATTTCAGGACAAGCCCCCAATACCGCCTCATATTCAGAAACGAAAACATTGATATGCATTATAAGCGCATCAAAAGTGCCCTTGACAGTTTCTCCGTATTTATCCTTTTTGGTAAATTCCCTTTCAAGTTCGTTTGCTATGCCGGAAACGCTCCTCCAGCTTCCAAACAAAACTGACAGAACTATCACAACAACAAGAATAAGTGCCGCCGCGCTTCTGTTTTTCTTTATAAATTCCAATTTATTTGCCTCTTATTTGTTATTTAAAAGCTTGCTTCTCAGCTCGCCTTCAATGCGCGCAAGCTCTTTCTCTGCCTCTGCACGCTTTGCCTTGCCTTCGCTCTGGATCTTCTGAACCTCGTCAAGAGTTTCAATAAGCTGCTGGTTTGTATACTGAAGTGTTTCCATTTCAACAATACCGCGCTCGCTTTCCTTTGCAATGTCGATCGTGCCCTGCTTCAGAGTTTCAGCATTGCGGCGAAGCAGTTCGTTTGTCATATCGGTTACAGCGCGCTGAGCTTCCATTGCCTCAGTTGAATGCTGGATGCCAAGAGCAAGAAGCATCTGATTTTTCCAGAGGGGAATTGTGGAAACGATAACGCTCTGAATCTTTTCTGTCATAATAGTGTTATTGTTCTGCACAAGACGGATCTGGGGAGCCATCTGCATACAGATAGTGCGTGTCAACTCAAGATCGTGAAGCTTTCTCTCAAAACGAACGCACTGATTTTCAAAATCGTTTGCCGCCTGAGCATCTTCTGCCGCCTGAGTTTTTTCAGCCTTTGCCTTCATTTCGGCAAGGGTTGTTTCGCGCTCCGCCTTCAGCTTCTTTTTGCCTGCCGCAATATACATTGTCAGCTCCTTGAAATACTGAAGGTTCATATCGTACATTCTGTCAAGCAGAGCAATATCCTTCATTAGCACTATCTGATGGTTTTCAAGGGATTCCACAATGCCGTCAACTGCCTTTTCAGCAGAGGAATATCTCAGCTTGAGCGCCTCGATCTTGTTTCTGGACTTTTTGAAAATATCAAAAAATCCTTTTTTCTCCTCTGTTGTGAAATCTTTAAGCTTAAGTGTGAGATCTGTTATCATATCGCTGACCTCACCAAGGTCCTTTGTTTTAACACCTGAGAGTGCGCTCTCTGAAAAATCTGCGATCTTCTGCTGAGCAGATGCGCCATACTGAAGAATAGCGGCGCTGTTTTTAATATCAATTTTTTCTGCAAAGCTTTCAACAACCTTCATTTCTTCCTCGGAAAGGGTTTCTTCTAGCTCAACAGGTGCAACCTCAGGCTTTACTTCTTCAACGGGGGCTTCAGCAGTTGCAGTTGCTGTTTCGTCAAAAACAAGAGTGGGCATTTCGCCTTCAAATTTCTTTTCTTCCATTGCTGTATTCTCTCTTTCGATCAGTTAAGTTTATCATTTTTTAGCATCGCCTCAAGCACGGTGATGTCAGTTTCAATATCAAGGGCATCGTTTGCAAAAAGGGCGTCAAGCTGCTTTTTCAGCATATCATCAATGCTGCGGAAAGCTCCCTCTATTCCCAAAAGCGAATCTGAAACGTTCTTTTCATCAGTTCCGTTATTTTTGAGATAAATATACTTTTCCGCCAGCTTTTCAACTGTGGGCAAATAATAATTCACAAGCCTTCTGCACTGTTTCACGTCTTCAGGATCGCCCTGAACTGCCTCTGCAATCTTTTCAAGAGTTTCTCTTATGCTTGCAACGTCAGCCGCGAGAGCAGGAGATGCCGCCTTGTGCAAAGAAGCAAGACTGTCAGCGGTGTCAAGCAGACTGTTGGAAATTTCATCAGCAGTTTTATCGCTTGTCATATATCTCTTTTTGGGCGCAGGCTCAATGGAAATATAATAAGGCTTTATTTTATAGGTGATAACCCCTGCCGCAGCACTGAGGACAGCTATCACAACAAAATGGAACACCTTATACATAGGGAAAAACAAAGCGGCAATCACCCAGACTGCAGCCGCCGCCCAGTAGGGATAAGCGGTTTTGCGCTTTACCTCTATCATTTCAGGATCTTTATTCATTAACAGTTTCCTCTGCCTGCTCTGTTTGAACGGCAGGCTCTTCTTTCTTTTCAGGTTTGATGGAAAAAGCTATATGATGCAGTTTTGCAGCTGCAAGCAGGAACAATGAACAAGCCAGACAGCTTTCAACCACAGAAATGCCAAAACTCTGTGGGCTGACAAACTGGCAAACAAGAGTTGCAAGAGAAACGCTTCCGCCTATAACCACGGCCGCCATACATGAGAAAACATATCTGGGAAGAATCTTTTCCTTGCCGATATAAACGCCTGCATCAAAGGTGGTGAACACTGCATATGAAACAAATGCCAGCTGAACAAGGATCTTGAGAGGGCTGTTTATCGCAGTTGTTTTGTCAAAATACTGAATAAGCGTTTCAAAAACGAAATATACCGGAATACAGAAGGAAAGGATCTGGGAAATATTTGTTCTGTATGAACCATAGAAAACGAAAAGCACGAGGGCGGCTCCGCCAAGCACGCCTGTGAGCATACTGAGATAGTGAACCATTCCCATATTCATGGCTGTGCCGGGAATTGCCGCTTCCTGCGCGATGATATTATCCACAAAAGTGAGAACAACGCACGCAAGCATCAGTATTGCGGAAAGCGCTGACGTGAAGCTGAGGAAAATTCCTGCGTTTTTGCCGCGGCTGATTCTGTTGCCGCGAACAAGAAATGCGCAAACCGCCGCTGCGATCACGCCAATTATGCAAACGGCATATGCAAGTGTGGCAAAAATTGCTTTATTTTCAAAATGCCCGATGGAAACGTCATATTCTGTGAGCGCCGCAATGAGAAGAAACGCAAATCCGAGAGCAGCGAGACACACAGATACTATTGCCATAACGGGAACTAACATTTTCTTGGAGTTCATAAACTAAAACCTTCTTTAATATATAATAATACAGAATACATTTTATCATACATTTATGTTCAAATCAACAACTAAATGATGATAAAAAATAAACTTTAGGCTTCATCCCGTTGAAAAAAGCGACGCGATGTAGTACAATTAGTATATACGCAAGAATTATGGGAGGATAATATGAGTTACATAAACATCAAAGCAGAAGAACTGAACAAAAATACGTTCAATATGATAGGAAACGAATGGATGCTGGTTTGCGCCGAAGCAGGCGGAAAAGCCAACGCTATGACTGCCAGCTGGGGCGGACTGGGCGTGCTCTGGAGAAAAAACGTGGCATTTGTTTTCGTGCGCCCTCAGAGATATACATACGAATTTCTTGAAAAAACAGATAAAATGACTCTATCTTTTTTCGGAGAGGAATACAGAGAAGCTCTCAGAATCTGCGGAACGAAAAGCGGAAGAGAATGCAATAAAATAGCAGAAGCAGGGCTCACCCCATTCTCCGTCAACGACGGATGCACCGCTTTTAAAGAAGCCAATATTATTATGGAATGTACAAAAATGTATGCAGGTCCCCTTCTTGAAGAAAACATAGTGGATCCTGCCGTTATGAACGAATATAAAAACGGCGATTTCCATAAAATGTACGTTGTTTCAATCGACAGAATCCTTGTGAAAAACTGATAGTTGGCCTTCTCTTATAAAAGAGAAGGCCTTTTATGTTAAATTATCGTTTAGCGGTA
>JAFXGC010000088.1 GCA_017513325.1 Clostridia bacterium
TGCAAGACGGGTTCCGCCGATGCCGTAGTTGCGAGCCTCTGCAAGTCCGCAGCTCTCCTTGAGCACGTTCAGATATATATGCTCGGGAGAAGACGTTCCAACGCCCTCTGTGATGCTGTCGCCAAGGAAATTGGCCTTTAATCCTTTTAGTTCCATACATTGCTCCTTTTATTTTTTGTCTTCTCCGTGAGGGAAGTCTTTCTATAATTCTACCACAAATCTCCCTCGAACAGATGAAAATATTGTAAAAAAATGTTCTTGACTTTAACAAAATATGGGGGTATACTTATAGCAGTAAAAGGGAGTAGGGCGTGGTGTAAGCCACGGCGCGATTCGTCAGCTCGTAGATTTTTCTACCGGATCGTGCCCGAAACATTCTTTGTTTTGAAACGAGACTTTTGCTGTGCTTTGTCGCGCAGTGAAGAGTCTCCTTTTTTTATGCCTGAGAGACTGCGCGTAGAAAAAAGAAAGGAATAAAAAACTATGTTCATCAACATTCTTCTCCTTTTGGTGGGATTTGTTCTTCTTATCAAGGGCGCCGACTTCTTTGTAGACGGCAGCTCATCCGTTGCTAAACTGCTTGGCATCCCCTCAGTTGTTATCGGTCTCACTATCGTTGCTATGGGTACAAGCGCACCCGAAGCTGCTGTCAGCATCACTGCAGGCATCGCAGGAAGCAACGAAATCGCTATCAGCAACGTTGTTGGCTCAAACATCTTCAATATGCTTGTCGTTGTAGGCGCTTGCGCAGCTATCAGACCTTTTGAACTTGATCGCGACATTATGAAGCGCGATTTCCCCATTAACCTTATTGCAAGTGTTGTTATTCTCGTTATGCTCGTTGTTGGTTCCGGCCTCAGCCGTATCGACGGTATCATCGTTTTGCTTATTATGGCTGCTTATCTTACTTGGGTTGTTGGCAGCGCTCTTAAAAACAGAGTTGCTGCAGATGACGAAGTTAAAACCCTCAATCCCGTGCTCAGCGTTGTGTTCATCGTCGGCGGTCTTGCTGCCGTTATCTTCGGCGGCGATCTGGTTGTTGACAATGCCGTTGTTATTGCAAAAGCTGCAGGATGGAGCGAAACGTTTATCGGACTTACGATCATCGCTATCGGAACAAGCCTTCCCGAACTTGTTACAAGCATCGTGGCTGCAAGAAAGGGCGAAAGCGGACTTGCTCTCGGCAACGTTGTTGGCTCAAACATCTTCAATCTGCTCTTCATCCTCGGTCTTTCCAGCACAATTATGCCCATCCCCGTTAACCCCGAATCCATCGTGAACGGTATCATCCTTCTTGTTATGACAGCAGTTTTGTTTGTTTGGTGTCTTGTCTCAAACAAAAAGGGCAAACTCGGCAGAGTTTCCGGTATTCTCTGGATCCTCTTCTACGTTGCATACACAGTATATCTTCTCCTTGCAGTTTGATTTGCCAAATGAATAAAACAAAGCAGGTTTTCCAATAATGGAATACCTGCTTTTTCTTTTATTTTTCTGATTTGCTGAACAAATAATCAATGTGGATTGAAAAAACAACCGCTGTTATAATTTCATCCAACATCATTTTTGATTCAGTCTTTTCCGCCTCTGTTTCAGGGATATCGTTTGTGAATCCAAAAACGAACTGCAATCTGTTCTCAAATTCAGCGCAGCAATAATCGTAAACCGTGCTGCCTGATTGCGACTTTATCATCAGAAGCATTTTGCCAAGATTTTCAATTGAAAGCACTCTCTTTCCCAAAACAACAAACATCAGCGCGGCAAGATGCGGCGCATAATATTGCTTTCTCTCCGGATTATCAACAAGGCCCTTCTTTACATAGTTGCTGACCATGGATGGAGTGATTTCCACACAACCGAGAGGAGAAAGACAATTGTTTATATATCGCACGACCTGCTCAAGATAGAGCCCCATATTTGGCAGCTCCTTATACCTGGGCAGTTTGAAGGAGCTGATTTCTTCATAAATAGTGTTTTTATTTTCCATATGGATATTTTACTAATAAATCGCAATATTGTCAATGAGTTTTTAAAATCCTCTTGACAGGTTTTTCAAAAACTGATATAGTAAAATCAGCTAAGTGTGATTTTATGTTTTTTTGCATTTTTTACGAAAGGAAAAGACGATATGTACAAAATAGTTGCAGATTCATCTTCCAATATAAAAAACAGCGCGGTGGTTTCCGTTCCGCTGACCGTAGGCACGGACGAAAGAGAGTTCGTTGACAACGACAGCTTCAACGTTCATGAAATGGTTGAATACCTTTCAAACTATAAGGGTCGTTCCGGCAGTGCCTGCCCCGCAAGTGAGGACTGGCTCTCCGCCTTTGGCGACGCACAGTATGTTTTCTGTATCGCCATCACCTCAAACCTTTCAGGTAGCTATAATTCAGCCAGAATTGCCAAAGACGAATATGAGGAAACGTATCCTGACCGCAAAGTTTGTGTTATAGATTCCCTTTCAACAGCAGGTGAAATGGAACTTATTGCTAAAAAAATCCAGGAACTTATTGACGAGGGAAAGGATTTTGACACTATATGCGCTGAGATTGCAGAATATCAGAAGAAAACCCATCTTCTTTTCTGCCTCAAGTCTCTGACCAATCTTGCCAACAACGGCAGAGTGAGCGCAGCAGCAGCAAAAATCTCATCAATACTGAATCTAAGAATAGTTGGCAAAGCAAGCGACGTTGGAACTCTTGAAATGCTCTCAAAACCTCGTGGAGATAAAAATGCTCATATTGAGATCCTTAGTAGAATGAAAGAGTTCGGCTACAACGGTGGCAAGGTTATTATCGGCCACTGCCTCGCGCTTGATGCTGCCAAATCCCTCTCCGAGCTTATTAAAAGCGAGTTTGCAAACGCTAAGATCAAAATCAACGAATGCGGTGCCCTCTGCACATTCTATGCAGAAAACGGCGGCCTCCTCATCGGATACGAAGGTTAATAACAAAAAATCCGCCAATGGCGGATTTTTTATTTCATCAGTTCGTCTGTCAATCTGATAATTTCCGGCGCGATTTTTTCGCGCTCTTTTGTTATTACGCGATTATATACGGGATATGCCGAGCAAACAAGCCCGATCCCAACAACACCTATAACAACTCCAAGCACCATCGCCATAGTTCCTATGCCAAGGACAGTACCCAGCTCTGTCATAACAAGGCTCATTCCCAAACCCATGATCAATGCGCCCAAAATACCAAGCACAAGTGAAACCGTTGTTGCCTTTGAGGTTACCCCTTGGTCAAGATGGCGAAGCTGCGCCATTTTATCCTCTTTTTCCGCGGGTGCAACATATTTGTCTCTTATTGCCTTTATTTCCTTCTGCTCCTTTGCGGAGTAGGTATAATTAAAGGTTTCTTTTTCTCTGTTTTCCATTTTCTATTCCTTTTCTGTTTTCAGAACTCTGAGCATTTTCGTTGAGCGCACTATCATATAGATCGCCATCGCGATAATAAATGCGGCAACAGCCGCTCCCGATGCGCCCAAAAATATCCTTCGGGTAAACAAATCTATTGTCTCCCCTCCAAACGTTGTCAGCATTGTTGCTTCAAGAGTCAACATTGAAACACAGGCTGATGCAAGACTGACAGCCTTTGATGCTGAATATACGGGACTGCCCAATTTTCTGTATTTTACTATATTGATTATTGCACGGGTAAGAGTTGTAAACGTATATGCCGCCAAAGCAATCGTTGTAATCTCATGATGATTGAAGGTTCTGTTCCAATACACCATAAAGAATATCATAAGCGCAAGTGCTAAGTTCATAACAAGCAGCGCTATGCCGCAGGCGCGGTATTTGCGATTTTCGCGATACAAATCACTTCCGGGGGCGTTTTTTGCAGTGTAACGGACCAGATAAAAACGCATAAGCGCAAGAAACATATAATAGCAGGCAAGAGATGAAAACCAGAAGGAGTGATGCATTATACCCAAAACAAGATGAAAAATTGCATATGCTCCATTCCAGACAAGAGTTCCTACAAGGGTTATATTCGTTCTGAGCCTCGTGTCACTGCTCCACAAAACCACATATTTGTTACTGTTTTTGAATTCACGAAAAAATCGGATAAGTAGTGGTATTTTCACACACCAGACCGTCAGAGTATATGCGGCAATAACATATGAGATAATTGCCACAATCGACTCCGTGCCTAAAACAACCATTGAATAAACAAGAAACATCACAGAAACGGGAATCAGAATTATCATAATGATAATATGAGGAAAGAGCAACGCTCTGCCAAGCTTTTTCCAGGTCATATTAATTTCTCCTTATCCTTACAGTGAATGTGGTTCCCTTGCCTACTGCGCTTTCAACGCCTATTTCACCCTGCAAAATGTCCACAACTCTTTTAACAAGAGCCAGACCAAGTCCGTTGCCCTGAACGGAATGAGAAGTGTCGCCCTGATAGAATTTTTCAAAAATATGAGCGCCAACCTCCTGCGACATACCACAGCCGGTGTCCGTAACTTTCACAACGGCGTGACGCTCCGTGGCGGTCAACGAAACAACTACCTTCCCGCCTGCTTCAGTGAATTTGAAGGCATTGGAAAATAAATTGTTCCACACGTGGCTGAGAAGCTCTGCATCTGCTCTGACCTTCACATCCTCAGCTATGTCCGTTTCTATTTCAATATGGGCTTTTTCCCACACGTTTTCATAAGCAAGAAGACATTCACAAAGCTGCTCTCCAAGGTCAAATTCTGTCACCTTGGGATATATCTGCTGATTTTCAAGGCGGTTGAGCTTTAATATATTTGTCATCATATCTGCCATTCGTCGTGATCCGTCAGCAACGCCTTTTGCATATTCAATTCTCTTTTCTTCTGATAAATTGGGAGCCTGCAAAAGCATTCCGTAGTTCTGCATAACTGCAAGGGGAGTTTTCATTTCGTGTGATACATTGGCAATAAAATCGCTGCGCAGAGTTTCAACGCTGCCAAGTTCTTCTGCCATTTTATTGAAGCAATCAATAATACGGTTAAAAGTTTCGTCGGTGCCGAATCTGCTCTGAGGTTCTACCCGAACTGTAAAATCGCCCTTGATTATCTTCTCTGCTGCATCTGTGATTCGCTTCACAGGGCGCTCGACGGTCATTTTTCTTCGTACCGTATCTATAATAGTAAATATTAAGCTTAAAAGCGCCACGTTCCAAAAGGTTATTTTTGCCGCTGTTCCAATGTTTTCTCCTGTCAAAGTTATTCCGAGATTATCCCTTAAAACAGACACAAACAGCGTAGTACAGCAGGTGATGACAAATGCAACAAGCAAAAAAAACACAAAATAGTGGTTTACGCACCTGAGAACACTTCTCACAGAAATTCCCTTTTTCACTTGATCACCGCCTTATAACCAAGTCCGTGAACGGTTTTAATTTCAAAATCCTCGCAGTCGGACAATTTTGAGCGAAGCTTTGTCATATAAACATCAACTGCCCGGGGCGCAGTTTCTGTATCCGCATCCCAAAATTCGTCCATAAGCTGAGTTCTTGTAAAGGTCTTTTTGGGATAGCTGAGCAGCTTATAGAGAATACTGAACTCACGGTTTGTGAGAGATATTTCTTTATCGCCAAGATAAGATGTGTGTTCGTCGGCATCCATTACAAAACTGCCGATTTCAATCTTGCGGCTTGATGCTATTTTTGCGCGGCGAAGCAACGCGCCTATTCTGAGAAACAACTCATCAAGGTCAATGGGCTTCACCATATAATCATCAACACCAATGCGGAAGCCTCTTTGTTTTGATGCTATATCGTCTCTGGCTGTCATAAAAAGGATCGGTATATCCTCGCTGAGTTCTCTGACGTTTTTGGCAAACTCAAAGCCGTCAATTCCCGGCATCATTATATCGGAAACTATAAGATCAAACATATTTGCATAAAGAGCGTCATAGGCTTCGGTTGCATTAAGGCAACCGGTTGCTTCATATCCGCTGTGATTCAAAAAAGAGCAAACGGTTTTGTTCAATTCCTTATCATCTTCTACAACCAAAATCTTAAACATAGCATTACCTCCGGACGATACTTCATTTCTATTATACAATATACAACCCAAATGTTAAAGTTTTGTTTATGTTTTATGTTTTTAAAAAATAAAATAAAAAAAGCAGCAAGTTATGAGCTCGCTGCTTTCTGTTGATTTAAATAGACGTCAATCCTCAATAA
>JAFXGC010000089.1 GCA_017513325.1 Clostridia bacterium
GACGTTGTTGTTGATCTTATCAACAATCGTCCTCGTAAATGTCTCGGTTGGAAATCTCCTAAAGAAATTTTTGTTGCACTTGCTTGACATTCCGCCGGGGACCGCTTGCGGTGGATGAGGAGTCTGGGCTTAGACTAACGAAATATGAAGCCTAGACGCCTCAATCAGCACCGCACTTCGTGCTAGCCAGCTTCCCCCCCGGGGAAGCCTTATTACGCTAAATTATCGTTTACCTACCCAAGCCTTCCCCTTGAGGGGAAGGTGGATTGCGAAGCAAGACGGATGAGGTGTCCAGGCTTAGCTTACGCAAAAATTTATAGCTGTACCGTGGGGGATTTCGCTCTCTGCGGAGAACGACCAAGAAGCTCCGCCTCTTGGAACTCCTGCGCGCAATAGGTGTTCCGCGATCTGCGGATCGCGTCTCAGGGCTCTGCCCTGATAACCCGCGACCTTTTTTAAAAAAGGTCGATAAAAACGCGACGGGTGCAGTACTAAATTATCGTTTACATTAGTACTCATTTATGTTTAACGGTGACAAAAGAGGGAGGAACTTTTAATAAAAGCCCCTCCCCCTGATACTCTTAACTTCTTATTCCACGGTATAAACTATTTTATCATTTTCAAGGGTAGCTTTGACCTTATCTCCTTCTTTGATATTTTTGCAAAGCAATTCTTCCGAGAAAGAGTCCTCGATTTTTCGCACGATTGCCCGACGAAGGGGCCTTGCACCATAAACCGAATCAAAGCCCTCTTTTGCAAGGCAGGCTATTACGGCATCGTCAAAAGTGATGTCAATATTTTTATTTGCAATGCGTTTTTTCACGTCTTCAAGCATTAAAACCGTGATTTTTCTGATATTTTCGTCGGAAAGTTTATTGAAAACGATTATCTCGTCAAGGCGGTTTATAAACTCGGGGCGAAAGGTATGCTTTAGAGCGTCCATAACCTCTCTTTGCATATCTTTTTCGTCGGTGGAAGTATTTGCAAAGCCAAGCATTCTCGATTCGGTTATGCTTTTTGCCCCAACGTTAGAGGTCATTATAATGACCGTGTTTTTGAAATCTGTTTTTCTGCCGTGAGAATCGGTGAGAACGCCGTCCTCAAGTATCTGCAGAAGGATGTTGAAAACGTCGGGATGGGCCTTTTCAATTTCGTCAAAAAGCACTACGCTGTAAGGGTGGCGGCGGATTTTCTCGGTCAGCTGTCCTCCTTCATCGTGCCCCACGTATCCCGGGGGCGACCCGATGAGTTTTGAAGTGCTGTGAGGTTCCATAAACTCAGACATATCAACTCTGATCATAGCGTTTTCATCTCCGAACACAACCTCTGCCAAAGCCTTGGTAAGCTCGGTTTTTCCAACCCCCGTGGGGCCGAGAAATATAAATGAACCAACGGGGCGGCGAGGATCCTTGAGTCCCGTTCTGCCTCGTCGGATGGCTCTTGCAACTGCGCTGACCGCCTCGTTTTGCCCGATGATGCGTTCCCTCAAAAGCTCCTCTAATTTAAGAAGCCGCGCCGATTCTTCACCTGCCGTTTTTTTAACGGGTATCCCCGTCCAGGCGGAAACGATATCCTCAATGTCACCCTCAAGAACAACTGCATTATTATGGCTTCTGCCATGCTTTTTTTCGCCCTTCAGCAGTTCTTCCAGCTCTTTTTCCTTATCTCTGAGAGAAGCGGCTCTTTCGTAATCTTCGGAGAGTATCGCCTCCTCTTTTTCGGCTGAAACGGTTTTCAGTTCCTCCTCCAGATTTTTAGCCTTTTCGCTGGGGGTAAAGTCAAGAAGTCTCAGTTTTGAAGCCGCCTCGTCAATGAGGTCGATGGCCTTATCGGGCAGAAATCTGTCGCCGATATAGCGCACTGAAAGCTTAACAGCCGCTTCTATTGCTTCGTCCGATATTTTCAGCTTGTGATGCGCTTCGTATTTATCTCTGAGTCCCTTCAGTATCCGAACTGTTTCCTCGGGCGTAGGTTCTCCCACTGTCACCGATTGGAAACGTCGCTCAAGAGCCGCGTCTTTTTCGATATATTTTCTGTATTCGTCAATAGTGGTGGCTCCGATAAGCTGCATATTCCCCCGTGCCAGAGCAGGTTTTATGATATTTGCTGCGTCAACTGCCCCTTCGGCGCCTCCTGCTCCGATAATCGTGTGCATTTCGTCAATAAAAAGGATTATACGCCTGTCGCGCTCAACCTCTTCCATTATGCCTTTCATACGCTCTTCAAATTCGCCTCTGTATTTGGCTCCTGCCACCATTGAAGCGATATCAAGAGTGATTATGATCTTATCGCGCAGGTTTTCAGGCACAGCTCCGTCGGCAATGCGCTGAGCCAGACCTTCAACAACCGCCGTTTTGCCAACGCCCGGTTCACCTATAAGGCAGGGATTGTTTTTCTGGCGTCTTGAGAGTATCTGAATAACTCTTTCGGTTTCTCTGTCGCGCCCGATTATGGGGTCTATTCTTCCTTCCGTTGCCAGCTTGCAAAGATTGGTGCCGAATTTTGAAAGGGTTGGAGCTCCTTTGATATTTTCCTTGTCACTTTTCGTCGTTCCCTTAACGTTATCGGCAGAGGGAGCGTCTCCTCCGAGAAAAGCGGAAATATCATTTTTGATCTCCTGTGTGCCTTGGGTCTGCATTCTGATAAGCCTGTAGGCATAGCTGTCACGCTCGCTCATAATAGCAATAAGCAGGTGCTCGGTTCCAATATAGCTGTTTCCCAGCCGAGCGGATGCGTAGGCGCTTTCTTCGATAATTTTCTTTGTCATAGGGGTCATATCTGCCGCGCTCACAAATGAGGTGTCGCCTATGCCGATAGTTTCGCGGATGATTTCAAAGGTCTTTTCTTCGGTAACGCCGTGGTTGTTCAGTATTCTTGCGGCAATGCTGTCGCCTGAAGTGAGAAGCCCCAGCAGAATATGCTCAGTGCCAACGTAGGTATGTCCAAGCTCCCTTGCCCGAAGCAGGGAATTGTTCAGCGCTGCCTGCGCCTTTTGGGTGAATTTGTTGCTCATAATATTCGTCCTTTTTGTAGAGTGGGGGAATTGCAGGAACACACCTGTAGGTGACATCCTCCAAATATTGTTTTGCCAATTAAATTCTCCCCCATTCTACAACACACCGGCCATCAGATTATGCCGCATAATGTCGGGCGTGAAAAAAGCCTTCCAAAAAGAGAAGGATTGTGCGCTAAACGATAATTTAGCACTTCACCTGTCGCGTTTTTATCGACCTTTTTTAAAAAAGGTCGCAGGTTATCAGGGCAGAGCCCTGAGACGCGATCCGCAGATCGCGGAATACCTATTGCGCGCAGGAGTTCCAAGAGGCGAAGCTTCTTGGTCGCTCTCCGCAGAGAGCGAAATCTCTTACGGTACAGCTATAAATTTCTGCATAA